>CADAHV010000027.1:0-18985 GCA_902787775.1 uncultured Erysipelotrichaceae bacterium | reverse complement strand
GGCAACTGCATTATCGGGTTCATATGATAGCCAACAGTATTCCGCTTCTCCACAAGGCATAGATTTTATGAACTCTAATGCAAGGCTGACCGCTTCTTTTCCGTACCCTCTGTTTTGATATGCCTTATCGATCATAAGGCGCCACAGATTATAGTTTCCCTTTGCAATTTCAGGTGCATCCGTCCAATAATCATCAACATCAAAGCCGATCATCAGGAAGCCTACAGGCTTATCCTCATCATATATACCAAACGGGAATGCATGACCGTTTCCCGATATTGCAGTATACGCTTCAACGATGCTGATCTCATTAGCGGCAACGAAGTTTTTCTGCGATTCCGATACCGTCAGTTTCAGGATATCCCAGACATTATTGCCATTTACTTTTTCTAAATGAAGCATATATCCTTACCTCGCTAAACAACGATTTATCAAGTTCTTTTGAATCTTAATCTAATTGTAGCAAACTGTTACAAACAGTAAGCAATCGCCCTGAATGACTCACAGAAAAAAACAAGATTTTGGCAAGATTGTCTTAAAAAGCTCCGGTTGAATGCGCCTCGAAGCTTTGATGTAATACGTATTCTATTGATGGTGCTTTTTTCAGTCAAAGATGATTGCCCCATTTCATAAATCGGTTCATGCGAAAAGACTGCAGGCGCTTGCCTGCAGTCTTGATATCAGATCTGTTTTCCGTTATTGGCGATCGTTTCCTTGTACCAGTAAAAACTCTTTTTCTTTCTTCTGGCCAGATCCTTGAGGTCATGTTCGTCACGGTTAACATAGACGAAACCGTAGCGTTTCGAGAAACCGGAATGTCCGGAGATCAGATCCATGAATGACCAGCTGCAGTAACCGATGAACTTCACGCCCAGGTTCATGGCTTCTTTAATCTGATGCAGATGCTTAGAAAGATAATCAATACGATCGTTATCTTCCAGTATGCCTTCTTCAGGCCATACCTCCTTGTTTCCAAAACCATTCTCTGTGATCAGAAGCGGCAGATGATAGCGATCCCACAGCTGTCTTGCGCTGCATTGCAGGCCGATATCATCAATTTCCCAGCCCCACAGCGTCGCTTTGAGATTCTCGTTCTTCACAACCTGATAGATACCGGCTTCATTGCTTGGAAGCAGTTTGAAACCTATATCACCGATCGGATGTTCATCATCGCATGGATTTGCACTGATTGATTCCGAATAATAATAATTGAATGCCAGGAAGTCCGGCCTATTCTCTTTCATAACTTCCATATCGCCTTCTTTGATCTCAGGCATCATCCCCCTGTCTTCGAGATACCTGCGGAAAAGCGGGGAATATTCGCCTCTGATGTTCATATCCAGATGATAGAAATTTCTTATCTCATTGGCGTCCATGCATGCCAGCATGTCGGCTGGCGAATTGGTGGTCGGATAAAACATCGTGTAGCAGGTCGCCGGACCGATCTTGCCGTCCTTGACGATCTCATGGCATTTTCCGATTGCTTTGGCTGCCGCAACGCACATATGGTGATTGGCAAGATAGCCGAGCTTTTCTGCTTCCTTGCGATCTTCACATTCAAAACCAAGACGGAACGGCATATGTACGACATGATCCTGTTCGTTGATCGTCAGCCAGTATTTGACGCGATCGCCATAGGTCCGAAACAGAAATTCTGCATAATTTACATAGTCATCGATGCTTCTTCGATCGAGCCAGCCGCCATATTGTTTCACAAGCCCGACAGGATAATCGAAGTGGTAGATTGTTACGATCGGCGTGATATCCGCTTTGATAAGCTCGTCGATCAAATCGTTATAAAACGCTACGCCCTTTTCGTTGACTTCCCCGTTTCCTTGAGGGAAGATCCTCGTCCAGGCGATCGAGAAGCGATAAGCCTTGAGACCCATCTCTTTCATTAAAGCGACGTCTTCCTTATAGCGATGGTAGTGGTCAGAAGCGACAGAGAAATCACAGATCGAAGGATCGATCTTGCGCACATCCATGACCGAAAGGCCTTTACCATCTTCCCTTGCAGCTCCTTCACACTGAAACGATGCGGAAGAAGAACCCCAGAGAAAATCTTGTGGAAAATCGTTGATCTTTCTTGTTTCCATACTCCTCCTTTGAAAAAGGGACATAAAGTCCCTTATGAATTAATCCTCGTCGAAACCGATGAGCCAGGTCGCAACAAATCCCAGAACGGTTGCGATAATTGCAGCGGCAACCGCCAGATAGAAATTGTTCATGGAATCCGGAGCCATGAAGATCGGCAGCGTCAGGAATGAGCAGGATGCCGTCGCATAGGCACGGATATCAAAGATACCGATGAAAAGACCCGTAATAGCAGCGCCGATCAAAGCACCGATCAAAGGTTTCTTCAGACGGATCAGAACACCGTATAAAGCAGGTTCGGTGACTGACAGTAAGGCAGTAATACCGGTTGAAATACCAGCTGTCTTGTTTTCCGTCTTCTTAGCCTTGAGACCTACAGCCAATGCAGCACCAGCAATCGCCAGGTTACCGGCAAGAGCCTTGGAGAAGAGCAGAGATGAACCATAAGTCGTGATTTCGTTGACGATCAAAGGCGTAATGACTGTATGCATACCAACCATAACCAGCAGCGGATGCAAAGCAGAAAGGATAACCATTGAAATACCGCCCAGGCTTGTGATTGCAACACAGAAGTTAGCAAGCGCCTGACCAATCCAGGTACCGATCGGACCCAGGACCAGCAACGTCAACGGGAACATAATGATAGCCAAAATTGTCGGACGTGTGATCGAAACGATGGACTTCGGAGAATACTTGACGATGTAGCGGTCAATGAAAGCCATGACCGGAACCATCAGTAATGCCGGAACGATGTTGGATGTATACTTCACGCTTGTGATTGGCAAACCGAAGATCTTCAGATCCGCAACACCGGAGATCGCCGGCGTGCATAATGCCAGGACGATGAATGCCGCAACATATTCGTTGGTCTTGAGTCTTCTTGCAGCAGCAAACGCTACGAAGACCGGCAGATAGGAATAAGCTGCGTTTGCCAGCGTGTTGAACAGCTGGTAAGTCATTCCGGCTGTATCGACTTTGAAGACGTTTGCACAAAGCGCAAGTACAGCAGAAATCATACCGGAACCAATCAGTACGGTCAAAGACGGTGTGACGGAACCGGAGATGTAGGATAAGATCGTGTTCCAGATGCTTTCCTTTTCACCATCCAGATTTTCCTTGACGACTTCCTGTGCCTGAGCACTTGGAACTAACGGTGCCAGCTCGTTGTAGAGCTGTTCAACATCCGGACCGATGACGATCTGGTACTGGCCACCTTTGTAGACAACACCCTGAATGCCTTCGAGCTTCTTCAGCTCTTCTTCTTTTGCTTTTGTCTTATCGTTCAGTGTCAGACGCAAACGTGTCATGCAGTGAGTGTGTGCACTGATGTTTTCCTTGCCCCCTACGAGTTCTACGATAGCAGCAGCTGTTTTTTTGTAATCCATATTTTCTCCTTTCGATGTATTTTGAAGCGGGTCAGCGTAACAACCTCGCTATATGGATCGTGAGATAAGTATATTCATTTTCCTCGATCTGATATCCGTATTTTTCTTTGATCTTTTCACCGATCAGTTTTGCGCATTTATACTCATTGGCATAGCGCAGATTGATGTGTTTGTTGATCTCCATATCCTCATCTTCCGCAAGGAAGGTGTTTTTGACCATCCGCTTGGCAAAAAACTGCAGATGGGTGACGAATCTCTGGAAATTGACATCATCGTTGTTGAGCTTAATGTTGAAATACTCTTCCACCGTCGAAACACTCATAGAAACGATACCGGTCGCTGTATAGACGTCTTTGATGTCGGTATCAAGCTGGGCGTTGATGATATGTAAGGTGATAAAAGCCGCTTCCTGTTTATCGACATCAACTCCGAAATCGGAGATCATCATATCGATGATATCTTCAGCAATCTTGTATTCATCTTTGTAAAGATAGCGTACATTAAAAGAAAGCATCGTGTCAAAACGGACGCCTTTCTCATTTCTTTCGATGCAGGAATAGATATGATCGGTCAAAGGGACCAGGATCCTTTTGGAGATCTTCCTCGGACTGCAACGGATGATGTAATCCGTTGCCTTGACTCCGAACTTTACAACATCATAGGGGATTTCATTAAAAAAGGAAGCCAGGGTCGGATCGATGCTTTCGCTTTGAAGGACATAGGTCTTTTCGATCTTCAAAGGATCGATCTTCTGACCGACCTTTCCGTTAAAACCGATACCTTTGCCAAAGACAATCACTTCTCCGTTATCATCCCTGGAGACGACAACATTGTTGTTGATGATCTGTTTGATTTCCATCTCTTTCCCCCAGATAATAAAAACCTGTCCAACTTAAAACAAGTGAACAGGTATTGCTCTTTCGATAACAAGCCTTTTGTTGAATTCAATATATCATCCCTATGCTGTTTTTGCAAGAGCTTCTGTTTGTTTTAAGTTTCCTTGTAAAACAAAACAATCGCCTGTTCTTGTATCTTGAACATTGCCCGGCACAAGACTTTCTCACCCATGTGTTCATACGCTCTTGCGGAAGAATACGTTCCTGCGATTGAATCGTTGAACCAATATCCTTTGTCATCCGTCTTCTTTGGATGCTCTTTTGCTTCATCCGGCTGATCGCCAACAAACCAATAATCGCAAACGTTGCTGTTGGCGCATGTGTGCTTACGGATCAGTTGAGTCTTGACTGATACATCTCCTCTTGCGTGATCCTTGATGTCTTAATAAGCAACCGTCCCGATTAATGCATTTACTGTCACAAGCAACACAGCCAGTATTCCTATATCCTCGCCTGTCTGTACTGTTGCATCTGTTCTCTCTTTTGATCATTTCCGAAATCTAAATTCCATCGGATTATTTCCTTTGGCAAAAAAGTTTAGTAAACATCAAAACCATCAAAACGGCAACGCCAATAACGGATTCATATAGTTTGCCAACATTGCTCATCGATGTGTCTTTATTTTCATAAAAAGGTTTCAGATGATAAACCAGAAACCTTTTTACAATGAATTGCGTTGTTTTTGTTACTTTTTCCCGAAGAATTCTTCTTTTGTGATCTCCTTGCTGTGATCTGTCTCTTCTTTGGTAAAGGCGTTGTATTTGTAGTCGGTATCGTAGTAGTGAGCTTCCATAGGCTCTTGTTTATGTTTATGCAATACGATCGCAAATAAGGAAACAAAGGTTCCGACAGCGCCGATGATGCCAATAGCCAGAATAATGGAGGCAAGCTTACCCGGGAAGATAAAAAGCATGATGAGCCCGATAAAGATGCCAAAGAAAGCCATGTAGCCAAAGGACTCTATGATTCGCTTTTCACCCTCTGTTGCCTTCCAGCTGCCTGAAGCATGGAATTCCTTTCCCTTGCGGCGTTCATATAACGGGATCTCAATATGCTTATCGCCTGTTAAGCTTTCACGCATCACCTGTTCAACTTTTTCGGAAATATCTTTTTTCGTATCTCCCATATTCTTCACCTCAAAGCCAAGATTTATAAACGCTTATTTTATATACAGATTTAGATTTTGATTATCGATCACATTCCGCTGCCTGTTTCAGATTATCAAGAACAGCATCCATTTTCTTCTTCCGTAAAAGGAAGATGGCAAGAGCCAGATAGATCGGAACCATGATCAGCCCGTTCAGGCTGAGATTGTTGATATCCCCTACTTTGTCTGCTTCATTTGTGAACGCAGAACGGAACAAGCCTCCCGCATCCGTAATGGAGTGGATCAGCATCATCGTCCAAAGGTTCCCACCTCTATAATATACTGCTGTCAGATAGATTCCAATCGCACAAGCCGATACGACCTGTATCAAAGCTTTAAGAGGATTCACACCGGCAATGATATTGGTCAGATGTGCCAGTCCGAAAATCAAACCGCTGATAATCACGGCTTTCCAAACGCCGCGTGAGTCCTTGCCATAAGCGATTCCCAGATTGTTGGCAATAATGCCACGGTAGATCGTCTCCTCACGAAAACCAATGCCGATAATATAATGATGCCAAATAAAATCCCTGCAGCGCTTTTCCAGGAAGTTTCGTCATTAAGAATGGATTCTGAAGCTCTTGTGAGGAAAGTGAACGAGAAAAGGATGAGGGCAAACAATCCCGCAAGCAGAGTCTTGCCAAAAGATCCCCTCTTATAAGCCCATCCATAGCCCAGAATTAAAGCCAGTGCCAATGGCATGAGGATATTGATAAACTGCCTGATGTAATCGATCAATATACTCTCTCTCCGGCAGCTGCTTTCGTAGAAAACTGACAGCCGCCAGCAAAAGATACTGCAGCAACCCCGATACAAGCGGGAATCGGATAATCCCGCATACATTTTTTTAATTTCATTTCCAGTTCACCTCGTTATATGTTTCTTGTTTCGATCCTTCATACAAGATCTCATCCATGACAAAGACAGGTGCCTTTGCCCGTATAAGCGAGCCAAACATATTCTATTTCGCAAATCTCTGATATACATTCAAATTATATCTGTTCACTGTTCTTTCATCATCTGTAATGATTTTAAGCTCATCCGTTTCACAAAAAACTATTTAAACGGCCATTTATGAAGTATACAAATCATCAGTCTGCAAAATGATCGGTTTCAAACCGGATGTCTGATCGTATTTCTTTTTCATATGCAAGGAATTCGGATCGCTTGGGAAGAAGAATGGATGCATATTATAATTAAGAGGAAAGGAATGTTTTTATGATCAGAATACTGGAAACAAAAGAAAGGATCATAGAAGATAACGACGCACTTGCCAAAAGCACGCGCGAAGATCTGAATAATAGAAAAGTCTTCTTTATCAATCTGATGGGATCACCGGGCTGCGGCAAGACAAGCCTCTTAATGAACACGATCCCCTGTCTCAAGCAGCGCTACAAGGTCGCAGTAATGGAGGCCGATGTAGACTCGGACGTTGACGCAAAAACCATCGAGTCACTCGGTGTCAAGACCATACAGCTTCACTCCGGCGGACTTTGCCACATGGATGCCGACATGACTGCCAGAGGACTGCAATTCCTCGGACTGGAAGACCTGGATGTCGTCATTATGGAAAATATCGGCAATCTGGTATGTCCGGCTGAATTTGATACCGGAGCTCACCTCAAGGCGATGATTCTGTCGATCCCGGAAGGTGATGATAAACCACTCAAGTATCCGCTGATGTTTGAAACGGTTGATGCTGTCCTGGTTTCCAAGATTGACGCGAAGGAAGTTTTTGACTTTGATGAAAAGCGTTTCGAAAACAATCTTCGTATCAGGAACCAAAAAGCACCCGTCTTCTATCTTTCCAATCTGAACAAGGAAGGCATAGAAGCCTGGACCGACTATCTGATCAATAAAATAGAGGAGTTTCGCAAATCATGAAAGTGATCGAATTACATAAGTCCGTAACCGACTCCAATGACCGGGATGCCCAGAAACTGAGAGAAGAGCTCAAAGAAAAAGGCGTCTTCTTTATCAATCTGATGTCCGCAGCCGGATCCGGCAAGACGACGCTCTTATTAAAGACGATCGAAGATCTCAAGGATCAATACAGGATCGCTGTTCTGGAAGCGGATATTGAAGCGGATGTCGATGCCATTAAGATCGAAAACGCCGGTGCCAGATCCATTCAGGTCCACACTGACGGCATGTGTCACATGGATGCCGGAATGACCAGAACGGGTTTGGAAGAGATGGGCTTAGAAGATGTTGATCTGGCTTTTCTGGAAAATATCGGCAATCTGATCTGCCCTGCCGAATATGATACCGGCGCCATCAGAAATGTCATGATCCTCTCGATACCGGAAGGCGACGACAAGCCGTTAAAATATCCTTTGATGTTTCAAAACAGTGACGTTCTGCTGATAACCAAGATCGATTCCCTGCCTTATTTCAATTTTGATATGGACAAGTGCATCGAGCGTGTCCGCTTCCTAAATCCGAATATCCGCATCATTCCGGTTTCCGCCAAAAGCGGAAAAGGCATGAAAGAATGGGAAGACTGGCTTAAAAAAGAAATCGCCGTGTTAAAACAAGATCATGCATGAATTAAGTATTGTTACCCACGTTGCCAAAACTCTTGATGAACTGGCGCAAGAAAGCAATCTGGCCAAGATCGGCTCCGTAACTCTGGAAGTTGGGGAAGTATCCGGCATCATTACCGATTACTTCATTGACTGCTGGAATTATTTCAAAGTAAAGGATCCGCTCATCAAAGATGCACAGCTCAAGCTTGAGCAGATCAAGGCGATCACCTTCTGTGAAGACTGCAGCAATGAATACGAGACAGTACGCTACGGCCGTATCTGTCCCTATTGTCAAAGTGAACACACATATCTCCTGCAAGGCAACGAATGTATCATCAAAGAGATTGAAGCAGAAGAAAAAACCGATATGGATTAGTCCATATCGGTTTTGTTTATTTCTTGTTGTTCAGCAGGATCTTGATGCCGCGTTTTGCCGCATACGGCAGGATCGCTTTGAGCTTGCCGTTTTCAGCTGTATACATCCTTGAGGCATTTGGAACATCCCTCGTCAGATGAATCGCATCAAATTCACATCTTGTAGTACATAAGCCACAGCCGATGCAGCGGTTGGTATCGACATAAGTCGCACCGCATTCCAGACATCTGGAAGCTTCCGCCTTGACCTGTTCCTCGCTGAGAGCCAGACGCAGATCCTCATAGGTATCAGCTGCAATACCCGGCTTCATGCCCGGAACCTGACGCTTCGCATTATCGTAAGACTCAATGGAGATGTCATCACGATCGAGTTCCTTGAATTCTCTCAAGTCTCTGCCGATCGTCAGACTCTGACCGTAATGGACGAAACGGTTGATGGAGACGAAACCTTCGCGTCCGTCGGCAATCGCATCGATCGCAAAACGGGCACCGCCGAAGACATCGCCGCCGGCAAAGATATCCGCTTCATCGGTCTGACAGGTAACTTTGTCAGCGATGACGGTATTGCCGTTTCTGGTCTGTACTTTCGTACCCTTTAACAGATCGCCCCAGACAGCCGCCTGACCGATCGATAAGAGGACATGGTCGCACTCGACAGTCTTCAGTTCATTTTCATCATAGATCGGATCGAAACGGCCTTCCTTGTTGTAGACCTGAACGCACTGTTTCAAAACCAGACCGCAGATCTTGCCGTCTTTGACCAGGATCTCTTTCGGACCCCAGCAGTTCTTGATCGTAACACCTTCTTTGGTGGCTTCTTCGATCTCGTCCCTGGCAGCCGGCATTTCATCCGGTCCTTCCAGACAGTACATTTCAACTTCAGTTGCACCGGCACGTAATGCAGTTCTTGCGACATCGATTGCGACGTTGCCGCCGCCGATGACGATCGTCTTGCCGCTTAAGAGCTTGCCCATTTCTTTATTGGCCTGTCTTAAGAAATCAACACCGCTCATTGCGTATTCTTCATTCGGAATATTTGCCTTTCTGCCGGCCTGTAAACCGATGGCCAGATAGATGGCTTTGTATCCCTGGTCTCTGAGATCCTGGATGGTGAGATCCTTGCCAATCTCTACACCGCATCTGATCTCTGCCCCCATCGCTTTGATCACATCGATCTCAGCGTCAATAACGCTCTTTTCCAAACGGAAATTCGGAATGCCATATCGCAGCATGCCGCCCGGTTTTTCTTCTTTTTCAAAGACGGTTACCGGATAGCCCTGCTTCCTTAAGAAGAAGGCAGCGGAAAGTCCGGCCGGGCCGGCACCGATGATGGCGATCTTATAATCATCCCACTGTTCACCGACATCGTTGTAGCAGTTCGGGATATAGCGGTTCTCTTCTTTTAATTCCTGTGCAGCGATGAACTTCTTGATTTCATCAATTGCGACCGGCTGATCGATTGTACCTCTGGTACATCTGTCTTCACAGCGCTTGTTGCAGACAGCACCGCAGATGGCCGGGAACGGGTTATCCTGTTTGATCAGCTTGAGGGCATCCATATATCTGCCGTCCTTGACCATATTGATATAGCCCTGAACGGAAAGATGAACCGGACAAGCCGTCTTGCATGGAGCTGTACCGCTGTCATAGACGTTGATCTTGGCGTCTTCGCGGAAATTCTTGTTCCATTTATCCGGACCCCACTTCTGCGCATCCGGCAATTCGGTCTTCGGATATGTCAAAGAAGAACCGTCTTTCAAGCAGAGCTTCTGGCCGAGTTTGGCTGCACCAACCGGACAGACTTCCACACACTTGCCGCAGGCAACACATTTCTTCTTGTCGACATGTGCGCGATAAGCGGAAGCTGACATATTCGGCGTATTGAATAACTGCGATGTCCGAAGGGCATTACAGGTACCCGGCGAACAGTTGCAGATACCGACGATCTTGTCTTCGCCATCCAGATTGGTGATCTGATGGACAAAGCCCTTCTCTTCGGAACGTTTGAGGATCTCCATCACTTCATCGTAAGTGATATAGTAGGCATCCTTATGGGTCTCGACGATGTATTCGGCCATATCGCCGACAGCCAGACACATGTACCCTTCAATATCACCGACACCCTCGCCGCGCATTGCCTGCTGTCTGCGGCAGGAACATACGTCGACGCAATACTTGTCGTATTTCTTTAACCAGTGAGAGAGGTGCTCGACACTGACTGATTTCGATTCATGTTCGATCGCTTTTTCGACCGGGATGACATGCATGCCTAAACCGCCGCCGCCAGGTGGCACCAGTCTTGCGACCTTGCCGACCGGAACGCTTGAGGCGTAGTTGAAGAAGGTGGCAACTTCCGGATGATCCTTCAGAAGTTTGGAATTCATCATCATGTATTCACCGGAACCGACGACCCATTTCGGAATGAAATACTGTCTTCTTCTTTCCGGGTTCTCACGGTCAAATTCCATCAGGCCGATCTCGCAGATCTTAAATGCCATTGCCTCGGCTTCTTCCGGAGTCATGCCGTTTTTCTCTGCCAGTTCTTCCGGCAGCATTTTGACGACTCTCTTTTTGCCAAACGACAACATGAACTTGATTTCTTCCTTGCTGAGGAGACGGTCCAGGATCCAGAAATCCGGCATCCAGGTCTGTACATCACCCGGTTTGCGGATACCGATGTCATCGGTAATCATATTGGCAAGTTTTTTGACTAACTCTTCCTTTTCCGGATCTGTACATACATATTCCTCATTGAAAAAATCCTTTTCATTGAACATGTAGTTATTGAGTTTCTCAGGTATCATAATTGCTTCTCCTGTATTCCTTAACTGCATTATATCATGCTGAACTTTGTTAAAAAACAGACAAATTCAGGATCATTTCCCATTACCTTTCCTTTTCTGACAAAAGATATATATTATATAAAGGATGACAGATCAAAATACGGAGGATCATTATGAAATACTACGTTTCCCTGAAAGAAGCCAGGAAAGAAGATTCCGGCAACGGCCATTATTCTTACCCGCTTTTGAATGAGTCCAACGGCTGTCCAAAAGACGTAGCCAGCGGAGTCAGCTATTACACATCAAACGAATTTACTCCACCGGCTGTTCATGAATTCCACGAAGGATTCATGGTCTTATCCGGCAAGGGCTATGCCAGAGTGGATGATGAAGAATTCGCCTTAGACGATCAGATCTCCTTCTTTGTCCCGGCCGGCAAAAAGCATTCCCTTCGCTGTGAAGGATCGGACAAACCACTCGTCCTGTTCTGGTTTCACGCAAAAGCTTAAATCGTTTCCTGCAGTCAATTAAAATTAAAGCCACCTTTTAAACAAGGTGGCATTTTTCTTTTTTTATGATTACTGAACGACGTGATTGGCCTGGTAGTCTTCTCTATGAGTTTCCCAGAGGGAAATCATGTCGTCAATGATGACTTCCTTATCGACGATCTCCATCTCGACAACATCCCCGTTCTGGAACTCGAGCATGAAGGTATTGTCGTTATCAGTATCACCGATATTGAACGGCAGCGTTTCCAAACCGTCAACATCATCGATATACAGCATCTCCTTTTCTTCATCGTAGAGGATATCGCCGTAATCGTATACAAGCAGCTCCGATCCGTCGCTGTTGGTGATCATGATCGCACCAAACGAGATATCAGAAGGATCGTCGTAAATAAAGTAGATTTTATTCCCGGCTTCGCTTTCTCCTTCAGCACCCGCAACAAAAGTCTCATTCCAACGGGCTCTTAGACCGGTCGGATCATCATCGTTTGTCACAGTCGTCGTGCTGACACCGTTTTCGACCGTCGTGGTTGTTGTCGTTGAACCGCTGTCCGTTGTAACGGTTGTCGAGACAGAAGAACTCGTAGAAACACTGCAGCCGGATAAGACCAGGAGCATCATCAAACATAAAACAATAAGCTTTTTTATATTTCTCTTTTTTATCAGATCAATCGATCCAGTCTTATTATAATTGTTTCAAAGATCACTGAGCAAACAAGAAAATCAGCGTTTCGGCAATCATGAGCATCATCGCGATGATGATTGCCGGGCAAGAGAAGAAGACAACGTTGGTGATACGGTTGGAACGAAGCTTCTGTATTTTGATCCTTTCATAACGTCCTGAAAGCATCAGATAAGCAGCGATCACCACAACCGCTACCAGTCCATAGGCCATGTACTGGATGATGGATGCCGGTATGACAACCAGGGCATAAATCAGAGAATTAAACAAGATATGGATGAAGATCGTCGGAACGATGTTTTTATAACGCAGAGCTGTCTTGCCAAGCAGCACGCCCATGGCAAATGCCGGGATCATCTCGACAAAACTGCGGTGTGCCAGGGCAAAGATGACCGCCGAAGCATAAAGACCGAAATTCTTGCCGTACTTGGCCAGCACATTCAGTAAAACGCCTCTAAAGGCATATTCCTCAATTAGCGGCGTCACAATGATCAGCATGAACACATAAAGGAAACTGTTCAATGCCGCCTCATCATAGCTGAAACCGATGCTGGAGATCAGTTTGGCCTGCATGCCCAGATAGGAGAACAGGATATTGGACACATAGGTCAGGCCAATACAGATGGTAAAGAAAACGATCGTCTGTACAAACAGATCGACGAATGTCGGATTGAAATTCCTGGTCATCTTCTTCAGCGGCAGTTTGAACACCTTGCGCATCAAAAAGAAAGGAATGATCGTTCCAAACACGACCATAATCAGATAAAGACCGTAATAAAGAAACTCATCACGCAATATTTCCGATTGCGTATTGACCAGATAATAATGAAAAAAGAACGGCAGAATCAAGACCGCCAAAGCGTAGATAATCAGCAGAAGACCGATCGTGTTGAAACTGCGTCTGGCATATTTCTTGGAGATGCGACGCTCTTTTTTGCTCATACACATTGATTATATCTTTTTTTCAAACTAATAGTAAAATTCAGTTTAAGTTCACATTCGAAGACTATAGTAGTAACTGAGGTGAGGAAAAAATGAAAGTAAACATTAAGAGTATCATTATCATCTTTCTGGTCGCCTTGCTCGGTTCCGGTCTGGGAACATTCGGTGTCATGTCGATGTACAATCGGGACAATAAAGGTAATACAGGAAGCAGTGTCGTAGTTAACGAAGTACAATACACCAATCTGGAAAAGAGCGATTACACCAAAGCAATCGAGAAAGCCTACAATACGGTCGTTGAGATCAAATGCACCGTCAAATCCAACATTTCTTCCGGCTTCTTCTTCTTTGAACAGGGAAGCACGACCAGCGTATCGAGCGGTTCCGGTGTCATCATTTCAAGTGATGGCTATATCGTCACCAACGAACACGTCATCGACGGTCTGGTGGATGAAAGCACTCTGGAAGTCAAAGCCTATAACGGACAGACCTATTCGGCCAAAGTCATCGGTTACGATGCCAAGACCGATCTTGCATTGTTGAAGATCGACGGTCAGGATCTTCCATACGCTTCCTTCGTCGATTCCGGACAGCTGATGCTCGGACAGGATGTCATCGCCATCGGTAATCCATTAGGACTTGGCATTTCCTGCTCCAACGGTATCATTTCCGCTCTGGAAAAAGAGATTGCCATCAACAACGTCTATATGACCGTGATTCAGACCAATGCGGCAGTCAATGCCGGAAACTCCGGCGGCGGCTTGTTCGATATCAACGGCAACCTGATCGGTATCGTTAATGCTAAAAAAGCATCCAACTACTCCAATACTTCAGTCGAAGGCATGGGCTATGCCATCCCGGCAAATACCGTTACCAGAATCATTGAAGAACTGATGAATAACGGCTATGTCAAAGACAGAGCAACATTAGGTGTCAAGGCCGCAGCCAGTTCATTCTATTACACCGGAGATGGTGTTCTGGTTACCGAAGTGATCGAAGGCAGCAGTGCTGAAAAAGCCGGTATTCAGGCAAACGATATCATTACCGCTTTGGATGGCCAGCCTGTATCGACCTATGCTGATCTGGTTAAATTATTGGAAAGCGAAACGGTTGGCGATACTGTCGATATTTCGATACTGCGTGATGGAGAAGCCATGACTTTCAAGATCACATTGCAGGACGCCAGCAGATAATAGGATCAAAATCAAAAACAAAGCAACAAAAAAAGAAGATCAATTCGATCTTCTTTTTTTCGTTTCCTTTAGTCTTCGTCGTCGTCTTTTCTTTCGGCAGCTGTAGCAGCAACAACCTTATCGGTAACGTTCTGCGGAGCTGCTTCGTAACGGTCGAAGTCGATAACGTAAGTACCTCTGCCCTTTGTCATGGAACGAAGTTCCGTTGCATACTTCAGCATTTCAGCCATCGGTACTTCTGCTTCGATTCTGGCTTCGCCGGAATCAGCTGAACCGGTATCCAAGATCATGCCACGTCTCTTGTTGAAGTCGCCGATGATATCACCGGTGTATTCTTCCGGACAGATGACTGTGACCTTGCCGATCGGTTCGAGAAGGATTGGGTTAGCCTTAGGAATACCAGCCTTGAATGCCAGTCTGGCAGCTGCTTCGAAGGAGTTTGGCTTGGAATCAACCGGATGGTAAGAACCATCATACAGTGTAGCCTTGACATTGACGACCTTGCAGCCGGCAAGAGGGCCTTTTGCCATACAGCTTCTTAAGCCTGCTTCGACAGACGGGAAGTAGTTCTTTGGTACAGCACCGCCGAAGACTTCTTCTGCGAATACCATTTCTTCTGAATCAGGGTTCGGTTCAAATCTTATCCAGACATCACCATACTGACCGGCACCGCCGTTCTGCTTCTTGTATTTACCCTGAACTTCAGACTTGCCTCTGATCGTCTCACGATACTGAACCTTCGGTTCCTTGAGAACGATTTCAACTTTATATCTGGTCTTCAGTTTGTTGACAACAACATCAAGCTGCTGATCACCGACACCATAGAGGACCTGTTCGCCGGTCTCGGCATTTCTTACGAAATTGAGGGACTTATCTTCGATAAGGACCTTCTTGAGGGCATCAGACATCTTGTCTTCGTCATCTTTTGTCTTAGGAGATACGGCAACACCCAGCATCGGACGCGGATATTCGATGTCTCTGTAGACAACTTTCTTTTCCTTTGTACAGAGTGTATCGTTGGTTTCTGTGACCAGCAACTTGGTCAAAGCACCGATATCGCCGCAGGAAAGCTTGTTGATCGGATTCTGCTGTTTGCCGCAGACAGTGAAGAGACCACCGGCCTTTTCTGCCTGGTCCTTCTTGGAGTTGTATAACGGTGTTGTAGCCGTCAGAGTTCCGGACAACACTTTGACATAAGAGATCTTGCCGACGAACGCATCAACGACGGTCTTGAAGACCAGTGCGGAGAATGCTTCGGAATCGTCAGTCTTGAGGACAGTGCCATTCTTATCGGTAACTGTACCGTAATCGATGTAGACCGGGCAGTTTTCCTTGATGAAGTCCATCAGAGAAGTAACGCCTGCACATCCGGTAGCAGTTCCGGCAAATACCGGCTTGACATCGCCCGAATTCAAAGCGAGCTTAAGACCTTTTGCAGTCTCTTCCGGTGTGAACGGTTCGCCTTCGAAGAATTTTTCCATGAGTTCGTCATCTGCAGAAGCGATGGCTTCGGAAATCTGATCGAAATGCGGATTGGAAGGATCATCGAGGACCTTGTTGGAACCGGTCATCTTCTTGCCTTCCATAACAGGAACTTCAAACGGAACAACGGAATCACCGAATTTCGCTCTTAACTCATCAACAGTCTTCTCAAAATTCGCATTATCATCATCGATCTTGTTGATGAAGAAAACGACCGGGATGCTGTTTTTCTTGCAGAGTTTGACAGCACTTTCCGTACCGGATTCGATACCGTCCTTAGCTGAAACGACGATGACTGCCAAGTCAGCTGCTGCAGCACCGGTGACCTTTTCACCTTCATAATCCAGGTAACCCGGAGTATCGATGAAATTGATCTTTACATTCTTCCATTCAACCGGAGCGATGGCTGTATAAATAGATACGCCTCTTTTCGCTTCTTCCGGATCGTAATCCATTGCTGCTGTACCATCGGTCGTCTTACCCATACGATCGATTGCCTTAGTCTGGAACAGTGCAGATTCAACCAAGGCGGTTTTGCCGGCACCGGAGTGGCCGAGCAATACGACATTACGAATGTCTTTTGCCAAGTATTCTTTCATAATTTAATTCCCCTTTTCCCTTATTTTAATGAATTGATAAGCTCTTCATTATTTTTATCACGAACATATTGTAACGCAGTTCTGCCGGCATTGTCTTTTACAGACTTATCCGCTCCTCTGTTGAGCAGATAGATTGCCAGATCCGTGTAGCCGCCATAGCTGGCACGCATCAGGCAGGTGCAGCCTTCATTGTCTCTCTTATTGACATCGGCACCCTTTGCCAGCAGGTAGTGAATGACATCTACCTTGAAGCCTGTAACAGATTCCATCAGAGCAGTACGTCCCTTGCTGTCGATGGCATCCAGTTCAGCGCCGGCTTCAACCAGAGTCTCAACGACTGCTGATTCGCCCTGGAAAGCAGCTCTCATCAGAGCCGTTCTTCCGTTGTTGTCGTGTGAATTGACATCGCTTCCGGCATTCAGCAGCATCTCACAAATATATCTGTGCCCATGTTTGGCAGCACCCATCAGAGCCGTATCATTATTCTTGTCTCTGGCTCTGCAGTCAGCCCCGCTTTCCAATAGTTTTTTTACGATTTCGTCATATCCTCTTTTTGATGCCCTCATCAGAGCCGTTCTGCCGTCACCGTTCTTGCAGTTTGGATCAGCTCCCTGTTCGATCAGCTTGTTGACGTCATCAAGTCTTCCGGTACTGCAGGCTTCCAGTAAAGCATCATTTATTGCTTGACCCATTTTGAATAACCTCCTTATCAAACAAATAAAAAGTGAACGCTATGACGTCCACTTAAAAAGTTTAATTTATGCAAAACACAAGTAAAGAGCTATTAACCCCTAAGATAGTATTCTCCCTTGCAACTGATGTTCTCATATTATTAAACAATTCCTTTATGACTACATTTTACCTTCTAACAACATCTCTTTCAAGTCATAAAACCATGAAAGTATTTTCATAGTTTTAGCCTCTTTACCGCCCTCTTATAATCCGGCATATTGTTCACAACGACCTCATAAAAACGCTTGGAATGATTGGGCACAATGAAGTGAGTCATCTCATGGACCATGATATATTCAAGGCAATATAAAGGATAGTGTATCAGATAAGAAGAGATGGTGATCGAATTCTTTTTTGTATAGCAGACGCCCCATTTGGACTTCATGATCCGGCATTTCAGTTCCGGGATCTGCATATATCCATAATCCCGTAAAAAAGCCAGATGTTTCTGAAGATATCTTTCCGCCTCCATCAAAAGTCTCTTATCAAGGACTTTGTAAAGATAATGGATTCCGTCATCACTGTCATCTTTATAACGCAAAAAAATCGTCTTATCCTGTATGGAAACGTTGCTTCGTCCGATCTGCCGAACGAGACGATATGGTTCATCAAAAAGATAGAAGTATTCTCCGCCGCGATACAGGTTGGAGATCCTTTCCTTATATTTCATCTGGTCATAAGCCCGGAAAATCCAGTCTCTTTTGCTCTCGATAAATCTGTAGACTTCATAATCCGGCATCCGCAAGGGTGCACTGGCCATAATCCTGTTTCCCTTCAGACGAAGATACAGATTCTTAATCCTCTTATGCGTAATCTCGACTTCAAACCGGATTCCTTTGATCTCAATCATAAATTAATTCTATCATTGAAAAAGAAATAATACTTATGATAGAATGAATAGGCACATGGCGGACGTGGTGAAGTTGGTTAACACACCAGATTGTGGCTCTGGCATTTCGTGGGTTCGAGCCCCATCGTTCGCCCCATAGATTATGTGTACTCGATAATCCCTAATGGTTATCGAGTTTTTTTATATAAACTCGAACCATTCTTAAACAAGGATCTTTTACTAAATATATTGTACGAAAAAAATACACACAATGCAATACTTTCTTTAAAGAAATTATTTTTCTTTTATTACTGCTTCGTACTTCTTATCTTTGAAAAAAATCTGCACACGATCTATATATTTTTTCGTTATCTCTTTTTTAGTTTGAAAGTTTAAATGGCTATATGGCTTAACCTTGGCATTAACTTGATATTTGGTTTGATTGAGTTCTTCAATCTTTGCTTCAAGATCTCTAAATAAGTCATAAAAGGCATCAATGCTTATAGCCTGATCACCTTTCTGTTTCTCAATCAGCATGGCTTGTCGATTCTTAAGATCTTCTATTGTTTTCTGAATGTCAGTTACGCCATCTTTTTCGTTTATGTATTTATAAGCGAGATTTTGAAGATCTGGGGCCAACATTTCGACAAGCTTTATTTGAGATACAATTCTTTTACATTCAGGGCATACATAATAAGAGTATACTTCTTTGTTATGACCACCATAACCGCAACTCTGGTTCATTAAAACATCATCACAATTAGAACAGCATACAACATTCTTGAAGTAATATTCTGCTTTGCGACCCGATC
>CADAHV010000026.1:0-14254 GCA_902787775.1 uncultured Erysipelotrichaceae bacterium | reverse complement strand
CTCGAGGATATCGACGAGATCGAAAAAGTGTCCTCGCCCATATCCGCATTCTTAAGCAGAGAATTGCGTGATTATATCGCCAGATGTCACATCCTGTTTGACGGCGATCCCAATTCCTGCTGCATCTTCGATTATGCTGCGGTCTCTCCTTTGCTGGATGAAACGGTCATAACGGAAAAAAGAAAAGAGATCGTCGAAGTCGACATCTCCGGCGGCATGTCCGACGGACAGATGGTGGTAGATCGAAGAGGCATGTTTCCAAACAACGGAAATGTCGAGATCATCTATCACCTGGACAAAGATAAGGTCCACGATCTCCTTCTGAAACAATTGAAAAATTAAATAGGCTTCGCATCTGCGAAGCCTTTCTTCTATCCTTTGAATCCGTAACCGTCATCATCGACGATGTAGTTGCATTCCGGGATCATCTGCCTGAGGGTAAATTCCTGATAATCATCGACTGATCTTGCACAGACGATGACGAATTCATCCGGCTTGCAGAACTCCGTCATGACCTGGCGGCAGACACCGCAAGGCGTGCAGTATCCTTCCGGTCCCCTCACTTCGTCTCCGGAAATGATGGCGATCTTCTCAAAATCGTATTCACCTTCCGAGACCGCCTTGAATATCGCCGTCCTTTCCGCACATATCGTAGCTGAGAATCCGCTGTTTTCGATGTTACAGCCTTTGTAGACCTTCCCGGTTTTCGTAAGAAGTGCCGCGCCGACCTTCCAGTGTGAATATGGCGCATAAGCCATTTCCCTGGCTTCCAGAGCCAGTCTGATCAGTTCCTCGTTGCTCATGATCCTAGATCCACTTGAAGAACTCATCCACGAGCTTCACATAATCACCTTCGACGATCAGATGATGGTTACCAATGGACTCCGTCAGGAAATAGGTGACACTCTTATCCATCTTCAGCTGGATCTGTGTACGGCACAGATTGAACTCAGACAGGTTCTTTAACAAGGTTGCCGAGCTGACAAAGTATTCATTCAATAATCCATCACACTTGAAGACTGTGACCGGACCTTCCTGCAGTTTGCCTCTGAATGCCACACCGAGCTGTGACTCAAAGTGGGTCATGATCTCAAAGTCTCTCGGCATATTGATCGGCAAGGTGCAATGCGCAAAGATGATCTCGTTGTTGTCGGTATCGATCCTTGACGGATTGGCCATGAAGACCGGTTTTCCCGACAGTTCACCGATGACTGCCATGGACAGAAGGGCCGGAACATCACCTTCGCAGGATGCGTAGATGCCCTGTGCATTCAGGATAGCCAAAGCAGCGCAGCCGGTGGAATGAACGGTATCAAGCAGATCGAAACATCTGACCGTGATGCCGTCGAGTTCATAGCGATCGACGATTCTTCTTAAAGCACCGTAGATGCATAAAGCTTCTTCGATCTCTTTTTCATCATAGCCCTTGGATTTGATCAGCTTCGTGTATTCGTTTTCTTCATATTCTTTCCTGGCGATCTCATCAAAGAACTCTTCCATCGTCACATCGATGATCTCGATGTTGTTGTATTCCTTTGATTCCTTGGCATCGACATTCGAAGAAATCAGCCAGTCGGAAGGTTTACCGACTCTGGCGATCTTAAAGCCATCCAGTCTCTTCTTGACCTTGAAGATCTGCGCCAGTTCCTTGATTCTGTTGACTACAAAATCGTCCGAACCGTGGATGATCTCGCCCGGCAGATCGTTTTGTCTCAAATAGGAGAGAATCTCCATGGAAGCAGCCAGGGAGTTGTTGGCTCCGGTCGTCAGAAGCAGATAAGGCTGAGGCAGCTTGTCCATATCTCTCTTGAAGATACCCTCGGTACCGCCGCCGCCGATAAAGTCGACAACCATATCGTAATCGTTGATATGTTCGACATCAGTTACTTCAAATTCAAAACCTGTTTCTTCCGAAAGCTTTTTGAGCCACGGAAAATTGTTGTCATTGGCAATGGCCGCTGCGGCAGTTGCCGAAACAACATAATAAACACCAATTTTCATTTTATTGATATCTCCTTTGCATCTTCATTTTATCACTCCGCAGCAACAAAAGACGCACCTCCTTGTCTCTTATTGCAGGCGGAAGGATTCAAAATCGACCGCACCTTCACCGCGGTAAGTGAAATACAAAGAAAAGTGTTCTGACTCAGGCAAAGAAATCATGATGGCCTCACTTTCTTCAAAGTCCTTACAAGCCGATAAAGAGATCGTTCCCAAAAGTTTTCCCTTGAAAGAAGCGCGAACTTCCATGACGCCCTTAGCTCCGCGGTATCGGATGGAAAGCATTACAGGATCACGATATGAAAAATACTTGAAACCGGCAGTGGAGCCATCTTTCATATTGCCGATATACTGATTGGGTCCCTCTTCCCTGTCTTCACCATCCTGGGTGAAGGCAGGATGTTTCTTCTTAAAGGAATCATCGCACTGGTCAACATAATGAAAAGCACCATCCCTGGAAGTCAGATGACAGGCAATATAAGCGCCATATTCACCATAAGGATGAAGTGGCCCGCCATTCAAACCGCAGCTGGTCATTTCCACCTGCTTGATGAAGCCATCTTCTTCGATCTCGACCTTTTCCGCCACGCCCTGTCTGGCGTAGGCGGAATAATTGGTCTGACGATGACCGAAAATGTAATAGTCTCCGTTGACTTCAACCAGAGATCCGTGATTGTTGCCGGTATAGCTGACCCGGTCTTCTTCTTTCACAATGCCGATGTCGCCGTTGTCATGCAGGATGCCCCGATAGGTAAAAGGACCGATCGGACTTTGCCCGGTCGCATAGCACAGCTCATGACTGTTCATGGAAGAATAGATGAAGAAGTAAAGGTCCTTCACTTTGCGTATCGAAGAAGCTTCGAAAAAATCATGACCCTGATCAGGACAATCTTCGATCACGATCTTTTCAGCGTCCCGTTTGACGGTATGCATATCCTCATTCAATTCCAGGACATAGGCACCGGAAGATAAAGGCGTTTTTCCAAACTCCTTCTCCATGAAATCCCAGTTTGGATCCGGAGAAAAGCCAATATAAAGATAGATTTTTCCATCATCAATCAGAACTGCCGGATCAAAGGGATAGGGATCCATTTCTTTCTGTCCGACAAGGATGCCATCTTCGTATCTGACATGGGACAGAAATTCATACGGGCCTTCCGGCCGATCGGCAACTGCCACGCCGATCGATCGGGTATTGCATGGACAATAATAGAGATAGAAGCGGCCGTCTTTTCCTTTGGTGACATCTGGGGCAAAAAGCGGATTCTTCTCCCGGTTGAGGGGATCCTGTTCCTTCTTAAAGATCGTGCCGTGAAACTTCCAATCGCTCAGATCGGAAACGGGAGCACTCCATAAGACATAATCGTTATCACAGAAAAAAGGAGCCCCGAAGCGATCATGTGAGCCAAAGACATAAAGCCTTCCGTCAAAGACATGCGGTTCGCCATCAGGGATATACTCATAGCTTGGCAAATATGGATTAAAAACCTGTTTCTTCATAAGCAAATTATACTTCCCGGACCATCAAAAAAGCCATGCGTCAGACATGGCTCGTTCGTACTATTTAACAGTAATGATCTTCATGAAGTTGGCAGAACCCTCGCCTGTCGGATAACCGGCAGAAAGGATGATCTGGCTGCCCGGCTTGATGCCATAGGACTTGACGACACTGGAAGCCAGTTCGTCGTCGTTAGTCATATTGTTCTGGACATAGGAAAGCAGCGGCTTGACGCCCCAGTATAATTCCAGTTTGCCCTGGGTGGACTTGGTGAAAGTGACCGCAAAGATTGGTACAGGCGGACGATACTTGGAGATCCTTCTAGCTGTCGTGCCTCCCTGCGTGAAGACGACGATCGCCGCGATATCCAAAGTCAAAGTCGCATCAGAGATGGCGATACCGATCGCATCCTGAATGGTCTTGTTGTTGGTCATCTTGGCGTGTTCCAGATTCTCTCTGTAAGGGATGATCTTTTCGGTTGCTGCCGCAATCTTGGCCATTGTGGAAACGGCTTCGACCGGATATTCACCGGCAGCCGTCTCGGCAGAAAGCATGACGGCATCGGAACCGTCCAGTACCGCATTGGAAACATCGGATGCTTCGGCTCTGGTACAGCGCGGATTGTTGGTCATGGAATCCAGCATGTGGGTAGCAGTAATGACTGCCTTGCCCTTCTTGTTGGCCATTTCAATGATTTTCTTCTGGTAAATCGGGACATAAGCCGTCTCGACTTCAACGCCCAGATCGCCTCTGGCGACCATGACGCCGTCGGCAACTTCCAGGATCTCATCGAGGTTATCGAAACCTTCCTGGTTTTCGATCTTGGCGATGATCTGGATCTTCGGCTTGCCCATTTCGGTGATGATCTTGCGGATCTTCAAGACATCCTCTGCCCTTCTGACAAAAGAAGCGGCGATGAAATCGACATCGTTGTTGCAGCCGAAACGGATGTCTTCGTCATCCTTCATGGAGATAAACGGCATGGACAGTTTGACACCCGGGACGTTGCAGCCTTTTCTGGAAGCCAGCTGACCGTTGACTTCAACTCTTGCCTTCATTTCGTTTCCGTCGTTTTCCAGGATGGTCAGTCTCTGCTTGCCGTCATTGACCAGGATATAATCACCGGCCTTGACATCATCAAAGACTTCCTTGCACTGAATGGTGAAACGGTCGTGTGTACCTTCGATGTCTTCACGCTGAATCGTGACGATCTCGCCCTTCTGGTAAGTCTCGGCATCGTTCTTGAATACACCCAAACGGATTTCCGGACCCTTGGTATCCAGCATGATACCCAGATTGATTCCGTTCTCCTTTTCTACTTTTCTGACTGTATTGATCCTGGCAAGATGTTCTTCATGTGTGCCATGGGAGAAATTCAGTCTTACGATATTCATACCTTCCTGAGCCATCCTCAATATCGTGTCATAATTGTCTGAGGCAGGACCCAGAGTACAAATGATCTTTGTTTGTTTTTCGACCATAAATAAATCCTCTTTCTTTAAACTCAAAGACCATTATAATGCTTTCATAATAAAAAAGTGATATGAAATATCACTTTTAAACGATTATTTTTCGCTTTTTTCAAGTAAAGCGTTTACTTTCTGCACATCGGCATCCAGCTGGTCAAGATCTTCACTCTGTTCCCCTTTTTCCAGGGAAGCAAAAGCTCCGGAAAGCAAGGTCAGCGTATCGCTCAGACGGCTTCTGGAATCGGAAATATTGACGATCTTGGCATCGTGGCCCTCCATCGTAATATAATTCTCGACGATGTCTTCCAGCATCGGCAGATAGTGATCGTAAAGCTTTCTGACCCGATCGGCATGATCGATGACATTGTCTTCAAATTCATAGATCTGTCCGCAAAGCGTATTGATCCGCTCTCTGATTTCCTTATTCTTGATCCGCTTGGAAAGATCCTTGAGTTCTTTGGCACTCTTGCGTCCGGCCAGGATCAGATCTTCCTCGGCCGCATACTTGCGCATCCTGAAAGACAGATCGATGCTGTCCTTGTCCTTGATGCGGTCCAGCAGGGCACAGATCTCATTGTATAATTCGGGATCGCTGTTGTTTAACTGGCGCATGCTCATGGTCTTGCCGTTATCCAGCGAAACCATCAGGGTATTGGCATTGGCCTTGGCCTTTTTGTCGCTTTTATACAGGCGGGCGTTTCTTACGACATAGAGCTCCGAATACTTGCTGAGGTATTCATCGATATTAGCGATCGAGAAGGAAACCTTCTTCTTTCTGCCGTTCTCGTCTTTCTTCTCGTAGCGAAGGGTGTTGTCCTTGATCAATGTGCTGCGGTTGGAGACCGGTGTATCCTTGGAACCGCCGGAAATGGCGGCAATGAGGATGGCGAGAGTCATTACGCCCAATATGCATAAAGAAATGATAAAGATCGTCGACAGCACAGACATCACCTCCCTGTTAAACATCGAGACACCGCTTTTCATCGATGCCAGAAAGCCCAGTATCAATACAAGGCTCAGCATGAAAAACGCTGCTTTCAGAAAGATCGAAAATTCCCCGCCTTGTTTTCTCATTGTTTCTTACTCCATAAATTGATGAATCGCATCAATATACTCTTTTGCCTTGGTGTAGCCGTGATAATAAGACATCATCAGCTCATCCTCGTTGGATTCCAGACGGCTGACTTCCTGCATCGTCGGCCGGATGATGATCGCCTTGCCTTCCGCCTCCAGCTGCTCGGCAAAATCCACCTGGTCATGATAGAGCTTGTTTCTTCCTTCCAAAGCTTTAATCAGTTCCGGATAATTCCGGTAAATACGGTGGAACAGCATAAGTGTCGGCTCGTTGAAACGGGAATAATTGCCCTTCTTCCTGGTCAGGATGATGACCAGTCTTTCGCAGCCCTGATCCAAAGCACGCTGAATCGGGATCGAATCGCAGATGCCGCCGTCAATATAATGCTGACCATTGATCTCGACCGGCTCGGTCAGGCCCGGCATGGAACAGGATGCCTTGCCGATGATCCTTGAGGTCTCGATGTCTTTGGTCGTCATGTATTCTGCCTTGCCCGTCTCAATATTGGAAACGACCATTTCCCACTCCACGGGGTTGGCAACAAACTTGTTGAAATCAAAGTTGTACTGTTCGGTGTAATCATAGAAGACTTTATCCAAGTCGACAAATTTGTGGGACTCCACCATCTGGCGGACACCCCAGAAGGAATTGGCAGGATCCTTCTGAATCATGCAGGAACGCACGTAGCCGCGCTGTCTGCCCACATAGGCGAAGGTGTTACATGAACCCGCCGAAACACCGATCACATAATCAAAATCTATCTTTTTATCCAGAAAGCAGTCGATCGCACCGCCGGTAAATACGCCGCGCAATCCGCCGCCTTCCAGAACCAGTCCAGTCTTACTCATAAGCTCTCCAATCTACGCTTTCATTATACAAAAATACAAAAAAAGAATATGGTCAGGATGAAGGGATTCGAACCCTTGGCCTCTTATACCCGAAACAAGCGCTCTACCAAGCTGAGCTACATCCTGTTCACATATTCATTTTTGCATTTCTTATTTTACATCTTTTTTATCAAGAAAGACAGTCTTTTTTAATCAAGTTCTGCTTTGCCTGTATAAAGCTGATAATAACGGCCTTTTTGAGCAATCAGATCGTCGTGATTTCCGCGCTCGATGATCTGTCCGTGTTCCAGGACGATGATCGCATCGGCATTTCGTACGGTAGACAATCGATGGGCGATGACAAAGGTCGTCCTGCCCTTCATCAGTTCATCCATACCCTTCTCGATCAGTTTTTCGGTGTGGGTATCGATGGAAGATGTCGCTTCATCCAGGACCATGACCGGCGGATCGGCAACTGCACATCTGGCAATGTTCAATAACTGCCTCTGGCCCTGGGAAAGGTTCATGCCGTTTGCCGTCAGCATCGTCTGATAACCGTGCGGCAGTCTTTCGATAAAGGAATCGGCATTGGAGATCTTGGCTGCTGCGATGCATTCTTCATCTGTGGCATCCAGACGGCCATAGCGGATATTGTCCATGATCGTGCCGGAGAAAAGATTGGTATCCTGCAGGACCACGCCGACCGAGCGGCGCAGGTCATCTTTGCGGATCTCTTTGATCGGAATGCCGTCAAAGGTGATCATGCCTTCCTGATCTTCCACATCATAGAAGCGGTTGATCAGATTGGTGATCGTCGTCTTGCCGGCACCGGTCGAACCGACAAAAGCCACCTTCTGGCCCGGCTTGGCATATAAAGAGATATTATTCAGGATCGTCTTGTTTTCCACGTAACGGAAAGTGACGTTATTCAAACGGATGTCGCCCTTGAGCTCCACATATTTCGCCGGCTCAACAGGGATCTTCCAGGCCCAGCGATTGGTCTTGGCCTTGGTCTCGATGAGCTCTTCCTTGTCTTCTTCGATATTGACCAGCTCAATGATGCCGTAATCCAGTTCCGCTTCCTTGTCCATCAGATCGAAAACTCTCTCTGCACCGGCCAGCGACATCATGATGCCGTTGAACTGCTGGGAAAGATTGGAGATCGGTCCGGCAAACTGCCTGACGAATAAGAGGAAGGAAGCCAGATCACCGATCCGCATCGTACCGTCGATGCACATGCGGCTGCCGACGACCGCCACGATCGCATAGGCGATATAGGCAAGGTTGCCGTTGATCGGCATCAGTACCGATGCATAGGCATTGGTACGCAAAGAATAGTCATAAAGCTGTTTATTGAAAACTTGAAATCCCTCAATCGTCTCCTTTTCATGGTTGAAGACCTTGATGACCTTCTGACCGGAGAACATTTCCTGGGTATAGCCATTGATGTTGGAAACCTGCTTCTGCAGACCGGCAAAAGTCTTTCTTGAACCGCTGGCCAGGAAATAGGTCGCAAAAAACATGACGATCAGCACCACCACCATGATCAGCGACAATCTGACATTCAATGAAAACATGAAGATGAAACAGCCGACGATGGTGATCATCGTGGTGATCAGAGTCGGGAAACCATCGGCGATCATCGGACGGATCGTATCGATATCATTGGTATAGTAGTTCATCACTTCGCCATGGGTCCGCGTATCAAAGAAACGGACCGGCAGCTTTTCCATGACGCGAAACAGATCCTGACGCATCTCATTGAGCACGCCGGTCGAGACGATGGAAATCAGCTTGGAAAAGGCGAAGGAAGAAAGAAGACCCGATGCATAAACGGCGATCATGACCCCCAGCATCCGCACAAAACCGCTGAGATCCGGGTTTTCCTGACCGATGTAAGGAACGATGTAGTTGTTGATGATCGGGGTGAACAGATAGGAAGACACCACACCGGTCAAAGAAGACAGGATGATGAAGATGATGGCGGCAATAAACGCCAGTCTGTAGTGCTTACCGATATAGGCAAAACAATTGCGTATCGTGCCTAAAACATCGTTGGCTCTGGAAGTCCTGAGCTGTCTGTAATTGTTGTCTGCCATTATTCCAGTGCTCCTTCCATCTGTGTATTGTACAGGTCACGATAAACTTCGTTCCTGCCCATCAGTTCCTTATGATTGCCGATGTCTTCGATCCGGCCGTCATTCATGATGATGATCTTATCCGCTTCCTTGACCGAATTGACACGCTGGGCGATGATGATCGTCGTCATGCCGCCAAGCTTCTCCTTCAAAGCCAGCTGGATGCGGTGATCCGTATCGGTATCAACAGCACTGGTCGAATCATCCAGAATGATGATCTTAGGGTGCTTCAAAAGCGCTCTGGCAATACAAAGACGCTGCTTCTGACCGCCGGATACATTGACGCCGCCCTGACCCAGATCGGTCTCATATTTTTTCGGCATAGCCTCGATGAAATCATCCGCCTGCGCATAGCGGCAGGCCTCAACGATCTCCTCATGGCTCGCCTTAGGATTGCCCCACTTCATATTCTCTTCGATCGTACCGGAGAACAGGGTATTCTTCTGTAAAACCATCGCTACGGCATCGCGCAGCTTTTCCAGTTTGTATTCACGCACATTGTGGCCGCCGACCAGGACTTCGCCCTTCTTGGCATCATAAAGACGCGGAATGAGCTGGACCAATGTCGTCTTGGAAGAACCGGTCGGACCCAAGATGCCGATGACCTCACCGGACTTGATCTTGAGATCGATATTGCTCAAGACATCATTTTCCGCCTCATCGGAGTATTTGAAAGAAACGTTTCTGAATTCGATGTCACCGTTTTCCACTTCCAGACTCGGATCGGCATCATGATCCGTAACTTTCGGCTCTTCATCCAGAAGTTCATTGGCACGATCGACCGAAGCCTGGGCCATGACGACCTGAAGGAAGACGTTGGAGATCATCAGCAGAGAGAACAAGATCGCTCTGATATAGGAAAGATACGCCATAAAGTTACCGGTCGTCATCCTTCCGGCAATGACATCACGGCCGCCGAACCAGGCGATCGCGATCATGCAGCAGTACATGACCAGTTCAAAGAACGGTCGGTTTAGAATGACGATATTCTCGGCAAAACGCTGAGCTTTGGTGACAGCGTTGGAAGAATTCTGAAATTTCTTATTCTCATGGTCTTCTCTGACGAAAGTCTTGACGACGCGGATGCCTTCGATATTCTCTTCCAGATCAGCATCCATGGCATCGAATTTCAGCATCATCTGGCGGAAACGCGGATGTGCCTTGGAATAGATGAAGATCAAACCGGCACCCAATACCGGGATGGCAACCACAAAGATCGAAGCCAGGGATGGATTCATCACAAAGACAAAATAGGCACTCATAGCCAGGTTGAACGGTGCCCTGATCAGCATTCTTACGATACTGACATAAGCCATACGAAGCATGCGCATATCGGTCGTCATACGCATGACCACCGTCGGGACCGGATACTTTTCGATGTTTTCAAAACTGTATTCCTGAACCTTGGCAAACATTGCCGAACGGATATTGCGGATAAATCTTGTCGAAGCGATCGACGAGAACAAACCGGAAAGTGCACCGAAAACCGCACCCAGAACAGCCAGCAGGACCATGTGCACACCTCTTCCCCAGATGTACTCCATGTTGCCGCCCATACCATAGATGCCCTTATCGATGATATCCGACATGACAAGTGGGATCAGTGCATCGACCACTACTTCCGCTACCGTAAAAATCGGGCCCAGAAGGGTCGCCCACCAACCGTCTTTTGTATATTTTCTAAGCAGTCTGAACATACTATAAATATTATCACTTTTTCATCAAAATATTCGCTTTTTGACATAAAAAAGGCCGATCGTTTCCCTGCCGATCAGCCCTTAATTCGCCTGAACCTGCCTATACCAGGATTCTTGTTTCCGCACTTCTTCCTTCAACGATCTTCTTCCCGTTTCGATAGGAAGCCAGAAGCGCCGCATTCCTGTTGAGACACTCATAATAGTTCTTGCCATCCAGAACAATGAAGCTGGCAGGCTTGCCCTCTTCAATGCCATAGGAATCGCTGATATGAAGCGTCTTTGCCCCGTTTATAGAAATAAATCGATAGGCGTTCATGATCTCCTCATAACCCATCATCTGCCCTACATGAAGACCCATGAAGACCACGTCACGAAGACTGCCGTTTCCCATCGGATACCACGGATCGAAGATGTCGTCATGGCCAAAGGAAACATTGATGCCCGCTTCAAGAAGTTCCTTGACCCGGGTCATACCTCTTCGTTTCGGATAGGTGTCGGCCCTGCCTTGCAGATGGGTGTTGACCAAAGGATTGGCCACAAAATTGATCCGGCTCATCTTCAATAAGCGCATCAGCCTTAAGACGTAGGCGTTATTGTAGGAATGCATCGCCGTCGTATGGGAAGCAGTGACTCTGTCAAAAAGACCCAGTTCATAGGCCCTGGCCGCCACCGTCTCCAGACCGCGGGAAGCCTCATCGTCGATCTCGTCGCAATGAACATCGACAAGCTTTCCCTTCTCCTTGGCCAGTTTCAAGGCAAAATTCAAAGACTCCACCGAATACTCCCTGGTAAATTCGTAGTGCGGGATGGCCCCTACAGCATCGGCTCCCAGATCAACCGCATCGATCATCAGCTGCTGCCCGTTAGGATAGGAAAGGATGCCCTCCTGGGGAAAGGCCACGATCTGTAAATCCACCAGATCCTTAACTTCTTCCTTTAAGCGGACGATGGTCTTTAAGGCCATCAGGCTGGGATCGGTCACATCGACATGGGTGCGGATATACTGGATGCCGTTTTGCGCATACAGGCGCACTGCCTTCTTCACCCGTTCCGCGATGTCTTCCGGACTCAGCTTCTCCTTGCGCAGGCTCCAGGTCTCGATCCCCTCAAAAAGGGTGCCGGACATGTTCCACTTGGGTTCTCCCGCCGTCAGGCAGGTATCCAGATGCACATGGGATTCCACAAAAGGCGGCAGGACGAGTTTGCCGTCCAGGTCGATCACTTCCTCGTTTTCTTCGGGTGTGAGTTTTCCGATCTTCTGAAAGACTCCGTCTTTGATCCGAATATCCTTTAATTCGCTGTCGTTTTCAATGTATGCGTTTTTTACCAGCATGGCCTTCTCCTTTTTGATCATTATCCATTTGTATTTTACCTCCATTATAGCCAACAAAAAGTCCTCTAAGAATCACTGAGGCCCTCTTTGAAACGTTTTTACACTAGAAAATAAAAATTCGTTGTAAAATGAAATTAATCAATATAGTAAGGAGAATAATGAAATGAATCTATTACAATTATTACTTGGCTCATTGACCAGCAATGATTCCATCAATTCCGTCTCCAAGAAGACTGGCGTATCCAATAACGGTATCTCCAAGCTTCTCATGATGGCTGTTCCTCTTCTGATCACTTACCTGACCAAGAATGCATCCAAGAAGGAAGGCGCTACTTCTCTGTTAAACGCTCTGACACAGCACACCAGCACGCAGACCGTTTCTCAGCAGATCAAGAACGGCGACTCCACTGACGGCGCAAAGATCATCGGCCACATCTTAGGCAAGGATCAGAAGTCTGTCATCTCCGGCTTAGCTAAGGAAACCGGCCTTTCTGCCAAGGAAGTCAACGCTGTCCTCAACAGCATTGCTCCGGCTCTTCTCAACAGCCTTTCCACTGCTACCAATGCAACTGCTCAGAAACCGCAGACCAACAAAGTCGACCTCTCTGACGGTATCGATCTTTCCGACATCGCCGGATTACTCGGCGGCGGCGCTGTATCCAACACACAGTCCAGCCCGGCAGCCGGTTTATTAGGCAGCTTATTAGGCGGCAACTCCAGCCAGCAGACAGCCAACAACAGCCTGGATCTCTTAGGATCTCTTTTAGGCGCCGGCCAGAAGCCTACGGCAAATCAGTCAAACGGCAACGAACTGCTCGGTTTGCTGACGCAGCTGATAAAATAAGCTTTCGATCATAAGCTCAAAAAAAATAAGCACTCAGACTAAGATCCTGAGTGCTTTATTTGTTATGGTAATATCGACGACGTCGTTGACTTTGGCCTCTTCCCCATCCAGGGTCCAGATGACATCATCCTCAAATTCCAGATGGATGTGATCGGTACGGTAACGGTGGATGAAGCGATCCTGCTGCAAGAGTGTCGAGAAGATGTCTGGTGCATTGAATATGGTCGGCACATAGTCGACGATCAGTACATTGAAGGAACCATCATCGATCCTGGAACGCTTCTTGGATTCCAATTCCATGCCAGCCACCCGGTTGCCCGAATAGATCAGGCCGAAGAGGACATCCTTGTTGAAACTGCGGTTTCCGATCGTGTAATGGACCTTGTGCATCCTGACTTCCGGCAATTTGCCGATACCTTCCAGGATGTAGGCGATATTGCCCAATGCTTCCTTGGCATCCCGCTTGGTGGTAAACGGCACATCGCACATCGCACCAAAGGCCGCCACATAATTGAAATAGCGGTCATTGAACTTGCCGACATCGAATTCCCGGACATTGTTCTGGCAGATCCGTTCGGCAATCTGCTTGAAATCATTGCCCAGATCGAAGTTGGAACCAAAGTCGTTCATCGTGCCGCTGGGGAAGTAACCCAGAAGCGGCTTGTGTTCTTTGCGCATCAAAGCATTGGTCACTTCATTCATCGTGCCGTCGCCGCCAAACACGCAGACCACGTCGTACTTGACCCTGTTTTTCATCAGGTATTCGTAGGCGTCGTTCTGTTTCTGCGTCACATAGGCGCTGACATCATAGCCATGGCGACAGAAGATGTCGATGACACTCACAAGGTTGGCCTTGGAATTCTTCACACCCGAACGGGCATTGATCAAAAGAAGCATTTTCATACATCTCTTATTTTAATCAAAACCGCCTTATTTACCAAATAATCCTATTTTAAAGATCAGGCCTTGCTTAAAAAGGTATAATACAGGTATGTCAGAAATTTCTGCCGGTGCAATCACCTATACCATGAAGGACCATGTCCCCTTCTATCTTCTGATCAAAGATTTCCATGGAAACTACGGTTTTGCCAAAGGTCATCTGGAAAAAGGAGAAACCGAAACGCAAGCCGCGATTCGCGAGATCAAGGAAGAAGTCGGCATCGATATCAGACTCGATACTTCCTTCAGGGAAGAACTTTCCTACATCATGCCTAACGGCATCTTAAAGACCTCGGTCTACTTCCTGGGCTATTTTAAGGACCAGACTCCGGTCAAACAGCCGGAAGAAGTCGACGAGATCTGCCTGCTTCCCTATGAGGAAGCCATGAATCTGCTGAGCTTTGACAACATGAAAGGCGTATTGGTCAAAGCC
>CADAHV010000025.1:0-14719 GCA_902787775.1 uncultured Erysipelotrichaceae bacterium | reverse complement strand
TCAAGGAACGCTACGACATCGATGTCGCTTTTTCCGATCCTCTCATCTTCTATCGGGAAGCCGTGGAAGAAGAAGTCTATGGCGTCGGCCACTACGAACCTCTGCGCCATTACGCGGAAGTCCTGGTCCGCTTACGTCCAAACTCGACATTCCGCATCAAAGGCAAAAAGGAATTCTCCGTCCTCATCGATTATCTGGAACACTACCGCCCCTGCGGTCTTTTGACCGACTCGCCTTTGGACAAGACGGAGATCGAAATCGTCGACATTCGCACCCATCTCAAGCACACCGAAGGCGGCGACCTCATCGAAGCTCTCAACCGGGCGATCCGTCAGGCCCTCTTCAAGACTAAGACTGTTCTTCTGGAACCCTACTATCTGGTCTGTCTCAAGGCCGATCCCAAGGTCCTCAACGCCCTCATCTCGCAATTGTCTTCTTCCAGACTGGTCTACGACATCGAAGAAGACACCATCATGGCCAAGGTACCGAAGTTACAGTACAATGACCTGATCCTTTCCTTAAAGAGCCGCTTCAAGGACGACTTTTCCCATGAGATCCTTTCTTCTTTTTATGATCGCTGCAACAATGAAACAGAAGTCATCCAATCGATCGGCTATGACTATCGCTCCGACTTATCCAAACCGGTCGGTTCCATCTTCACCCGCAACGGCGCCGGCACCTATTTCCCACCGGAAGAGGTCGAAGAGAATATGCATATGGAACTACGCAACTACATCGCCAATTACAGCGAACCGGTCAAACACAATCCGCGAAGCATCAACGAAGAAGAACTCAAGCGCGTCTGGAACTCACTCTATAAGCCAAGACCCCGCTACATCGAGACAAACAAGGAAAGACAAAGCGAACGCAAGGAAAGCTACACGCCACCCAAACCCCTTCTTTATCTGGTGGATGGCTACAACGTCATGCATGCCCTGGAAGATGTCTCACTCGACAATCTGACGATGGCCAGAGAAAAGGTCATCGACCTGGTCTGCGATTTTTCCGGCTATGTGGCCGCCGACTGCGTCCTTGTCTTTGACGCCTATCTGCAGGATGCCTCCAGAGTTGCGGTCTCGCAGCGCGACAACATCTCCATCGTCTATACCAGAACCGGCCAGACGGCGGATATGTACATCGAAGCCAAGTCCAAGGAACTGTCCGACAAGTATCGGATCATCGTCGTGACCTCCGATGCTCTGGAACAGCTCTCGGTCTTTTCTTCCGATGCCTTCCGTCTATCTTCGAGAGAATTCCTGGCCCGCTATCACAATATGCGCAAAAACATGACCCATACAGAAAAGGTCTCCAACCGTCCTTTGGAACAGTTAAGAGACCTTCTGGATTACTGAGGTTTCTGAAAAGAAACCTTTTCTATTGTTTCTTGATCAGATTGCTGACCAGATCGATATACTCTTCTGTAAACCTTCTGGTATCGACATCGAGTGCCACGTGGTGTCTCTTTCTTGGCAGATTGAGCTCTTCAAAATAAGAGATGGTCCTGCCGCTTTCTTCTGCCGTCAGGTTGCAGGCAAACCAGTTGGTGATGATGCTTGGATCATAGGAGGCAAAGGCCGCCAGTGGATCATGCATCGCACCGCCGGTCTCTTCCCCACCCAGCTCTCTTACATAGTAATAGCGGGCAATCTCATAGAGATCCTTGCCTGCCTCATTGATATCCTTCCACTCCTTGATGTCCGAGACCTTGAATAAAGTCTTGTGCGTGGCATCAAGCGGTACCAGATGAAGATCCAAAGATGATCCCAAAGTGATCTTGGCGGAAAGCGGATCGGAGATGATGTTGGCTTCCGCATAGATCGAGGCATTGCCTCTTGTCGTCAAGGCACCGCCCATGATGGTGATATCGCCGACTTCCTTTAAGGCGGCTTCATCTTTTTCAATACATTCTGCCAGATTGGTCAAAGGACCGACAAAGACCAGATGGAGGTCTTTTTTATATTGACGGGCAGATTCCAGTATGAAGTCGACCGCACTCTTTTCTTCAATTGTTCCTTTCAGCGGACCCAGATCGACGTTGCCGATGCCATTGTCGCCATGGATGGCGTTGGACTTGGCGTGGCGCTCATAGTGATCGCTGACGCGGCTGTGGCTCGCACCCTTGTAGACACCGATCTCACCTTTGTGAAACAGTTCCAGGATCAGCTTGCTGTTGGTGGCTGCCATATCCAGATCGACATTGCCAAACGTCGTCGTCACGCCCAGCAGTTCAATGTCCGGATTGGCCAGGATATAGGTGATCGCCAGTGCGTCATCGACACCGGTGTCACAGTCAATGATCATTTTCATTTTTGCCATATTTTCTCCTTAAAAAATGCATGCATCCTTCGATATATGCATTCTGAATTTAAATTGCCAGCGAGTCGACCTTGGCGGTGTACTCGATCAGTTGTTTCTTGTAGTGTTCGATCTTCTCGGTCTGGTCCGGTGTGCGCTTGATCGTCCGGCGCAAAACGCGGGCATAACCTAAGACCTTGGCCTTGTTCATGACCTCTTCCTTGTAGGCAGCGTCCTTGCCTTCAAAATAATCATCCATCAGCTGATTCAGAATGTAGCCGGCATTTTCCCAGTCGATCTTCAAAAAGTTGGTGACTTCCTTCTGATCGAGCTCACCGAAACCACGGTAAGCCAAAAAGATGGATGCAAATTCAAAGATCGGATTGCCGGCCGACAGGGTATCCATATCGATCAGGATCGCTTCGCCGTTGGCGTAATGGACGTTGTTGGTATGATAATCGCCATGGATCATCTTGAAGGATTCCGGGATCGCTTCGACCATCGAAAGTAATTTCGTATAAGTCTCTGTTGGGATATGACCTTCCAGATATTTTATTCTCTCCAAGGTTTCTTCCTTGGCGCTAGGCAAGAGACCCGGCTTGACGGAAGTCTCGTGGATCTCCTTCAACATATCGGAGAAGACCTTGATGTACTTTTCGCGGTTCTCCGGTTCAGCGACGATCAGCTTGGTCAATGATTTTGCCGACAACATCTCAAAGACCGAACCATACTTGTCACCAACGCGGACCACATCAAACGGAATCGCCGTATTGATGCCTAAGACCAAAGCCGTTCTTGCCAGTTCACGTTCCCGCTTGATGGCATCCAAGGCATCGGAGTTCTTGTAGACCTTGATGATCGTATCCGGGTTGAGACGGTAGACCACACCATTGGAACCTTCGCCGATGATCTCGCAGCCTTCGACCGACATCTTGCGGAAGGCCTTGGAAATGTCCATCATCTCGGCAAAGCCGGTCATTTCAAAGATGTCGTAGATCTCACTGGAACAGTTGATGATCTTGAAATCCGCTTCTCTTTTCTTCAGCTTCAGGATCTGGCGTAAACCGGCACTGGAGATATAAGTCAGATCATCCAGATCCAGAACCAGCTGACCATCGGGATAGGTCTCGCGGATCTTCGCCACTTCCTCGCCGAACTGATCGGCATTATTGGTATCCAGCGTTCCCTCCGGGTAGATCGTCAGTATATTGTTTTCAAACGTACTCTTCATACTTTATCTCCTTCGTGTATTTGCCAAAGATCGTATCGATCAGGAAGCAGTACTCCTTATAAACGGAATAGTCACAAAGATCACTTAACGCTCTTCTTAATTCATCGTGATACCAGTAGTGCATCAGTGGATCTTTCATATTGAAGACCTGCCAGAAGTCTTCGCCCTTATCCAGTAAACCCAGATGCAGGCTTCGTAAGTTGGAGACTTTATCAGCCAGACAGACCATCTTCGCACCGATGTCCTTACTTTTGGCCATCAGATCGATGGTCTCCCTTTTCCTTTCCTTCCAGGTCTGTTCTTTATTTATATTATCCCTTTTATCTTCCGATTCATAGGACACCAGGTCGGTAACTCTGGAACCAAAGGTTTCCTTGATCTCTTCGATCGTCACATCGGTATCCTCCACCGTATCATGCAGAACAGCAGCGCATAAGACTTCGTCGTCCTTACTCATCAAGGATACAAGGGAGAGCACTTCGATCGGGTGAAAGATATAGGGCTGTCCGTTGCCCTTGCGGACTTCATTCTGATGGGCTTTGGCGGCAAACAGGATCGCTTCGTCGATCATTTGATCTTCTTGGACATGATGAAGCGGTTCTCATTGCCCTTCCTTTCATAGCTGCATTCATCCATCGACTTCTTGACCATCAGGATGCCCAGACCGCCGATATCCCGATCTTCCGGTGCCAGCGTAATGTCCGGATCCTCGTTCTCCAATGGATTGAACGGGATACCGCTGTCCACGGTGTAGACGTAGATGCGGTCTTCGTCAAAATACATGCCGACACGCGCCTTGCCCTTACGGCCCGGATAGGCGTAATGGGCGATGTTGACGAAGATCTCTTCCAGAGAGACCGTCACAGCCATCGTTGCCTTCATATCGGCATCATGCTTTTCCAGACCCTCTTCGACAAAGGCGAGGACTTCGCGCAGATTGTCGACCGAGGCATCAAAGGTCCGCTCGATCAGACCGCGGTTCTTCACCTTGGCCGTATAGTCAAATGCCAGCATCGTCAAGTCATCGGACTGTTCCTCATCACCGACGAAGAGATCGATGTCCTGACGTACCTGACGGATGACATCGGCACAGCCGCCCTGTATTTCAAGCGATTTGAGGGTGTTGATCAGACGCTCTTCCCCATAGAGCTTGTGTTCGCCGTTGGCGGCTTCGGTGACGCCGTCGGTATATAGGAAGAGCTTGTCGCCCTTGTTTAAATCCAGTTCAAATTCGCGGTAATCGTAGCCTTCCATGCCGGCTAAGACAAAGCCCGGCGGACAGCGCAGATAATCGATCTTGCCGTTCTTCATGATGACCGGTGGATTGTGGCCGGCATTGGCATAGACCATCTTGCCGGTGGAAAGTTCGACCATGGCCATCCACGCCGTGACAAATAAACCGGCTTCATTGCCCTCGCACAGAGTATCGTTGACCTTGGTGAAAACCATTGAAGGAGTTAAACCCAGCTGGGCATGATCCTTGATCAGCGTCTTGGCAATGACCATGAACATGGCGGCCGGAATGCCCTTGCCGGAAACATCGGCGATCACCATGGCCAGATGGTCCTCGTCGACCATGAAGAAATCATAGAAGTCACCGCCGACTTCCTTGGCCGGGGTCATCGAGGCATAGATATCAAAATCATCCCGATCCGGAAAGGCCGGGAAGATGTTTGGCAGCATGTTGGCCTGGATCGAAGATGCCAGGTCGAGCTCGGTTGAAATACGTTCGCTCTTGGCCGTCTCCGCCTGCTGATCAAAGATGGCCTTCCTGCCCATCTGAGCGATCTTGCCGCAGATGATGGAAACCATGGAGGTCATAACATAACGCGGTAAGAAGCTTCTGACCAGAAAGAATCCCCAGGTCGCGTTGCGGTCGATCATCGACGGATCGATGTAGTTTCGCAAAGCGCCGCCGCCTTCAACGATCGTTGCCGGCAGAAGATTGACGAAGTTGAGATCGATCACGCCCACACCCTGATAGACACAGAAATAATCGGCAAATAGGGCCGCGATCAGGGTCAGGATCGATACGACGATCGTCAGCGGTTGCGAATAATAGCGGACCGACAGGACGACCGGAAACAACATGACCAGATGGATGTTGTGGCCTAAGATGCATTCGGCAACCTCAAAGATTATGATGTAAAGGACCAGAAGCACGGTCTTGAGCCATTTCTTTTCACCTTTGAAGTGATGACTCAGCTGGGCACCGCCAAAGGCCAGGATGGCACAGATGTCCATCGCCGTCACCATGCGGGTCTGGTTGATCGAAAAGACGCCGATCGAATTCAGTAAAAGGAAAAACAGGGCGACGATGCCGGTCACAAACAAGACGTGACTGACAAAGATGTTGGCCTTGATCTCGTTGTCCCAGAGCGTATCCGTCGTCCGTAAGAATTCCCTTTGGATCGCTTTTACGATATTCGTAAATTTTCTTTTTGCCGTCATCTTATTTAATGGTAAGGATGTCGATGAAACCGGTCATTTCGAAAACTTCCATCACCGTATCCTTGACATTGGTGATGACCATGCCGCCCTTTTCGCTCATCATTCTCTGCCCACGCAGAAGAACTCGGAGTCCTGCCGAAGAAATATAATCCAAACCCTTGAAGTCAAGCTGCAGTTCCTTGACATCCGATTCGGAAATCTCGTTAAAGATGGTTTCCAGATCCGGTGCCGAGACAGTATCCAGTCTTCCTTCCAAGGCAATCGAACATACGCTGTCCTTAATTGTTTTGTTGATCTCCATAGATCATCCTCCTTAAAGTGATATGCTTAAACCCGCTTTGCGCCATTCAGGATCTCTTTGATCAAAGGCAGATCCTTTGTCTCATTCTCTTTCCTGAAATAGAAATGCAGGTAGTAAAGATCATTTTTTTCTTTCAGTATATAGGAAAGTCCCTCCATCTTCACACCGGAAACATCATAGGTGTAATCAAAACCCTCCGCCTTTTCACCGGCGACTTCCTCTTCCACGAAAGCCTTGCGCTCATAGCCATAGGCCTTCATCGGTTCGGCGATCTGTTTTTCCATGTTTTCGATCGCTTCCTTCTCATTGACGAAAAGGCTCAACAAGGCGTTTGCCTTCTTGTAAGCCAAAGAAGCGACGATGTGTCTTTCTTCGTTGCGGTAGACGCCATAGTCGTCACCTTCTTTGATCAGGTTCATCGTCTGAACCTCTTCCTCATTTATTTTTACGAAGCCCTCCGGCAGCGTAAATCTGATCTTATTCAGTACTAATTCTTCCATGTTTTTTATCTACCTACTATATTGTAACAGTGTCAATCCGACGTAAACAATGATCATGCCGATCAGGATGCAGGCCTGTTTTAAACGGTGTTTGGTCAAAAGACCGACAAACTCCCTGACCGCCGCATTGGGCCAGAAATACCACTTGGTATCTGCCCCGACACCCACGGCGCGCATCTTCACCCGGCGGGCAAACAGTCCTGCCCGGAAGACGTGGAACTTGGACGTCGCAAAGGCAATCTCTTCGCTGTCGGAAACCTCTCTGATCTTCACCTTTGACAGCATCATGTTTTCAAAAGTATCGGTGGAACGGTCTTCCTTGATGATCTGTTCTTCCCTGATGCCCTTGGACAGCAGGTAACGCTTCATGCATTCGCTCTCGGAAATGATCTCATCACTTCCCTGACCGCCGGAAGGCACAAAGGTCAGCTCCTTGCCGGTTGCCTTTAACTGCTTTTGATAGAAATCGATCGCGGCATCGCAGCGTCCTCTTAATAAAGGCGTCGGCGTTCCGTCCTTGTTCATGCCGCAGCCCAGAATGATCATGAAATCCTTATCGAATTTCGGCACATAATTGGCCACGATGGCACCGGCGATGATCGTGCCGATCATCATGCATTCAAAGTAAAGAAAGACGGCGGTAAACAGATTGGCATGGATGTCATGGATCATGACCTCCCGTTCACTTCCTGATACGTAATAATCAAAGACATAGAGGAAGAGAAAGCCACCGATCAGCATCAATGACAGTATCGTTCCCAGAATGTTGGTCAGACTGCCTCCCTCGTGATGGATCAGACGGATGTTGGAAACGATCATACTGATCGAGAAAACCAGGATAAAGGGCAGCGACAAAAGAATGAAGAGCTTGCCGGTACTCAAAAACTGCAAGAAGGCCGAGCCTGCCATGCCGGACTCCGAATAATGGGCGATCTGCCAGGTCATCAGAATCTGCGATCCCAGCATGCACAGAACATACAAAGCAAAACCGATGTAATAGATCGTGTTGTAGGAATAAGGATTGTAGCGAAACTGGTCCTTAAAAGCCCTGATCAATAGAAAGGCCACCGCCGCATAATAGATCACTAAAATTGTGCTCATTAAAAACTGCGGCAAAAGACCTGCCAGATCCAGAACAACGACGACTGCCAAAGCCAGCGTGATCCAAAGCACGCTGTATAAATTCGGTTTTTTATCTAACGTATCAAATTCTATCTTCATTTCGATTCATCCCTGATCAGTGTTTCCAGCGTTTCGAATAAGGCATCCGGTGAAACCGGTTTGGACAGATGGGCATTGAGACCTGCCTGCAGGCTTCGCTGCACATCTTCATCAAAGGCGTTGGCCGTCAAGGCGACGATCGGGATTTCTTTGGCGTCTTGTCTGTCCAAAGCCCTGATCTTTCTGGTTGCCTCCAGACCATCCATTTCCGGCATACGCATATCCATCAAAATGGCATCATAATAGCCCTGCGGATGCTTGGCAAACAGTTCCAGAGCGATTCGGCCGTTTTCCGCCAGATCGCTTTCCATGTTTTTGGATTTCAACAACATCTGTATGATTTCGGCATTGATCTTGACGTCTTCCGCCACCAGGATGCGGCGGTTGTTGAGATCAGCCTTGTTTTTCTTTACGTCATCCTTGAAGCGACGGCTGTCCAAAGCCGAAGAGAATTCTTCCATGACTGCACCGGCAAATAACGGCTTGGCCAGGAAGGAATCAACACCAGCCTTTAACGCTTCTTCCAGGACATCGTCCCAGCGGTAGGCTGTCAGGATGATGATCGCCGATTCTTCGCCGATCACTTCCCGGATCCTTCGGGTTGTTTCAATGCCGTCCATCTCCGGCATCTTCCAGTCGATAAGAATCAGGTCGTAAGGATGCATGCGGGCATGGCGCAGTTCCACCATCTTCAGGGCTTCCTTGCCGCTGTTGACGACTTCGGCATTGATGCCGGCCTTTTCCAAGACCAGCTTGCCATGCTGGCAGGCGACATCATCGTCATCGACGATCAGGACGGAGAGTTTGGACGGATCGATCTCGTTCATCGCGACATCGCTGTCCTTGCGTTTGGAATCTTCCAGCGTCACGCTGACCGTAAAAGTCGAACCCTTGCCTTTTTCACTTTGCACATCGATCGAACCGTTCATCATCTCGACGATGCTCTTGTTGATCGGCATGCCTAAACCGGTACTGCCGTATTTGGAAGTGCTGGTCACATCCTCTTGCGAGAAGGTCTCAAAAATCTTCGGAATGAATTCTTTTGACATGCCGATACCGGTATCGGCGATTCGGAAAGTCAAAGCCGACTTGCCGTCAAAGCGGTTGGTGCATTCCACTTCCATGGAGACCTTGCCGCCTTCCGGCGTAAACTTGACCGCATTGCCCAGGATATTGATTAAAACCTGCCGCAGCTTCATATCGTCGCCGATGTAGTAGTCATCGACATCGTTGATGATCGAACAGCTGTAATTGAGACCCTTATCCTGACACTGGCTGGAGAACATCGTGTTGATCGATTCCAGCAGTTTACGGAAAGAGAATTCCTCGTGTCTGAGTGTCATTCTGCCCGATTCGATTCTGGACATATCCAGGATATCGTTGATCAGACCCAGCAGATGGTCGGCAGAAGCACCGATCTTGCGCAGATACTCCTTTGTCTTTTCCGGCGTCTCCGGATCATTCAGGGCGATATTATCCAGACCGATGATCGCGTTCATCGGTGTACGGATCTCATGGGACATGTTGGATAAGAAAGCGGTCTTGGCGCGGTTGGCCCCTTCAGCCACACTTAAGGCATCACTTAAAGCCCGCTGTTGGGCAAGTGACTCACGCATTTCTGCATCGATGATCGTAAAGCCGATACCGATCTCATGGACCTTATGGTCGGCCCGATCTTCGCTTCGTCTGACACCCGCGCAACGGATCATCTCATAGTATTCCTTGCCCTTGCGGCGGACCAGATAACGATAGGCCAGGATGGTCTCTTTTTCTAAACCTTCCCGGATATTCTTCGGATTGATGAAATCCATGAACCCCTGTCTGAATCTTTCATCGACGTATTTTTCACAATAATTCTTGAACGCCTCATAGTAGCTGAAGTGCTGGCCTTGGACGTACTTGTCTTCATCCTCCGGATCGGAGCGGTAACAGATGGCCTCGTCATGATCGAGGTTGACGTGATAGACGCTGCGGTAATCGGAAGCCATGGCGGTGATCATTGAGTCATGCCGGGAACGCATCTTCTCTTCTTCCAGCAACTTCTCCTTTAAGATCAGCATTTCTTCCATCTCTTCCTGCTTAATTCTGTTTTCCGCATCCGCTTTTTCTCTTTCCAGTTCCAGTTTGGCATTGTGTTTCATCTGCGAAACAATCAGACCAAACATGCCCAAAAGAACAATGGCCGTTAATAAGGATTGGGTCAGACTACGGCGAATGATCGCATCGGAGATCGGCGAGATGCGTTGCGAGATGACGCTCTCTCTTATCAGATAGGTCAAAAGCCAGTCGGTACCACCGACCGGTACATAGGCCAGCGTCTCCTGGATGCCGTTATAGGTAAAGGAGGTCTCACCTGCCTGACTGTTGGTAAATTCCTCGTAAAACTTCTCATAGGAATAGCCGCCATCAAAGACCGCGATCTTCATGGCTTCGATCAGGTTGTCTTCCTGCGCCAGACCGCCTAAGACGGTGTTGGACATGGCCACACCCTGTCTGGTGTAGATGTTACAGAAGGTTGCGGAATCTTCACGGGCATTCATCGAAACACCGGACAGCAATTCGTCCATGGCGATCTCCATGAAGGCCGCTTTCAGTTTCTTTTCTTCCAGTGTCAGATCGACCGGCATGGCAATGACCACTGACTTTTCACTGTGACTCAGATCCATGATCGAGATTTCCGCTTCGCTGATCGTTCGGTAATCAAAGTGATAGGTATCAATATTTCTTTCAATGCCATCGGCCGTATAGATCAGCCCGTCCTCATCAACGAAGGCGAAACGCCGCAAGGTATAGATGCGGCGTAAACGCTTCTGATACTCCTGCAGGTGGGCAGTATCGGAAAGATCTTCCTCGCTCATCATTTCGATGGCGATCTTCATATCGGCGATCTTTTCCTGCAGATTGCTTTCAACGACCTCTTCCCTTCGTCCGGCCAATTCATCCAGATACAAAAGGCTGACGCTTCTGACGGCATCCTGGGTGTCTTTTGTGGCAGCACGACCCATAAAGATCGTCGAAAAGACCAGAATCAAAGCGACCAGCAGCGCTCCCAACAGGGACACGGTGGTCATCCTGTTATTTCTTACCTTACTCACGTCCTGCCTCCTTCTCTTCCATCGAAACCTTCTCCCCGTTTGGAAGTATGAAAGACTGGTCGAAGGTCACGCCTAAAGAATCGGCGATCGAGCGCAGTTCCCCGATCGTCAACGTATCTCTTCGTAATTTTTTATAGAAATTCTGTCTGGACTGGCCGATCCGCCTTGCCAGTTCGGCAAGCGAGACCTCTTTCTCATCACAGAGTTTCTTCACTAAATCAGCTGTATTCATTGTGATTGCTCCATAAACTGTTCTACTATCATTGTAAACCGTATGGTTTTCATATTTCAACGAAAAAAGGACTTTTCAGTCCCTCTTGCCTCTGACCTCATCCAGGCGCTCATCTTCCCTGCCGTAGAGGACATACATGTCGTAGATGATCTGCCGCAGCTTTTCATTCTCGCTTTTTAAATCGGCAGCCTTGTCGATCTTGTAAGGCTCGCCGATATACATCCTCGCATGACTCAAAAACGGCGTGTTTTTCCCGATATTGACCGCCGGCAGTAGATAAGCGTCATTCTTTTGTGCCAGGGACACTGCCCCGTATTTAAAGGGCAGCAGGATCTCTTTTGTCCTGTTTCGGGTACCCTCCGGAAAGATGCCCAGGATGCCGCCGTTTTTTAAGATCTCATCGGCAGCCGCCATCACTTCCGGCGTATGGCGGGAACGATCCACCGGCACCGTCAGAGCCATACGAAAAAGGAAACCGAAGATGCCGTCATGAAACTTCTTGGCCGCCAGATAACGGATCGGCCGTTTCTTGTAAGCATAGACAATGAAGACCGGATCCGAGGCATAGCGATGATTCAGCGCCAGCACCACCGGTCCATCGGGAATCTTTTCCAGGCCATAGACCTTGGGATGAAACAGAAGATAGACAAGCGGCTTGAAAAAGACCCGCAGCAGACGATAAGAAAACTCCGGTCTGTCGGCATATTCTTTGACAAACTGTTCTTCTTTTATGATTTCTCCCGTTTCTTTTTTGATCACGGGTTTATTTTACTACTTTAAACAGAAGATCCGCCATAGCCTTGCTTCCATCGGGGGAAAGGTGGATCTTATCAGCCATCAGATACTCTTCGTGCTCTTTCAAAAGCCCGTAAAGATCGACGACCATGACGTTGTCAATGCCCAGATCCTTATTGGCCAATCCTGCATCGCAGATGTAAACCTCATGGCCTTCACAAAGCTGGGCCAGCTTTCGATAATCGCTTTCCTTGAAACCGGCATTGCGGTCAAAGACCAGAACAACCCTCTTCTCCAGAGTGCCGTTTTCCTTCGATTCACTGATCATGGCATAGAGAGAATCAAAATCAAAGTTTTCATCGTTATGGTAGACGGCATTGTCTCTGCCTTCCGCAATATAGGAATAGGCGTTGATCAGAAGATCATTGCCATAGAAGACGATCTTGCTTTCTTCCAGTTCCTTTTTGCTGTTTAAGGCATCTGCCTTGATCTGTTCGTATTTATCCAGATAGACATTGTAGACCGTATCATAGATCAGATCGGCCAGTGCATCGATGCCGTCTTCCATGACGTGGATGCCATCATAATAGAAGTACTCCGGATGACCCTGCGAGTATTCATTCCATCTTACGATATGCAGGTTCGGATAGTTTTGCGCAAAGACCTCAAAACGTTCATTGAATTCCGGATCATCGGCACCGACCGCATCGATCCAGAAGACTTCCCGGTCTTCCAGTATTTCCATCATATAGGCGTTTCGCTTTTCCACGTAATCGCCGTTCACCGAAAGAGACAAAATGATCAGGTCACTCAATGTTCCTTCGGCCTTCATTTTTTCCATGATCTCATTGCCGGCATAGAGATCTCTCGAGATCTTGCCGTCAAAGTAACCGCTCGGGAAACGTTCGTACATCGCATCGGCCACATCGATCAGGATCGAATCGCCGATACCGACCACCGGCATCTTCTCCAGCAGCTGTTTGACCGCTTCCTTTTCGTCCCCGACACTCTCAAAGATCGCATCGATCTCTGCTTCCTTCTGTTTTAAGGATTGCTCGTACTCCTTGTTTTTCTCTTCGATCAGCTTGGCGTTCTCACTTAACTTATCTTCCAGTTCCTTCATCTCCTTGGAATAATCCTTGGCGGCAAGGAAGCGATAGAAGCCAAAGACCGAACCCAAGGCAATCAGTGAAGCCAGAATCATTCCGAATATATCTTTCCGCTTCACCATCAGCGCCCGCTTTAACAAGACCGCTGCAATGAGTGTCGTCACAATGACAAATATGGCTTTGAGCCAGATGGGAAGTCTCGTCAGATCGAATAAGAAAATAAGCGGATACTGTACCAGGTAGATTTCATAGGACAGCGACGCCAGATACAAAAGGATGGGATCGGCTTTCTTTTTCGGATCAAATAAGCTCCGGCCGTTTTCCAATACGCGCACCCCAAGCAAGGTCACCAAGCCCATCGTCAAAGCCATCTTCTCGTTTCCGGCAAAGATCGATAAGACAAACAGAAGCAGTAAATAAAAACCATAGAGGATCTCTCTGACGCTGCGCTTGCCGAAAACCAGCGGGCCGGCCTTGATATGAATCAAGGCGACAAGGCAGCCGGCAAAATAGGAGAAAAGACGATCGAAGCTGCCGTAGTAGGCTAACATCGTCTGTCCCTTGGTCAGATGGATGACAAAGACGATATAGGAAATCAAAGCCATCACAAAGAAGAAGCCCAACGGGATCAGACGGCTGTAGTTTTTCGCCAGCTTCTTCAAGCCCTTCACCAGTAACGGCATCAACAGTTCATACTGCAGCAATATGGCGATATACCACATGTGCATGAACGGCGAAGAATTGTGCCGGACAAAATAATCCTGATCGGCACTTAACTGCCAGAAATTGTTGTAGCCGAGAAGGACCGACAGAGTCTCCTTTTTTAAATTGATCCAGCTGGCGGAAGGAAGCAGACTGATCAGGGCAACGCTGCACAAGCTCACCGCCGCCAAAGGCAGGTAGATGCTTCGAAGGCGTTTCAGATAATGATCCTTTAAAGAGAAGTCCTTTTTGCGCCACAAGGAAAACAGGGTAAAATAGCCGCTCAGGACAAAAAAGACTGCCACCGGCAGATAGCCGCCTTTTAAAATGCCCACATGGTAAAGAAGTACCAGCAGGCAGCATACAAGCCGTATCAGTTCGATATATGGATCACGTTTTCTCTTCATTTTTCAAAACAAAAGCGAAGGATCTCTTCGCTTTCTCATTATATCGGATTCGTTCGGCTAAAGGAAACTCTCTACAGGTTGGCCTTGATCTTATCGATGATCTCCTGATACTCCTCGTCGCTTAAGAAGCACTTCTGCGGATTCATCTCAAAGGTGCCGCCCCACTCAAAGCCGTCCTTATATTTCGGAACCAGATGGACATGCAGGTGATGTCCGGTATCGCCGTAGGCACCGTAATTGACCTTGGCCGGGTTAAAAGCTTTATGTAAGGCATTGGCAACTCTGGTCACATCTGCCAGGAAGGCGTGCTGCTCCTCGACAGGCAGGTCGACGATCTCCGAGATGTGATCCTTATAGGCAACGACACATCTGCCCGGATGAGACTGTTCCTTGAATAAGATCAGCTGTGATACGTTCAGATCACAGATCTTGATGCCGAA
>CADAHV010000024.1:1134-15953 GCA_902787775.1 uncultured Erysipelotrichaceae bacterium | reverse complement strand
TTGTCGTGGATCTCTTCAAGTTTGCAGTGCTTCAGCATGTTTTTGCGGATGACGTCGTTGATCAGACGGTTCTGGTTCATCGGCAGGTAGCCCGGTGTTGTTTTGATCGATGCCGAAGCGCCGATGGCCTTGGCACAATGCTTTGCCGCATTGTCGACTCTGGCGGCTGTGGTACGAAGGATATTCGGGTCGAGAGCTCGAACGTAGCACTCATAGACCGTCTTGGCCGGAATGGAGTTGACGGTCTGCCCGCCTTGTGAGAGGATGCCGTGTATGCGGATGTAGTCTTCTTCCTTGAAGGTCTCCCGCAGCATATTGATGGCGTTGTCGAACAAGACAAAGGCATTCAGGGCATTGATACCGTTATGCGGGGCAACGGCGGCATGTGTCGCCTTGCCATGGAAGGTGATCTGCTTGTAGACGAAACCGGAGAGGGCGGAATTGAGTGAGAAATGGTATTTGCCTTCGCCCATGGTGTGCAAGTGTATGAAGAGATCTTCCTCATCAAACATTCCCGCTGCCAACATGTTGACCTTGCCGCCGATGTACTGGATCTCGCCTTTTTTGATCAGTTCTTTACGGAAGGCGATGTCGGTAAATTCTTCGGCCGGCGTAAAGTACAGGGTGACGGTGCCGTTTCTGATGACATCCTTGAGCTTGACCAGGGTGTAGGCCATGATGGCGCACTGGGTGGAATGACCGCAGCTGTGGGCGGCGTTGTCGATCCTGGAGGCATAGGGATGGCCCAGTGTCGGAAGGGCATCCAGTTCAGCGATCAAGCCGATACGGGGCGAACCGGACCCGATCGATACCTTGAAGGCAGTGCGGAAACCCAGGTCAGTGACTTTCAGGCCGTTGGCCTCAAAATAGTCCGTCAATATCTTTTTATTGGTGAATTCCTTGTAGCCCAGTTCGGGATGCATGAAGAGTTCATCGCCGAGTTCATACAGGGTTTTTGCGTCTTTTTCTATCGCTTTATTCATAGGGATACCTCTTTCCTACATGATACCATCTTGATGGGAAACTAAGGCATGGCGATGCAGGAAGATTGATTTTTTTGGAAAATTGATAGAAACTGATATTCGATAGGAGGAATTTAAAGATGAATGATTTTGAAAACTATCAGGAAATAAACCATGTCAGCCGTCTGGATTTCTTCTCCAAGGTCATGGGATATCTGGCTTTAGGACTCGGCTTGAGTGCGATAGGTGCCTTGGCCGGTAATTATATGATGCCGTTATTGGGACAGGCATACATGTTTGCCATGTTGTTTTTCATGGCTGCCGAACTGGTTCTGGCTTTTGTGATCGGAAGAAATCTGGAAAGCCGCTCCACAGCAGCAGTCAAGGGCATGTTTGTTGCCTATTCCCTGGTCAACGGTCTGACGCTGTCGGTGATCTTAAGCGTCTATACGACAGCTTCCGTTCTGATGGCGTTTGCCACAACGGCTGTTGTATTCGGTTCGCTCTGCGCGATCGGAAGGACGACCAAGGTCGATCTGACCAGGATGGGACCTTTCTTCATGACGGGTCTTGTCTCCTGCATCATTCTGACCATTGTGAATATGCTGTTTTTCAGAGCTTCGGGTCTGGACATTGCCTTATGCTATATCGAGACGCTCTTATTTATGGGCATTACGGTCTATGACATGCAGATGATCGACCGCTATTATTCGCAAAGCGAAAGTGAGAATTTCGCCATCTTTGCTGCCTTACAGCTGGAGCTGGACTTCATCAATCTGCTGATCCGGGTCCTGGAGATCTTCGGCGTAAGAAGAAGCGACAACTGATCATGGTGACCTCGTCCTAAGACGAGGTTTTTTCTTTCTGTAAAGGTATTTTTGATATAGTAAACTTATGAAGATCAACAACCTGTCGACCAATATCTTTGTAACGATCCTGATGTTTGTCATGGTCGTTTTCATGCCGATGATCGACCGCATGGTATGCAAGGCGATCGGTATTTCGCCGGATGACCGCATGAATAAAAATCCCCATGCGGACTTCTATCTGCATTTAAGGAAGGCGGTTTTGGTTCTGGTCTTTCTTATCTATCTGGCCCTGCTCAGCTACGTGGTCTTCTTTTCCCGTTCGGCTTCCAGTGATTATCTCATCCACGTTGCCCTTTATGAAGATCTGGCCAATGCGATACAGATCGATTTCGGCATCCTGGGCTTCATCAATTCCGTCTTTACCGATGGTCTGGCAGCCGCTTTGGAACATGTGCGGGTCAACAAGATCGAAGACGTCTATCAGGTCTATCTGAATATTGTCCTGTTTGTGCCGATGGGTTATCTTCTGCCTTATGTCTTTGACTTTTTCCGCGGTCACATGCCGGAAAGGACGCTGATCGCCTGCGGTACGATCTCCTTTCTGATTGAAAACATCCAATTGGTGACCAAGCTTGGCTTCTACGATATTGATGACATGATCTCCAATATGATCGGCGGGGCGCTTGGCCAGCTCTTCTATATGCATTTTGCCTATGTTCTGGCCCATCCGGATTTCCGAAAGGAACTCAAACGGATGCGGCGCCATTACTTCAGGGCCAAGGATCTTCCTTTGTATTCCTATCTCAACAAGATCCGTCTGCAAAGAGTGACTGTCTATGCCTCTGACAAGAAGGAAGTTTTTGATTTTTATGAGAAGACTCTGGGTTTCCGTCTCAAACGGCTGATCCCCGACGGTGATGACAGCAACTTCTTGTTTGAATTCGGGAAGAATCAGATCGAAGTGCGCTGCAGTGAAAGATACAAGGATATGCCCAAGCAGGAGATCACCATCGCCTGCAACAATTCGGAATTTTTAAAACAGACACTGGCGGAACATCATATTGAAACCAGCGAATATCTTGCCGATCCTTACACGGAATTAAGAACGTTCTCCTTCAAAGGACCGGATGATCTGACGATCACCATTATTGAAGAGTAGACTTGTTGTGAATGTGTTGCAGTGGAGAAATATATAATGGAACTATAAGGAGGAACTTGATTATGGCTGGAAAATATCTGACCAAAACAGTTTTTGCTTTATTGCTGGCTGCCTTTGCATTACTGGCAATTGGTGCCATGCTGTTCCTGAAGAAAAAGAGAAAGAAAGCATAAAAACTTTTTGATAAGGGTCTTCAAGCCCTTTTTCTGTTTTTCATGCTTGACTGCTATAATAGAGGCATGCGTTATACACTTGAAGATAAATGGCTGCATATCGATGTCGATTCCCTGTTTGTGAAGACGATACAGGAATTTTTTGATGCCTACATTCCTTCCAAGAAGGTCCAGCATCTTCTGATACAGGATAAGCACATCCTGCTGGACGGCAATCCCGTGAAGCGGGAAGATGATATCATGGGACTTTCTTTGGATATTCTCTTATATCCGGAGACTTACGATTACGAGGAAGTTTCCAATACCCTCGATGTCGTTTATGAAGACGAGATCGTGCTGATCGTCAATAAGCCCAAAGGCTTACTGGTACATTCCGACGGCAATGATGAACTGACCTTAAGCAAGATCGTCGGATCGTATTACAGGGACAGAAACTATATCGCTGCCTATCCGATCCATCGTCTGGATAAGGAGACCAGCGGTCTGGTGGTCTATTCCAAGTCGGTGGTCTTCCAGCCCTTGCTGGACCAGCTTCTTTCCAATAAACAGATAAGACGCAATTACCTGGCCTTTGTGGAAGGCAAAATGACGATCGGGACCATCATGAACATCGATAAGCCGATCGGCAAGGACCGTCACGATCCGCGAAAGCGCATCGTCCACAAGTCCGGCCAGAGCGCTCTGACCAAGATCCGCTGCATCGGCCTCAACAAAGCGAAAAACTATTCGATCCTCTTGTGTACCCTGGACAGCGGCCGTACTCATCAGATAAGAGTCCATCTTTCATCCATCGGCTATCCGATCCTCAATGATGACCTCTATGGCCATCCAAGTGATCTGTGTATCCGCATGGGACTTTTCGCTCAGAGCATCGAGATGTATCATCCTTTGAAGGAAGATAATCTGGAAGTGGAAGCCGAACTGCCGAATGATCTCAACAAACTGTATATGGCGGGTTTACGATGAAGGCAAACAAGACCAATGCGATGCGCATGCTGGACAGCGCAAAAATAAAATATGAAGTGCTGGAATATGATCTGGACAAGGATCTGTTTTCCGGTGAGGCTGTTTCCGATCTTCTGGGACTGGAGTACAGCCAGTGCTATAAGACCCTGGCTTTACGCCATGAACATGACCTGTTCATCTGTGTGATCTCCGTCAAGGATGAACTCGATCTGAAGAAGTGTGCCAAGGCTTTGGGCGTCAAGAATGTGGAAATGGTCCACGTCAAAGACCTTTTGAAGGATGTCGGCTATGAAAGAGGTTCGGTTACGCCGATCGGTGCGAAGAAAAACAAGGGCATCGTCTTTGATGATGAGGTCGATAAACACGAAGTCATCGAGATTTCCGCCGGTGCTTACGGACTCGGTTTAAAAGTGGAGCGGGATGCGCTCCTAAAATATCTCAGGGCAGAAGTAAAGGATATCGTCAAGGATGAACTATGATGCAGTGATCGTTGCTTCCGGCAAGGGAGAACGGGCAAATCTTGGCTACAATAAGACCTTCTACAAGATGAAGGATAATAAAAGCGTGCTGATGCATTCAGTCGATCTTTTCTGCAGCGATCCCGACTGCAAAAAGGTGGTCGTTGTCACCAATGAAGAATACTTCGATCAGATCCCAAGCGATGAAAAGATCGTGGTGACCAAGGGCGGTTTACTTCGAAAGGATTCCGTCTATAACGGCTTGAAACGGACAGAAAGTGATTATGTTTTGATCCATGACGGGGCCAGGCCTTTCTTGCATGCCGAGACACTAGAGAAGATCAAGGAAAAGGTCGTCGAAAGTAAGGCCGTCATTTCCGGCCGTTATGCGATCGATACGATCAAGATCGTCAAAGACGGCGTCATTGAAAAGACGATCGACCGAAAGACTGTTTTCATGGCGGAAACACCGCAGGCTTTTGCGCGTGAACTGATCATGAAGTGCTATGAAAACTGCGAAGATATTGAATTTACCGATGATGCCTCGCTGGCAGAATCGTTAGGCTATAAAGTTGCGGTGGTAGCCGATGCCTACAACAACCGCAAACTGACAAAGGAAGAAGATTTTAAGGATCTATGATCAAGGAACTGATCGTCGTAGAAGGCGTAAATGATACCAAGAGACTGCAGTCTTTTTTTGATGTCGATACGATCGAGACTCACGGCATGGGTTTAAGCAAGGAGACGATCGAGCTGGTCAGGCAAGCCAATGAGAAACGTGGTGTCATCCTTTTTCTGGATCCCGATGCACCGGGGGAAAAGATCCGCAAGCGTCTCAATGAGGCGATACCGGGTTTAAAGAATGCCTTTGTGATGAAGGAAGATGCCAGAACGACAAAGAAAGTGGGCGTTGAACATGCCTCCAGAGAAGTTTTGAAGGAAGCTTTGGATCATCTGGTCAGCTATGAGGAATTTCATGATTCTCTGTCAAAAGAAGAGTTCGTGGAACTTGGTCTGATGGGCATGAAGGATTCTTCTGTCAAAAGAGAGAAGGTCTCTTCTTTCTTTCATCTTGGCAAGTGCAATGCCAAGACACTGTTTAAGCGGATCAACATGCTGGGGATCGGCTATGAGGAGATAAGGAAGGTAGTATGATCGCAAGTATCGGCCATGTGAAAAAGGTCATGGGAGAGCTCAGGGCAAAAAAGAAGTTCGGGCAGAATTTTCTGATCGATGCCAATATCGTCGAACGCATTGCCAAGGGCGCCTGCAATGAGGATCTGAAGACCATTGAGATCGGTCCGGGCCTTGGCGCTTTGACGGAAATGCTGCTGAAGTATTCCAAGAGCGTGGATGCCTATGAGATCGATCCGGATATGTACGAGATCCTATTGCGTTCCATTGAGGATGAGCGTCTTCAGGTCTTTTTGGGCGATTTCCTCGATCAGGATCTTTCCGGATACAAAGAAAAGGTCAATGTCTGTGCCAATCTGCCGTACTATGTGACAACGCCGATCTTATTCAAGCTCTTTGAGTCGGATCTGGATATCCACAAGATCACGGTCATGGTCCAGAAGGAAGTGGGCGATCGTTTAAGCGCCAAAGTGGGCAGTGAGGACTATTCGGCTTTAAGCATCGAAGTCCAGTATCTGTATACGACAAAGCTGGAGATGAATGTCCCCAGAAGTGTCTTCTATCCCAGCCCCAATGTCGATTCGGCGGTGATCTCCTTCACGCCGGCAAGAGAAAGAGACTTCGGATATGAACGGGGCTTCTTCGCATTTGTGAAGAACTGTTTCCGCATGCGCCGCAAGACCCTGCATAACAATCTAAAGGATCTTTACGGCAAAGAGATGATTGAAAACGCATATGAAATGCTGGGCCTAAGGAGCGATATCCGTGCCCAGCAATTGGATCTGAATGAGTTTATTAAGCTCTACGAGGTGTTACGTGAAAGATAGGGCCTATGCCAAGATCAACCTTTCCCTGGATGTCTTCAATATCCGGGAGGACGGCTACCACGATCTGTGTTCGATCATGGTACCGATCGATTTTTATGATGAACTGGAGATCATCCCTGATTTGAGGGACTCTTTTACCTGCAATAAGCGTTTTATCCGCTATAACGAAAACAATTCCATCTATAAGATGATCACTTTATTGAAAGAGCGCTATGATATTGCCGATCATCACCGCATCAGCCTGAAGAAGGTCATCCCGACCCAGGCCGGTTTAGGCGGTGGTACAGCGGATGCGGCCTCCGTTCTGCGCATCTTCAAAAAGCTCTACCATCTGGATCTAAGCAAGGAAGAGATCATCGATCTTTGCCTCAAGGTAGGTGCCGATGTGCCGTTCAATTACTTCAACACGCCTGCCGTAGTCAAGGGGATCGGCGATGTCATCGAACCTTTTGACATGGCGAAGAAATACTATGTTCTATTGGTCAAACCGCGCAGCGGCGTTTCAACCAGGGAAGCCTACCAGAAGCTGGATATGGAGATCTGCGATCATCCCGACATCCTTTCTTTGAAAAAGGCTTTGGAAAACGGAGAACCTTTGACAGGGCTGTTAGGCAATTCACTGGAACAGCCGGCACTGTTATTGAATGAAGATATCCGCAAGGTCAAAGAAAGGCTGGAAGCCTATCGGTGCGGCGAAGTGCTGATGTCCGGCTCGGGTTCCACGGTCTTCTGCATCAGTGAAGAGGAACGTGAAATAAAGGCGATCTACGAAGACCTGAGAGGTGAGAATCTTTACGTACGATTTACGGCCACTTTATAGACAAAAAATGTATAATATTTGTGAAATAGAAGGAGAGCTCATGAACAACGCGATCATTTTTATTCGAAACGAAGAAGAAAAGCAGTTGTCTAAGACACCGTATCTGGGAGGAAATCTTCTCTTACATGTGGTGAAAGAAGTCAGGAAAGTTCCTGATATGAAAAATGTCTATATTGTCGGATCCGATACCGAGATTCCGGGCTGTTACAGCAGCAATGAGATCGCGGACGTGATCTCGCAGATCTCCGGCGAGGGCAAGACCCTGCTGGTATCTCCCTTATATCCGGATCTCAACGGCGACGACTACTGCAAACTGATGGCTCAGGAAAGCCAGGGCTCGGTGTTGGTCTGTGACGAGGAAGTTCTGGAAGCGATCGCTATCAATAACGATAAACTGAATGACTTCAAGTCATTGAAATATGAACCGGTCCATATCCGTTACAAGAAGGTTACCAGAGTTACGGACGAAGATGCCAGCGGCCTCAAGGAAGAGAGCCTTGATGATGTCGCGGTCTTTGCCTTGACTTCGTCAAAGGAACTGGCCAATGAAGTCTGCCGCTACCTCAACATCGAACCGGGCAAGGTTTCGGTCAATCATTTCGCCGATGGCGAGACGCTGGTCGAACTGGGCGAATCGGTCAGAGGAAAGCGCTGCTACATCATCCAGTCTACCTGCAAACCGGTCAATGATACCCTGATGGAGGTCCTCATCTGTCTGGATGCCCTGAGGCGTTCTTCGGCAGCTGAGATCACCTGCATCATTCCGTATTTCGGTTATGCCAGACAGGACCGCAAGGCCATGCCAAGACAGCCGATCACTGCAAAACTGGTCGCCTCCATGCTGGAACATGCCGGCGCCGATCGTGTCGTGACCTTTGACTTGCACGCGGCACAGATTCAGGGCTTCTTCCACTGCCCGGTCGATGATCTGACGACGGTACCGATGATGGGTCAGTACTTCAGACGCAAGAACTTCAATCCGGATGATATCGTTGTCGTCTCTCCGGACCACGGCGGTGTCAAGCGGGCGAGAAATCTGGCCGAGATGCTTGGCAGCAATCTGGCGATCATCGACAAGCGCCGTCCGCGCCCCAATGTCGTCGAAGCCTGCACGGTCATCGGTGATGTCCGTGACAAGGATGTCATCATCGTCGATGATATCTGTGATACTGGCGGATCATTGGTTGCGGCAGCCAACATCTTAAAGGAAAACGGCTGTAAGGACATCTATGTCTGCATTGCCCATGGTCTGTTCTCCAACAATGCGGCAGGCAAGATCCAGGAATCCCCGATCAAGGAAGTTGTCTGCACCAACACGATCATCCCTGCCAAGGAAGAGATGGCCAAGACGGACAAGATCACCATCCTGTCGGTCGGCTGGATGCTTTCCAAACTGATCCTGGCAGTATCCTGCCACACACCGGTTTCGGAAGTTTACGCATTATATGAATAAGAAAGGCTGCAAAGCCTTTTTTACATGTAGCGGGTCCCTGCAGAATTATCTGATCGATCTGCGACTATGTCTATGATCCGGCCGAAAACGGCGGTGTCGCCTTGGAGGACCTGCCGGAGGACTGGAAGTGTCCGCGCTGCCGACAGAACAGGGGAAAAATTCAATGTGGCATAAGAAAGAAGGACTTGCGTCCTTCTTTTAAAGCCATTTTTTCTTTTTGAAGTAGTATAACATCGATCCGACGATGATGATGCAGACGACGATCAGGATCGGGTAGGAATAGCGGTAGGAGAATTCCGGCATGTAGTGGAAGTTCATACCGTACCAGCCGGCGATCAGGGTCAGCGGCATGAAGATGGTCGATAAGACGGTCAGAATGGTCATGACCCGGTTCATGCGGATGTCGATCTGCTGGGAATAGAGATCCCTCAGCTGTATGGCATAATCGTTGATCGAGGAAACATTGTTATAAAGGCGTTCGATACGGCTTTCGATCTTGTGGAAGTAGTGGACGTTTTCTTCCTTGAAAAAGCCGTTTTCGTTTTCTTCAAATTCCTGTGTGACATCCAAGAGCTGGTCATAGTGGACCATCAGCATACGCAATTGTCCGCGGATCTCGTTGAGACGAAGGGAATCCATCTTTTCTTTGGAAAGAAGATCGTCTTCCATGGTATCGAGTTCGATCTCGTATTTCTCCATCAGACGCAGGTCGTCCTTGATGAGCTGGTCGATGAAATCATAAAGGAAACGTTCGATGCAGGGATCGTGCCACTTCCGGTTTTTGGCGATCGTATCGATGATGCCGGCAACGTAGCGGTCATCGTCGATGAAGATGACGCCGTGTTCGTTGAGAAAGAAGCTGAAGCCGTGGTCATCGCCATTGAGATCATTTCGATCGGGTATGGAAAAGGAACCGGTCAAAGAATCGTAGTTGACTTCCGCTCTGGTGATGTACTGTTCGAGAAAGTCGTTGGCGATATCGTGTTCCGGATCAAAGTGTTCCCGGCGCTTCAGCCATTCTTCGCTGTTTAGTATCGTCACTCTGGCAAAAGAAGGATCGGCATTCTTTATTCCGGTATTGTCTGTCAGGGTTTCCTGAATAAGATAATTCTTCATACCTCTTCAGTATAACAAAAAACTGATCTTCCGATCAGTTTCCTTTGATCATGTTGATCAGTTCCGGTGTCGGATTCACATAGACCCGATAGCCCGGATTGAGGGCGTAAAACTGGCCCAGAGACATCGTGTGGCGGATGCGCACATCGCCGGATCCGTAGGCATTGCCTTCGGAGATCGTGATCGTATCATTGAGGTAGTCCACCTCGTCGACACATAAGACGTGTCCTTCGGGATTGTAGGAATTGCTTACGGAAACGATTCCCATCGTCATCGGCTTGTCGCCGTATTCAAAGTAATGCTGTAACACTCCTTCCTCGTCATAATAGACAGCCGTCTGATAGACGGTGGAGGCAAACTGTGCACCCGATCCGGTCGGCGTATTGCCGGATGAGTTGAAGCCGAACTGGTCATAGAACCACATCTGGGCAAAGAAGGTGCACCAGCGTCCGGCAGTCGCTCCGTGGATCTTGCCGGCATTGTACAGATCGTAGGCGTGCCCCCAGGCGGCGTATGCCGCGTAGCTGCCCGGTCCGTACCAGCCGGAATACTCATGCCAGAAGGATATCTCTTCCGGGTAGGAAGGAGCCGGGAAGATATTGAAGTGATCTTCCAGGGTTCTTTCTTCTTCCTCAAACGGAGTCAATGATACATTGCGGTAATTGATCATCGTTTTTTCCGCACGGTCCATAGCGAAGTCGGTCTTGTTGTTCTTGGAGACCGCATAGGCATGGATCATTTTAGGAACAGAGAAAAAGGCGATCCCAACGATCATCATAAAGAGAATATTCACTGTGAGTATATAAGTCAGAGCCTTATGCTCGAATCTTTTCCGTAAGAGTTTTGAATCCCTCTCAATACTGTTTTTCGTAGTACTTTCGATTTTCATCATAAACACAAATACTTATTATAATGAAAAATTTTCAGATTTCAAATTATAATATAGGTATGCTGTACTATTTTTACACACTTTTACTGATATTCATCAATGTAATCGTTTTCTTTCTGATCCGTAACGGCAGACTGGATGCGGACGACCTGGATATGTCCTATCACACGGTCTTCAATCTGCGTCAGTATCATCGGATTCTGACTTCCGCCTTCTGCCATGTGGATCCCATACACTTACTTATGAACATGATCTCCTTATATAATGTAGGGAGTTTTGCGGAGAGCTATTTCGGTCATTTGCGTATGCTGCTGATCTATTTCGTATCGATGATCCTGGGCAAGTGCTTCTCCTTATATATCCGTCACAGCAACCGCGATGACTACACCTCTTCCATGGGTGCATCGGGTGCGATCAGCGGTTTATTGGGAGCATATTTCCTGGTCATCTTACACCGTTATGGTTTTTCCGGCATGCAGTATCTCTTGAGACCGGTGGTCTCTCTGGTCATGATCTCAGCCCTGCCGGGGGTGGATGGCACCTCACATTTCTGCTGTATGGCCGTAGGCATGGCCCTGACCTGGCTGCTCTATCTTCTTTAACAACATCCTTCACAGGATGTTTTTTCATGCCTTCCGGGCGTTTTTAAGTGCCTTAAATAGATTGTATAATGGATTTGTATAACGATCAGGGGTAGAAAAATGAAAAAGCTATTGGTATTAATGATACTCATGATGATCTGCTTAGGCGGCTGCAGCAATGAAACGGTCTTAAGCGATGATCAGATCAAAGAAAAGATCAGAGAAGTGAATACGGCGGCAAAGCTGAAAGAGAAGTTCAAGAACATCGGTTTTGACGAGATGAGGGACGAACTCCTGGCTACCGTCTATGACGATCAGAACAGTACACTCATTTCTTACGCCAATGAGGACGGCGATACGATCCGCAGCGAGCTCTACAGCAAGGATTTCCGCTATTCCTATGGCGTGGAAGGCGAGTTTTCCCAGGAAGTATATTTGGCGCAAAGGGAAGATGTCTGGCAAAAGGCCGAAAGATATCTGAGCGACATGGAATTTATCGGTCTGGAGACGACGGATGTCTTCTATATCATCAGCGGACAGATCATGGGAAAGGACTTTGAAAAGCTCTTTCAGAGTGACAAGCCGATCCTCAAGGCGGCGATGACCGTGGTGGCAGACAAGGACTTCGTCATCCATTCCATACAGAATCAGGTCGTGACTTATGAAGACAAGAGCGAAGAGACCCTGAGCGATCTGGAACTGCGCTATGATGCCGGCGAGATTGAAAACGAGGTCAGTGAGGTTTTAAAGAAACACTTTGACCAGAATAAGGATTTCCGCAGCTGCACCGTCATCACCGACGCTCAAAGCGGCGGCACCACCAGTGTCCAGTACAATATCGCCAAGGGCGTAAAAAGCGGTGTTGTGACCGGGGAAGGCTACAGGCTGATCAAGCGGCTTTCCACACCTGATGAAGAAGATCTGAGCAACGATGTCACATACTATATAACAGATAAGGAAGGTGACGATTTGGAAAAGGAACATGAAGGAACGATGAGTCCGGACGGCGTCTATACCGATGATGCATCGGGCTTTGTCGTCGTGAATGAATACATCCCGGATGTCCTGCTGGAGATCCGCTATGCTTCTGCCTACAACTTTGTCGGTGAGAAGATCGACGGCTACACGGAACCGCAGGCTCTTTTAAGCAAGGAGGCGGCACAGGCCTTGAAGAAGGCCGCCGACCAGCTCTATAGCCAGGGATACATCATCAAGATCTATGATGCCTATCGTCCGCAGATGGCGGTCGATCATTTCCTGCGCTGGGCACAGGATGTCAGAGACACGAGAATGAAGAGCGTCTTCTATCCGGATGTCGACAAGAAAGACCTCTTTGTCTTAGGCTATGTTGCCGAACATTCTTCCCATTCCAGAGGTTCCACCATCGATATGACCATCGTGGACATGAAGACCGGCAAGGAAGTCGATATGGGTTCACCGTTTGACTTCTTCGGCGAGATCTCCCATGGTGACTACACGGAATTGAGCGAAGAACAGCTGAAGAACAGACAGCTCTTAAAGGACGCGATGACTTCCAACGGCTTTGCCCCATACGCAGAAGAATGGTGGCACTTCACTCTGGAAAACGAACCGTATCCGAACACCTACTTCAGCTTCCCGATCAGTAAGGATGCTTTGCGCTGATGGAAGGCTATGAAATAGAGATCACAGAACCTTCCGGCGAGTTTCCTTTGATCGATCTTGGCCGGGACATCGAAGTCAAGGGAAGGATCAAAGGAAAGATCGACAGGGATCTTTCTTTGAAGGTCGAACTTTTCGACCGGGAAGGCAGGCTGCTTCGTTACGCTTGTCAGAACAGGCTGAAGGATACTTCAATCGATCTGAACTATCCGGGTCTGGTCACCTATAAAGAGGAGCTGGATCCGAAAAAAGAAAAACTCAAAGCCTTCGGTTTTCCGGAACTGCAGGTCAAGGATATTGAGGATCCTGAAGCTTCGATACGAAACGCGACCATCAAGTGTTTCTATAATGAGGACAGTTTCAAGGCGATTCTGGTTTCCGGCAGTGACGTGAAACACGGCCGCATCTTTGATACCGGCATGGATTTCACTGATGAAAAAGGCCATCCCTACGATACCCTTGTAAAGGGTGAGTATACGATCAAAGCGAGTCTGATCGAAAAAGAGAAACTGCTGGCATCGGCGGAAAAGAAGATCCGCATCGATGTGCGTCAGGAAGTGGCCATCGTCCGCTTCAATCCTGCCTCTCACCGCAAAGCGATGAACCTCTGGTGCGCAGAAAAAGGCATCGACATCGTCAACGACACGATGCCGGGCTATCTTGAACCCTATCTGGGAGCCTGGTACTACCATATGGGTTTGTTGCCGTATTATCGGGCCAATGACATCACCTTTTATCAGGATGCCCTCGTCCATATGTTTGTCTATCTGTGTGATCCGACCTCGACCTCTTATGAGACGGAGCTGGCCTACCTGCAGAACAAGGGACAGGTCGGGGATCATCAGCGCTTCAAGGCCTATCACTACGATATCGGTGAGGCTCTGATCAAGGGCAGACAGGGAAAGATCCTTTGTTTTGATGAGGGAGAAGATATGGCGCTTTGCCGTATCGATCTGCTGCAAAAGGGAGAGGAAGGCGTCTTTGATCTGAGTGAAAAGGACCTGCAGGACTGTTTCTTTGAAACGGAAGATCTTGAAATCAAAGCAGGATCTTTGATCGCCTTTATGGGGGTGGTCAAGCCCTGGCAGCTGAAGAAGGGTGATGTGACTTTAAAAAAAGACAACACCTACGAAATGAAACATGATGTCAGTAAAGTCATCTACGAGATCGATGAGGGAGATCATGTAAGCAGACAGGAAAGAGAATTGATGATGGACCGCATGGAAGAATCATCGATCGGTTCTTCGGTCTACGAGTTCTACAACCTCTTTCTCTTTGATGAATCCTTTAAGGGAAAAGATTTGAATATCAGGATCTCTATTGCCAACGATGAAGGCAGGATCCTGAAAAAAGATAAACACGTGCATATCAGAGTGCGATAGGAGAAGAAAATGGAATACATGAAGAGAAAAGACTATGAAGCGTGGATCGCTTCGACCAGAGATACCCGCATGGACTGGTGGCGCAAGGCGCGCTTTGGCATGTTTGTGCACTTCGGCCTCTATTCGATCCTGGGCAGACATGAGTGGGTCATGTCGATGGAAGGCATCGACAAGGAAGACTACGAGAAACTGGCTGATCAGTTTCTGCCTGAGGAAGGCTGCTGCGAGAAATGGGCAAAGCTGGCGAAGAAGGCCGGCATGAAGTACATGGTTCTGACGACCAGACACCACGAAGGCTTCTCTCTCTGGGATTCCAAGGTCAATCCTTACAACAGTGTCAATTACGGCTGCCACAGAGATATCGTGAAGGAATTCGTTGAGGCTTGCCGCAAATATGATCTGAAGATCGGTTTCTATTCTTCCATCATGGACTGGCATCATCCCGATGG
>CADAHV010000024.1:0-1085 GCA_902787775.1 uncultured Erysipelotrichaceae bacterium | reverse complement strand
AGATTCCTGGATTACATCGAAGCATTAAATACGGAATTATTGACCAATTACGGCAAGATCGACATTCTCTGGTACGATGTCGCCCAGCCGATGGAATCCTGGGAAGCCTGGGATTCTCTGGCCCGCAACCAGCGCTTGAGAGCTTTGCAGCCGGACATCATCATCAATGACCGTTCCCGTCTGCCGGAAGACTTCGGCACACCGGAAGGAAAGATCCGGGTCATGGACAGGGATTGGGAAGCCTGCATGACTTTCAATGATATCGCCTGGGGCTACCTCGATGAGGGACAGGCCCTTCCATATGCCTATTCGGCAGAACGTATCTTGCGCATGCTGAATACCTGCGCCTGCAACGGCGGTAACCTCTTGCTGAACGTGGGCCCAAGACCCGACGGCAATATCCCGTCGGATGCGATCAAACCTTTGGAGATGGTTGGCGAATGGTTAAAGAGAAACGGGGAAGCCGTCTATGGCAAGCTTCATCCGAATCTCTTATCCGGTTCCTGGTTCAGGGGCGGCAACGGCATTTCCGGCATCACCTATGGGGAGGATCTGAAAGCCGTCTATTTATGGAACTGGATCTCGCCGAAAGACAGGGAGATGTATTTCTCCGGTGTATTCTCCAAACCGGTGAAAGTGACCAAGCTTTCCACGGGCGAAGAGATTCCGTTTGAATATGGGGAAGACCACAGGATCCTCTTAAAGAAAGTGAAACGGGAAGCCTGGGAGATCGTTCCGGTCTACAAGATCGAATTTGAAACCCCGCTGGATTATCGCCCGTTCCACAAGTATCCCCAGATCTGGTACTAAAAGAAAAGCCCGTTTGGGCTTTTACTGTATTTCGATGTTGTTTTGGATGTCGTTCATCCATGCCGTTGGAGACGATACCGGTCATCGTGGACAAGACCCTTGGCGCTGCCAGGTTGACCATGGAAAAAAGGCCAGGAGAAAACAAAATGCATTGACACTCCGCACGGCTAAAGCCGTGGGATTCCTGCTTCGCTGATCACCGCGATTCGTCCGAAGACTTACCGACTTACACGATCTCCGCAAGCGTACTCGTATATCGAAACGAGAGTTTCCGC
>CADAHV010000023.1:0-20508 GCA_902787775.1 uncultured Erysipelotrichaceae bacterium | reverse complement strand
TTTTCTTCCTTGACATAATCGACCTGATCTTCGACGGCGATCTGTTTTAAGCCATCGTAGTAGGAACCAAACATGGCCTTGACGCCATTTGCCAAAGAGTCATACTGACTGCCGGTGATCATATCGAGCAAGGCACTGACATTGGTGCCTTCCGGCAGCTGACCGATGTATTGCTGGTTGGCTTCCAGAAGATTCTTGGCAAATTGTTTATAGCTTGTGCCGCTGATTGCGTTTTTGGCGGTATCGAGTTCTTCCTGCTTGAGATTGAGCTTCTGACTAAGAAGGATCTCCTGACCATCTTCCTTGGTCTCCTTGATCTCTTCCAGATGTGCTTGTTCGTAAGCTTGCGTGGTCTGCTGGAGGTAGGTGGAATTGATCAGGGTAAAGATGCCTGTCAGCATCGTCTTGTCCGGTGTATTGGCGATCATGTTGGCTGCCGTTTTGGCGGAGTCCATGACGATGTTTTGCATCTGACCGGCATCGACGGTTTCAAAGTTGAAGGCATCTTCGTCGATATTGAACTTGAAGGCATCCTTGATCATATCTTCATTGATGCTGACCATCTCGTTGAAGTCGAGGCTTTCCTGTTCTTCTTCGTTGACTTCGTCAAAGCGCTTGTTGGAGAAGACATCGACGTCCTTGTTGGTCAGCTGTTTGGAGACGATGGCCGTGCGGGAAGCTTCCTTGATGATGTAATTGACTAAGTCTCTGGTGTAATTGATGCCGGTCGATAAGGCAAAGGAAGAATCATCCTTGGCACAGACGATGCCGACGATATTGAGCTTCAGACTGCGCTTCAAAAGATCGCGCATGTAGGCGTCATCGCCCGACATGTCTTCATAGACATCGTAGCGGACGTTGTATTTATACATATCGGATGGTTCGATCAGACGAAGATCGATGCCCATCAATTGTTCGTAGCTGTATTCGGTCGACGGATTGCTGACACTGACTTCTTCGCCCGACATGACCGAATTGATGATCGAACGAAGCTCATTGGTATCCCGTAAACCCAAGGAGTAGACCAGAAGGTCGGAGATCGAATTTGGTTCCGATAAGACCAAGAGAAGCTCGTCATATTTTTCTGGCCAGCGGCCGGCTAAAACATCATACTGGTCTTTGAAGGATTCGTAGTTTTCCGACATCTCGTTGAAGACGGAGTTGCCGCCAAAGGAGAGGGTCGACATGAAGGAATTGGCTTGCGAAGAATACATCGACGACTGCAGAGAAGACGGATTAAGCTTGGCCACGTTATCGGCCGCATCGATCGTGTAGATGATCGGGCGGATCGAATAGCGGTAGTCGATGAAGGTGACATCGTCCTTATAGTCATCGTAATGGGTGTCAAGATAGGCTTTCAATGATTTGAGGTCGTTGGAGCCGATCGAGGAGAACATCGTCGTCAGGTATTGGCGTTCTCTGACCATATTGCCTTCCGATTTGTTTTCCTTGCGGTCGGAGACCATGGAAAGGATCGCGGAGGTCGCATCGGCCGTTTCCGAAGTGATGGTCAAGGGATAGGAGGACAGGGTGTCTTCCTGGATCTTGTCGATGTAGTTCTGGAAACCGGTGGAAAGGGAGGTGATCAGGGCGATGCCGATGATGCCGATCGAGCCGGCAAAGGCGGTCAGGATCGTGCGTCCCTTTTTGGTTAAGAGGTTATTGAACGATAAGGACAAGGCCGTCAGATAGGACATGTGAGGCTTCTTGTTTCGAATTGGTTTATCCTGTGCCTCTATCTTCGGCGCCCGGAAGGGGTTGGAATCGGAAATGATACGGCCGTCCTTGAGGTTGACGATGCGGTTGGCATACTCGTTGGCTAATTCCGGGTTGTGGGTGACCATGACGACCAGACGGTCTCTGGCGACTTCCTTTAAGAGTTCCATGACCTGGATGGAGGTCTTGGAGTCCAAGGCGCCGGTCGGTTCATCCGCCAGAAGAATGTCGGGATTATTGACTAAGGCTCTGGCGATCGCCACTCTTTGCATCTGTCCGCCGGACATCTGGTTGGGCTTTTTGTGGGCCTGTTCCTTGAGCCCGACTTCGTCCAAGGCCTGCAAGGCCATCTCTTTTCGCTGTTTGCGGGAGAGGCCGCCGATGGTCAAGGCCAGTTCGACATTGGAAAGGACGGTCTGGTGCGGGATCAGATTGTAGGACTGGAAGACAAAGCCGATCGTGTGATTGCGGTAGGTGTCCCAGTCACGGTCCTTGTAGTTTTTGGTCGAGATGCCGTTGATGATCAGATCGCCTTCATCGTAGCGGTCCAGGCCGCCGATGATGTTTAAAAGGGTCGTCTTGCCCGAACCCGATGGGCCAAGGATGGCGACGAATTCGTTATCGCGAAGATCGAGAGAAACGTTGTCCAGCGCCTGCTGTACAAGATCGCCCGTCTTATAGGTTTTACATATGTTCTTAATCTGCAACATAAATAGATTCTATCATTAAAAATAGTATGTTTACACATACTAAACTTTCTTATTTCTGGATCAAAAGCGCCGGCCGCATTTGGGACAGTATTCAAAATCTTCTTCCGTCTCATAGCCGCAATAGGCGCAGCGTTTATAGCCTTTGACCGTACGGTTTCCCTGATAGAGGATCTTGAGGGCGGAGGGATCGATCTTGACGTATTCGCCATGGCGAAGTGCTTCACCGGTTTCCTGATCAAGCTCATAGACCGTATTGCAGCAGCTGGTCTTGGCGAAGTAGCGGTAGTTCCATTTGAAGACCGGGATAAAGAAAAGATATAAGACCGTATAGGTCATAAAAACACTGAGGCGGCCATAGGCACCGCAGTTGTCGCAGGTGATGAGCTCATCGTAGTCGAGCTCTTCGCTTTTCTCGTTGACGCCGATCATGAAAAACATGGTTTTTCTCCACATCCATTATCGATGAATCCCTTTCTTTTCTCAACTTCCCTGCTCTTTTTGACAATGCCTGTGCGGAAAAAAGCCCGTCTTGAATTATAATGGTTGGTATGAGAGAGAAATACAAGAGTGTCGGACTCGATTACGATCTGATCATCGATCGTTTTCCGAACATTTACGAATACGAAGAGAACGTCAATGCCTACTTGGAGGATGAGTTTTTCAATGACCTCGAGGATATGCTGGACAATGAGGATTATGCGATGGCTAAGGATGCGACCAAGGGTCTTTACATTCTGGCCAGTGAACTTTGCGTCTTTCCTTTGTATGAGACTTTACTGGAGGTCTACGAAGACCTGGAATATGAGATGTATGGGGATGTGATGTCCCATTACCGGCAAATGAAAGACGTCTATGAGCGCATACGGGGTGTCTTCCATGCGTGATTGTGTCGTTGTCGGCGCCGGTCATGCGGGTGTAGAAGCGGCGATGTCCTTAGCCCATGCGGGCAAGGACACGGTTTTGGTCACCATCAAGCTGGACCATATCGCCAAGATGCCCTGCAATCCTTCGATCGGCGGACCGGCCAAAGGGGTCGTGGTTCGTGAGATCGATGCATTGGGCGGCGTCATGCCTAAGATCGCCGATAAGACGGCCTTGCAGTTCAAGATGCTCAATACCACCAAGGGTCCGGGTGTCTGGAACATGCGGGTCCAGTCGGATAAGCTGGAGTACTCCAAGACCATGGCCGATCTGTGCATGCATACGGAAAACCTGGAAGTCATCGAGGACATCGTCGATGAGGTCGTTTGCGAAAATAACAAATTTAAAGGCGTGGTCCTGCGCGACCATGGCCTGATTGAAGCCAAGGCCTGCATCTTAACGACCGGGACCTATATGGATTCGACGGTCATGATTTCTGCCGATACGCGTTCGGAAGGACCGGATGGCGATAAGACGACAAAGGATCTCTCGGAGTCTTTGCGAAAGCTTGGCCTTCGTTTGTTCCGTTTGAAGACCGGCACACCGCCGAGAGTTTTGACCTCTTCGATCGATTTTTCCAAGACAAAACTCGAGCCTGGGGCAAGCGAATTCTTACGTTTCTCTGAGGAAACAAAGAAAGAAGATGTCTTGCCGGTGGAAGAACAGGTGCCATGTTACCTGACCTATACGACGCCAAAGACCTTGGAGATCATACGGGAGAATCTGCAGCGTTCTTCGATGTATTCCGGTGTGGTCAAGGGTGTCGGACCGCGTTACTGTCCTTCCATTGAAGACAAGGTGGTCCGCTTTGCCGATAAGGAACGGCATCAGCTTTTCCTGGAACCGGAGTCCTTATCCTTAAATACGACCTATGTTCAGGGCTTTTCCACCTCGATGCCAAGAGACGTGCAGGAAGATATGGTCCATTCTCTGATCGGCTTGGAGAATGCCAAAATCGTCAAGTATGCCTATGCGATTGAATACGATGCGATCGATCCTTTGCAGGTCAAACCTTCCCTGGAGCTCAAGGCAATTGACGGCTTGTTTATCGGCGGTCAGATCTTAGGCACCTCCGGATATGAGGAGGCGGCCGGTTTGGGTCTGATGGCCGGCATCAATGCGCGGCGCAAGCTCGATGGTCTGGATCCTTTGATTTTAAAGCGGGATGAGTCCTACATCGGCGTGATGATCGATGATCTGGTCACCAAGGGGACCAATGAGCCGTATCGTCTTTTGACGTCAAGAAGTGAATATCGTCTTCTTTTGCGGCATGACAATGCCGACCAGAGACTGTTAAAATATGGGTATGAGAACCATCTGATCAGTGAGGAAAGATATGAGACCTTCCTTGCCAAGATCGCTGCCATCGCTTCTTTGAAAGAAGAATTAAAAGAGCTTCGCATTGAAAAGGAAAGCGGCATCAATGAATACCTGAACAGCCTGGGCTTTGAACATGAACAGGGGGCACACAATGCCTATGAACTGTTGAAGCGTCCGGGTGTGAAATTGAGTGAAATATTAGATATCGCCAAGAAGGATTATGACAAGGCGATCGCCGATCAGGCGGAGATCGAGATCAAATATGAAGGCTACATCTTAAAGGCCCGCAAGGAAGCGGACCGCATGTTGAAGATGGACGCCATTGCTTTACCGGAAGATGCCGATTACCTGCACATCGACAATCTGGCTTTGGAGGCCAGACAGAAGCTGGATAAGATCCATCCGGCTTCCTTAGGTCAGGCTTCGCGCATTTCCGGCATCAACCCCAGTGATATCCAGGTCCTGGCGATCTGGTTAAAACAGAATAAGAATAAGGAGGAAAACTAATGTTTTATGAGATCATCGGCGGTTCCTTCCCGGCCGTCAACGTTGTCTTGAATGAAGGCGAAACTGTGATCACCCAGTCAGGCGCTATGGCGTGGTGCGATGAAAATATCGAAATGTCCACCAATGCCGAAGGCGGTCTGTTAAAGTCCCTGGGCAGAATGTTTTCCGGCGCCAGTCTGATGTTTGTCAGACACACCGCAAAACAGGATGATTCCAAGATCACTTTCTCAGCCAGCTTCCCGGGCACCATTAAAGAATTTGAAGTTGACAGCGAACACGAATACTTTGCCCAGAAATCGGCCTTCTTAGTTGCCGAAGAGGGTGTCAATATCGATGCCAGTGTCAACAAGCACTTCTGGTCCGGCTTGTTCGGCGGTGAAGGCTTCATCCTGCAGAAATTTACCGGTGAGGGTACTTTACTGGCCGAGATCGACGGTTCGGTTGTTGAAGTCGATCTGAAGGAAGGCGAAATGATCAAGGTGGAAACCGGTCACGTTGCCCTTTTTGAAGCAAGCTGTACCTATGATGTCGAATCCGTTTCCGGCTTCAAGAACATGTTCTTTGGCGGACAGGGTCTCTTCTTAACGACTTTAAGAGGACCGGGCAGAGTCTGGTTACAGACATTGACAGCTTCCGATATGGCTTCCAAGCTGGTTCCGTACTTGCCAAGCAGCAGCAGTGTATCGGTCAGCTCCGGCAGTTCCTCAAGCTCCGACTAATTAGAAAGCAGAAGACCTTCGGGTCTTCTTTTTCGTACAAAAAAAGAAGGAAATCTTTGCGATCTCCTTCTTTTCGTTTGTCTGTCTTTTAACCTAAGAGTTTGTTGACAAGCGCCTGAACTTCAGAGTAGTTGTAGCCGGCAGCTGTCAGTTTGTCTTTTCTTTCCTGACCATTGCCCCATTTACCCTGGATAACTTCCTTGGCAACTGTTTCAAGATCCTTGCCGGAGTTTAAGAGTTCGTTGACCTTGCCCTGAACAGCAGAGTAGTCATAGCCGGCAGCAGTGAGCTTGTCTTTTCTTTCCTGACCATTGCCCCACTTGCCCTGGATAACTTCCTTGGCGAGTTCTTCGATTCTGGCAGCCTTGGCAGCCTCTCTGGCTTCTTCAGCCTTCTTGGCAGCAGCCTTTGCAGCAGCTTCAGCAGCAGCTTTGGCATCGGCAGCAGCCTTGATCAGGCTGTTGGCTTTGGACTTGACCTGTAAGTAAGTGTCATAGCCGGCAGCTTCGAGTTTCTGTTTGATTTCCTGATCAGTAGAACCCCAACGACCATCGACGACTTCCTTAGCTAATGTGTCAATGTCTTTCTTGACTTCTTCAGTCTTAGCTACGGTTGCCTGTTTTGCTTCTTCAGCTTTCTTTTTGAAACCATCAAATAATCCCATTATTCTTGATCCTCCTTTTTGATTTTTTACATCATTATATGATCCGTTGATGTAGGTTTACTTTCTTTTATTATAGTACATTGCCTTGCCTTTTTATAAAAAAAGACACAGGCGGGTAGCCTGTGTCTCTAGTGTGTTTTGTTGAGATCAAAGATGACGGACAGATCTTCGCATTTCTCTAAGGCGGCTTTGTTGCCGATGACGCAGATGCGGTCCTGTTCATTGACGAAACGGAAGATGTCGATCGCTTCTTGGATGTCCTCAATCGTGGTTGATAAGATCTCGGAGAGGATCTTTGCCTTATCTTCGTAGGAGTAGCCCATCAGGTATTCCATATCGGATGTGGTGATCGATGTGCGAAGTGACATCAGCGGATCAAAGTCGCCGGTCGTGCCAACGATGTAGTTTTCGATCGGCTGTTTCTTTTCACAGAAATCTTCCAGGTATTCGACCGTCTTTTTGTAGACGTTTAAGGAATTGGCCGGATTTGGATCACGGTAGGAATAGAACCCTGCCGTCTTGACAATGCCGGAACGGAAGCCGGTGCCATAGGCGCCGCCTTTGACACGGATGTTGTTCCAGAGATAGTCGTAGGTCAGGATGTTGGTCAAGACGATCATCGTGCCGATCTTCTTGACTTTATCATCAATCAACGAAGACTTGGCGGCAAAGGAGACATTGGCCGGAACGGCAATGCCTTCATTGCGCTTGCCTAGCGGTGTGATCGTATATTTCGGACCGATGTTTCCATGTGGGGCATCGGATAAGATATCCTTGAAGTTTTCTTCTCTGTTTTCACCGGCAACGGAGAGAGTGTAGCGCTCCTTGATGAAGAGCTTCCTGGTCAGTTCTTTCAGCGCTTCGATGAAGTGGGCGGATTTTTCTTCCCAGTGTTCATCGAGGTCTTTCAGATAGCGGTAGGCTTCATAGCCCTTGGCGTATTCGGCAGTGGCGGAGACGCCGGAAGAGTAGGAAGCGGCACGCTGTATGGCCAGAGCGTGGCCGGTATTGATGTAGGCCTGCTCAAGGGAGAAGATGTTTTGTTTCAGGAGGTCACGGATGGCCTTGGCATCATCGAAGTTGGTGGAGTATAAAATCTCCTTGACCAAGGCGTTGGCTTCCTTGTCGTTGCGGCAAAGACTGGACCAGGAGATGACGGCAAAATCTTTTAAGGATCCGTCTTTAAAAGATCTTGATCCGGTAAAGGTCATCGACAGATCACCCAGTAAGGATTTGATCTGGCGGTTGAGACTTAAGACGTCGTAGTTCTTAGTCGGCAGGTTGCCTAACAGTGTCGTGAGCTGGGCAGCCAGGGTGACTTCTTCTTCCTTGAGGTCGTCGCTGTCAACGATCAAAGAGTTGTAGGAGATGCCGCCGGTCTCGACCGGGTGATCGAGCATCAGGGTGCCGTCGACTTCTTTAGCGTTGAGCGGATAGGAAGAAGGCGTCTTCTTGAGGTCTTCCAGATGAAGAGCCGGCAGCGTCGCTTTCTGTTCCGGCGTATCTTCCTGATTCTGCCATATCGCCAGCTGCTTGTTCAAAGCGACCAGTTCTTCCTTTTGAGTTTGGCTCATTTTGGAAGCGATCTTGTGCAGCTTTTCTTTTTCTGCCTTCAGTTTCTTTTCCCCTAAGGTGTTGGAAGGATCCAGAAGGATGGAAGCGTGGTGGTCGGACTTGAGGATGTAGGTGTCGATCAGATCTTCGTAGTAGGAAGTCTTTAACTTCTCACGTAAGGAGTTGAAGACCTGTCCATAGCAGATCGGATCTTTCGGATCGCCGCCGTAGAGCCAGGAGTCCAGAGATGACAAGGCGAAGACCAGGCCCTTCGGCATGCCGCCGTAGTCTCTTTCCAAAGCTTTGAATTCACGCTGGTTGAGAGCGGCTTCCAGTTCTTTTTTATCCAGACCGTTTTTAACGGCATCTTTCAAGACATCCTGAATCGTTTCATAGACTTCCTTTTCCTTGTCACTGTCGGAATTGTAGACATCGATCTGGACGTACGGCTGTAAGATGCCGTCCTGTATATCAAAGGACACATCTTCGCCCAAGCCCTTGGAAAGAATGGCTTTCTTTAGTGGCGATTCATTGGAAGAAGAAAGGACAGAGGAGATCAAAGAGAAGGCGATGTTTTTCTCGATGTCGTCATAGTCACCGACGACATAGCCATAGGCCATCTGGGCCTTGCCTTTCGGATCATCTTCCGGCGAGATCTCGTATTCTTTTTTCACGATATCGGTGACCGGCGCCTGTTTATTGATTTCAATCAGGTCGCCTTCCTTGCCAAAGTTGGAAAGGTATTCATCATTGATGATTGCCAGGATCTGCTCAATGTCCATCGCACCATCTAAGAAAATATAGGAATTGGACGGATTGTAGTATTTGCGGTGGGCAGCACAGAACTGTTCGTAGCTCAAATCGGTGATGAAGTCCGGATCGCCGCCTGATTCGTTGCCATAGCAGTTGTCCGGGAATAAGGCGTGCATCATGAGTCTGGACTTGACGCCGTCCGGCGAAGAGAAGGCACCCTTCATCTCATTGAAGACGACGCCTTTGTAGATCGGATCTTCATTGACATCGTTTAATTCGTAGTGCCAGCCTTCCTGATAGAAGACGTTCGGATTGTTTAAGACTAACGGATAGAAGACCGCATCCAGATAGACGCGCATCAGGTTGACGAAGTCTTTGTCGTTTCGGGAAGAGACCGGATAGACCGTCTTGTCAGGATAGGTCATTGCGTTTAAGAAGGTCTGTAAGGAACCCTTCAGAAGATCGACGAAAGGTTCTCTGACCGGATACTTGCGTGAACCGTTCAGGACGGAGTGTTCCAGGATGTGGAAGACACCGGTATCGTCGACCGGCGTCGTCTTGAAGGCGATCGAGAAGGTCTTGTTTTCATCGTCACGCTTTAACCAGATGGTGCGGGCACCGGTCTTTTCGTGGACCATTTCATACATGTCACCATTGACCTCTTCGAGGTGTCTGATATTGAGGATCTTAAATCCATGAATGATATCGTTTATTTGCATAGTTTTATTTTCTCCAACAAAATGATTATAGCACGATGAATTTTCTTTCTTCCCTAGTATAATGAGACCATCATGATAAAGCTCTTTGTTGCGGACGTTGACGGCACGTTAGTCAATGAGCATTCCGAATTTGAACCAGAGACGATTGAGGTAATCAAACGATTCCAGAAGCTGGGCGGTACTTTTATGGTGGCGACCGGCCGAAACCCCTGGGAGTTAAGCGTGATCACTTGCGAAGTGGAGGATGTCGTTTTGAACTGCGTCAACGGAGCGGTTCTGGTACAGAATGGGAAAACAATCTTTTCGGAATATTTAGACGCTGACCAGGTACGTCTGGCACAAAAACTCTGTGACAAATACGATACGCCCGTCGAATTTCATGGAGAGCAAGGGACCTTTACCTGCTGGGATAAGAAACGCTTCTATCAAAGGGCTTATCCCGTCTTTCAAAGAAGCTTCAGAGAAGACCCAAAGGATGTCTTTGCCTGGATCTATGAGAAAAAAGAGATGTATTTTGACAAAACGCTTGAACAGATCCCGATCGGCCACATCGCCAAGATCGAAGTTCTGTTCATGAAAGAAGATATTAAGGATGAACTGATTTGCGAGGTCAAGGAAGCTTTCTTTGATGCCAATATCGTGGCTTTGGATATGATGGCCAACATCGAGATCACTTCCGCTTGCGCCAACAAGGCCAAGGCGATCAGCCGTTATTGTGAAGTAATGGGGATTGATGAAGATGAGGTGGTGACCATTGGTGACAGCGGCAACGATATTCCGATGTTGAAACACTTCAAAAATTCCTATGCGATGGGCAATGCGGATGAAGTGACAAAAAAAGCAGCTGCACATATCGCCTTATCCAACAGAGAAAAAGGCGTGGCAAGACTGCTTGAAAGCATATGCGATCAGATGGCTTAGATACAAATTTTTCTTCTTCTGCTTTTGTTTCTTTTGCGAAGAAGCATGTACAGAAACTTAAATTTTTTCTTTTGTATCATTCTTTGTGAAAAAGATGGAACATTCCTTTTGAAAAAAAGTTAAGATGAAAACAATGATGAAGGCATATGAGAATTACATCTTTGATCTGTATGGGACATTGGTCGATATCCATACCGATGAATGGAAGGCTTCTTTCTGGAAGAAGATGGCTGTCTATTTTTGTAAAGAGGGAGCTTCGTATTCCTATCGGGAATTAAAAGAGGCGTATTTCAATAAAGTGAAGGAGCTGGAAAAGCAGAGAACAGAAAAGGGACATCATATTGAGATCGATATCAAAGAGGTCTTTTGTTATTTATATAAGGATAAGGGAATCGATGCGGATGAAAGAAGGATTGCTAAGACGGCTTCCTGTTTTCGCAAGGCATCCTTGTCTCGTCTTCGGCTTTATGCCGGCGCCAAAGAGCTTCTGACTTTCTTAAAGAAAGAGGGCAAGGGTGTCTATCTTTTAAGCAATGCCCAGGAGCTCTTCACTTTAAGTGAGATCAAAGAACTGGGAATCGAAGATTTGTTTGACGATATTGCGATCTCTTCTGTGATCGGCTATAAGAAGCCGGATCCTGCTTTCTTTAAGGCGCTGCTTAAAAAACATCGCTTGGATCAAAAGAAATGTCTGATGATCGGCAACGATCCGATCTGTGATATCGAAGCAGCCTTGGCTGTCGGTATGGATGCCTATTATATTCACAGCAATCTTTCACCCAAGGGGCTAAGTACGAAAAAAGTGACCTATGTCATGGAAGGCATGGATCTCAAGAGCTTACGAAGACAGATCAGAAGCAGTTTTTGATAATTACGGTTATAATTGTTATAAGTGAGGTAGTGTTATGAAACAATATCTGGATCTTTGCCGTGAAGTTCTGGAACATGGCGAAAAAAGAGGCGATCGGACCGGTACGGGAACGATCTCAAAATTCGGTTATCAGATGCGGGTCAACCTGGAAGACGGTTTTCCTCTGCTGACGACCAAGAAGGTCTTTTACCGTGGTATTTTTGAAGAACTGTTCTGGTTTTTGAAGGGTGAGACCAACATCCGTCCTTTGGCTTTGAAAAACGTCAAGATCTGGAACGACTGGCCTTATGCCAAGTATAAAAAATCAGCGGAATACCAGGGCGAGACGATGGAGGAATTCATCAAGAAGATCTGTGAGGATGAAGCCTTTGCGGATCAATGGGGCGATCTTGGCCCGGTGTATGGCAAACAATGGCGCAACTTCGATGATTCCGGTGTCGATCAGATCACACAGCTCATCGAGAATCTGAAAAACGACCCGTTCTCCAGAAGACATCTGGTGGTTGCCTACAATCCGGCGCAGGTCAAAGATATGGCTTTGCCGCCATGTCACGCCTTCTTCCAGTTCTATGTTTCTGCCGATAAGAAGAAGCTGTCCTGTCAGCTCTACCAGCGTTCGGCTGACCTGTTTTTAGGCGTGCCGTTCAACATCGCTTCTTATGCCTTGTTGTTGGCGATGGTGGCTCAGGTCTGCGGCTATGAACCTTATGAATTCATCCATACCTTTGGCGATGCCCACATCTACCTCGATCACATCGACCAGATCAAGGAGCAGTTAAGCAGAGAGCCAAGACCACTTCCGAAACTTTGGCTCAATCCGGAAATCAAGAACATCTTTGATTTCACGATCGATGACGTCAAGGTTCTGGACTACGATCCATGGCCGGCAATTAAAGGAAAGGTGTCTGTCTGATGATCAGCTTTTCAGTGGCTTTTGATCCCAATAAGGGGATCGGTATTCGCGGAGCGCTTCCCTGGCATCTGAAGGACGAACTGAAGATCTTCAAGCGCAATACCTTATATAAGAATATTCTGATGGGTCAGACGACCTATGACGGTTTGCCGAGGAAACTGGTGGACCGCTACATTATCGTCGCTTCCATCGATCCGAATTACCATCCGGAGGATGTCGATGTCATCAACGATTTAAAGGCATTTCTGGAAGAACACAAGGACGACGAGACAGAATACATCATCTGCGGCGGGGCATCGATCTTCCGCCAGTCCTATCCATATGCCAAAAAGGCCTATGTCTCTTTTGTCAAAGAGGCTTACGAAGTTGACACCTGGTTTGACAACTTCGATCTGGCAGATTGGGATATCGTATGTGAAGAGGATCATCCGGATTTTATCTACCGTGAACTGGTCCGTAAAGAGACAAAATAGAGAGGAAACTGTTTCCTCTTTTTCTTTGGGCGACAGAAGGGGAGAATCAAAGGATTGATGATATAATCTAGGTGTAAATTAAGGAGAACAAAATATGACAGAAGTCAAAGCAGCAAAAGGCGGCAACGTCTATGTTCCTTTTGAAGATCGTAAAGGAAATGAATCTATCGTATACTTTACCCGTGATATCTCCCCTGCAGGGATCAAGAAGGCCTATGAAAAGGTCAATCAGCACATCAAGGGCAAGGTAGCAGTCAAGCTTCACACCGGCGAACAGCACGGTCCGAACTTCACACCGGCTGCTTGGGTAAAAGAAGTCATGGAGACTTCCGAATCCTTAAAGAATGCGACGATCATTGAGACCAACACCTATTACGAAGGTGACCGTGACACGACGGAAAAGCACCGCAAGACCTTGGAAGTCAACGGCTGGACTTTCTGCCCGGTGGACATCACCGATGCGGAAGGCACAACGGATTTACCGGTCGAAGGCGGCAAGTGGTTTGATCACATGACCGTCGGTAAGAGTATGACGAATTATGATTCCCTGTTCACCCTGACTCATTTCAAGGGCCATACCATGGGCGGTTTCGGCGGTTCCAACAAGAACATCGGTATCGGCTGCGCCGATGGCCACATCGGCAAGAAGATGATCCACTCCAGGGAAGGCGAAGGACAGTGGTCGGTTGCCGAGGAAGAACTGATGGAGAAGATCTCTGAATCCACCAAGGCGACGATCGATTTCTTCGGCAAGCATGTCTGTTATGTCAATGTCATGCGCAATATGTCGGTTTCCTGCGACTGTGAAGGTGTCGCGGCTGCCCCGGTCGTCACACCAAACGTCGGAATCCTGGCTTCTACCGATATCTGTGCGATCGATACCGCCAGTGTTGACCTGATTCATGCGATGACCGCTGAACAGAACCACGACCTCTGGGAAAGAATGCAGTCCAGACATGGTTTCCGTCAGTTGTCTTATATGAAGGAACTGGGTATGGGCAATGACCGCTATATCCTGATCGACTTAGACAACGATGAGGTCCGCATCTCTGCTAAAGAGGCCGTCAAGGACGTCAAACCGTTCAAGCGCATCGATTTTTAAAAGCAACAAGTTAAGTCCTGCGGGAAACTGTAGGACTTTTTTAAAAGGGAGGACTATGAAGAAAGTACTGGTCATCGGCGGTACGGGAACGATCTCTTCGCCGATCACAAGAAAGCTGGCAAACGATCCGGATGTGAAACTCTACATGTTGAACCGCGGGCAAAGGAAAGACAAGTTTGGCGATAAGGTAGAACGTCTGATCGGCGATATCCGAAACGAGACGGAAAAAGTAAAGAAACTGATTCAGGATCTTCATTTTGACACGGTGATCGATTTCATCATCATGAAGCCGGAAGAGGCAAAAGATCGGATCGACCTGTTTAAAGGAAAGTGCGATCAGTTCATCTTTATTTCCACGGTCTGTGTCTTAAATCATTCGGTGTCCTGCCTGGTGGATGAGACAATGCCGTATGGCAATGCCTACTACCAGTATGGAAGGGACAAGGAAGAGTGCGAGAAGATCTTCTTAAAGGCACAGGCGGAAGGCTTCCCGGTGACCATTGTACGGCCAACCCAGACCTACTCCGATGGCCGTTATCCGCTTTCGATTAAAGGCAAGACCTACTGGTCAGTCGCGTCAAGAATGCTTCGGGGCAAGGAAGTCATCGTTCATGGCGATGGCCAGAACTTATGGGCTTGCACGCACGCAGAAGACTTTTCCAAATTCTTCATGCCACTCATCGGCAATGAAAAGACGATCGGCGAGATCTACCAGATCATGGATCCGCGTCCTTACACCTGGGATATGATCTACCAGGCTTTGGCGAAAGCCTTGGGCGTCGAATACAAACCGGTCTATATCTCCGAGTATCTGCTGGACGCCTCAAAGACCTATGATTTTCATTCGACGATGCATGGTGACAAGCACTTCTCCTGTATCTTCGATATCACAAAGATTAAAGAGATCGCCAAAGACGCTGTTCCGGAAATCGATATCGAAGAAGGGGCAAGACGCTATGTAACCTATATGAACAGCCACCCGGAAGAGAAAAAGGAAGATGAAGACTTTGATCGGTGGTGCGATAGATGAAGACTTTGATCGGTGGTGCGATGAAACCATCGCAAACTATAAGAAGTTTGCGAAAGAGTTTACGGAAAAACTGTAGAAAAAAAGAAAGCAGTACGGGTGTACTGCTTTCATATTTTAAGAAATGCGGTTAAGGGAATACACTTCTTAAAAACACATTCATAGTTCTCTGACAGGCTCAATTATATCACGAAATGCAAATCATTTGTTAAAAAAATCACGAAATGGAAAAGGGATGACAGAGAAAGAGGATTCTTCTTTATCGATGCGGTTTTGGTATCATGAAAAGGAAAAAAATAGTACGATAAGAATAAGAAAGAAACAAATATGAAACTTTATCTTTGTGCCAACGGTTTTACGGCTTTGCAGATACAACAGGCGACGATCTGCGTTTCCAAACTGGAAGAAAAAGGTCATGCCTGCTATATGTCCAAGGACTTAAGCGATAAGATTGCCGAAAAGGGAGACCGTTCCTCATTATCTGCCAAGGATTGCGACATGGTCGTCTCTTTGGGCGGCGATGGTGCTCTTTTGAAGGCGGCCAAGGTTGCCTTTGAAGCGGATAAGCCGCTGATCGGCGTCAATGCCGGCCGTCTGGGTTATCTTTGTGCGATGAATATCGAAGATATCGACGACTTTGATGAAAAGGTCTTATCCTGCGAAGCGGAGGAATGTACCCTCTTGCAGGTAGAATACGGCGGCAAGGTCTATGAAGCGTTGAATGATGTCATCATTGCCAAGACCAATTTCGGTAAGACCGCCGATCTTACGGTCTATGTCAATAAACGAAGACTCTACCAGGTCAGAGGCGATGCGGTCATCATCACTACCCCGATCGGTTCCACCGCCTACAACCGTTCGGCCGGCGGTCCGATCATCGACGGCAGTCTGAGGGCCATCGGCATCACCTGCGTTTGCGCCCATGCGCAGAACTACCCCCATGTCATCTCGGATGATAAGGCCATCACCATCGGCGTCAACCATGAAGATGCCGGCATCTATGTGGATGGAGAATACCTGGGAAATTTCGATAATGAGTTTTCGATCGTCCGTTCCGAAAGGAAATTGAAACTGTATCTTTAAGAAGAAGGAAGCAGCCGCTCCTTCTTTTTCATAGTACTTTTGTTGATGCAGACCCTTTGGTGAATTAGGCATCTTTTTTGTCCTGACATTCAGTATAATTGTGGTATGGGGTTTGAAACACTGGAAAAGGCATTGAAGGACAGAGGCATCACACTAAATGAGACGATGCGGATGCAGCTGGATGAATATGCCGGATATCTCAAAGAATATAACGAAAAGATCAATCTGACGGCGATTACCGAATACGAAGAGGTGCTGGATAAGCACTTCTATGATTCTTTATTGGCCGCAAACGGCGATTTGAAGGGCATTTTGGCGGATGTCGGCACGGGAGCGGGTTTTCCCGGCGTGGTGCTTAAGATCGTCTTTCCCGACCTTCATGTCGTATTGATCGAACCGTTACATAAGCGTTGTGTCTTCCTGGAATCATTGATCGAAAAACTGGCTTTAAAAGGCATTGAGGTGGTCAATGAACGGGGTGAAGATCATTCCTTAAGTCATCGGGAGGTCTATGATTATGTGACTGCCAGGGCAGTCTCCAATCTCAATGGCCTGATTGAGGTCTGCGGTGCCATGGTGAAAAAGGATGGCTATTTCATCTGCATGCGTGGCAAAGACGGCCGTAATGAGATTGAAAAGGCGGAAAAGGCCATTTCGACCATGGGCTTTGCGGTCGAATTCATCCATGATGAAGCGATCCTCAACGGGGATCAAAGGGTGATCAGTTATTTCCGGAAAGTCCGTTCTACCCCGTTAAAATATCCTAGGAAATATAATATAATTAAAAAGAGTCCATTATGAAAAAAGAAATAGTAAGAATCAAATTAAATAAGATCATTCCGAATAAGAACCAGCCGCGTCTGGATTTTTATGACGATTCGATCAAGGGGCTGGCGGAGTCCATCAAGCAGAATGGCTTACTTCAGCCGGTTACTGTACGTAAAAACGGCGATAAATACGAACTGATTGCCGGTGAAAGAAGATACCGCGCTTCTTTATTAAATGGCGCCAGTGACATCGAAGCGATCATCATGGAAAGTTCCGATGAAGAATCAGCTAACCTGGCTTTGATTGAGAACTTACAGAGAGAAGATCTCAATGCGATCGAACAGGCCATGGCCATGCGCCGGATCATGTCTTCGGAAGGCCTGACCCAGAACGAGCTGGCCAAGCGCTTAGGCTACAGACAATCAACGGTTGCCAACAAGCTTCGTCTTTTGAAACTGCCGGAATACATCAAGCAGGCGATCTCCCATGGAACGATCACCGAACGCCATGCCAGAGCTTTACTGAATGTGCCGGAAGACAAGCTGGAAGAAGTCTATCTGACCATTACCAATCGCCAATACAACGTCTCTAAGACGGAAGAATATATCCGGGAACTGACCCAGACCCATCACAGCAAGGGCGTTTCCAATAACCTGAAGATCGGTGTCAATACGATCAAGGAAGCTTACGAATTATGTAAGAAGTCCGGCATCGATGCGGATCTCAAGGTAACTGAATACGATGACAACGTCAAGATCGTCATCAGGATGAAGAAATAGGGGGACTCTATGGCAAGAACGATAGCGATCGCAAATCAGAAGGGTGGCGTCGGCAAGACGACCACCAGCATCAATCTGGCTGCCGGACTGGCATACCTCAATAAGAAGGTCCTCTTGGTCGACTTTGACCCGCAGGGCAACGCAACCCAGGGTGTCGGCCATCGGGTCGGTTTAAGAGACCTGACGGTCTACGATGCGATTCTCAATGATACCGATGTCAGGGAATGCCTGAAATCACTGCAGAAACCGCCGCTTGATCTGTTACCGGCCAACATCAATCTGGCTGGTGCTGACCTGGAACTGGCGAAGATCGAAGAGAACCGCGAACAGCTTTTAAAGAATGCGTTAGAGCCGATCAAGGATCGGTATGACTATATCATCATCGACTGTCCGCCTTCCTTGGGCTTGTTAAACACCAACGCCTTGACGGCAGCGGATTCCGTTTTGATCCCGGTACAGAGCGAATACTACGCTTTGGAAGGTATCACCCAGCTCTTACAGACGATCCGTCTGGTCCAGAAGCTCTTTAATCCGAGCTTGAAGATCGAAGGCGTCCTGTTGACGATGTATGATGCCCGCACCAACCTGTCGGCAGAAGTCGGTCAGGAAATCCGCAAACATTTCAAGGAAAAGGCCTACAAGACCTACATTCCGCGCAATATCAAGCTTTCCGAAGCACCGAGTGTGGGGCTGTCCATTTATGACTACGCCCTTACTTCCGAGGGTGCCAAAGCCTATGTCGCTTTGACCAGGGAAGTGATTGCCAACGCGGCGGAGGATTAAGATGGCAGGAAAGAAGAAACTCGGCAAGGGCTTAGACCAGATCTTCGGCGAGAATATCGATTCCTTCCTGGACGATATCGAGAAAAACGCGGAGAAAAATAACAGCAGCAAATCGGAACTCAAGGTTTCGGAGATCCGTCCCAATCCCTATCAGCCGCGTAAGGAATTTGATGAAAACGGCTTAAAGGAACTCGCCCAGTCCATTGCGGAAAACGGCGTCTTCCAACCGATTCTGGTCAGAAAGTCATTAAGCGGCTATGAACTGGTGGCTGGCGAAAGGCGTTTGCGTGCATCCAAGATGGCCGGCAAGGAAACGATTCCGGCAATCATCGTGGATTTCAATGATACGCAAATGATGGAGATCTCCTTGCTGGAAAACATTCAGCGTAAGGATCTCACGCCGATCGAAGAGGCCAGCGCCTACCAGCAGCTCATCAAGAAGCTCAATTATACGCAAGATCAGCTGGCAAAACGCTTAGGCAAGTCCAGGACCAATGTAGCCAACATGTTGAGGCTCTTAAGCTTACCGGATGAAGTTAAGCAGATGGTTGCCGAAGGAAAGCTCTCCTATGGCCAAGCGAGAACCTTGTTGGCATTAGATGATGAAGATAAGATCATCGAAGTGGCCAAGAAAACCGTGAAAGAAGGTCTTTCGGTCAGAGAGCTGGAAAAGCTCACAACCAAGAAGGAAGACAGTGGCAAGAAGCCGAAAGAAGGCAAAGAAGAAAAGAAAAAAGATCCTTTTACCCTGGACGTGGAAGACCGCCTGCGCAAAAAGTTTGCGACCAGGGTCGAAATCGGAAACAAGAGCATTACAATCAGGTATACTGATATTGAAGATCTCAACAGAATATTAGAAATAATGGATGTCATAGAAGACTAGAAAGGAAGACATTATGGCTGAAAATGAAGATAAGATCGTATTGACACTCGGTGAAGAGAAAGTTGAAGAAGAAGTCGTAACAGAAGAAAGCAAGGAGACGGTACAGGAACACGCGAACGTTCCGGTTTCCGATGTCGTCGGTTATGCGAAACTGGATGATTCCAGTCTGACGGAAGACGAAAAGAAGATGGTCGATGACTTCGCTAAGCAGATCGACATTATGGAGACCAATACGGTATTACAGTATGGTGCAACGGCCCAGTCCAAGGTCGCTGATTTCTCCGACACTGCTTTAAAGAACGTCCGTACCAAGGACATCGACACGGTCGGTGATACCCTCCTGGACCTGGTTTCCCAGTTAAGAAACTTTGAAGTTGATGACAAGAACGACAACTTCTTTACGAAGATCTTTAAGAAGTCTTCCAACTCGATCAATGACGTCAAGGCTAAATATGACAGCGCAAATTCCAATGTTGACAAGATCGTCAAGATCCTGGAGAATCATCAGATCACTCTGATGAAGGATATTTCCCTTCTCGATCAGCTGTATGAAAAGAACCTCTTGAACTTCAAGGAACTGACCATGTACATCCTGGCCGGTTACAAGAGACTTGATGAAATAAAGAAGAATGACCTGCCGGCTGCTTTAAAGAAGGCAGAAGAAACCGGTCTGCCGGAAGATGCCCAGGCTGCCAATGACCTCTCCGAAGCAATCAACCGTTTCGAGAAGAAGCTCCATGACCTGGAACTGACCAGAATGGTCTCCATCCAGATGGCACCGCAGATCCGTCTGGTCCAGAACAACGACACTTTGATGACGGAAAAGATCCAGTCCACACTGGTCAACACGATTCCGCTTTGGAAGTCACAGATGTTGATTGCCTTAGGTATCGCTCACTCCAAGGAAGCAGTCAAGGCCCAGAACGAAGTTTCTGAGATGACCAACAAGATGCTGAAGGAAAATGCCGAAGCCCTCAAGATGGCAACCATCGAGACAGCCAAGGAATCCGAAAGAGGCATCGTCGATATCGAAACGCTCACGGAGACCAACAAGAAGCTCATTGAAACTCTGGAAGAAGTCAAGCGTATTCAGACTGAAGGCAGAGAAAAGAGACTTGCAGCGCAAAACGAACTGCGCCGTATCGAGACACAGCTCCAGCACGAGCTCACCGACGTCATTCAGAAAGAATCTTAAGATGGATTTTAGCCGCCTTTTGGCGGCTTTTTTCGGTGTGCCGGGCATGGCATATATCTTGATGGTGAAAGTCCATCGTGGGGATTATCATCGCAGTGGTCAACCACTAGTCGAACACCAAGGGTGT
>CADAHV010000022.1:0-24529 GCA_902787775.1 uncultured Erysipelotrichaceae bacterium | reverse complement strand
TACCATCCCAAGCCTGCATCTTCCGCTTAACAGGCTCTGTGTATTCACTCACCTTGATTGTTACTTCTTTTTTGCTTTCAATTTTTACATCACCGGCAAGAGCAACCTTCTTGTTGTTGAGTTCAAGTTCTGCAACTTCTCCGTCTTCTGTACGGATTTTTGTAACGTTGTAGTTAGCGTCATGGAAATCACCACTCATAATTATTTCTCCTTAAAAAAAATGGCGTACAAGCAAAGAGCCTATACGCCATCAATTTTATATCACGATAGCGTGATATTTTATCATGCTACAGATTAAGCACAAGCAAAGTCTGTAGAACCGTAGAACTCACCAACACCACATACAGAAGGGTTTGTAACAACGAATGAACCGAAGAGGTTCAATGTTACCATTGTTGCAGGGCCGTCTACTGTGTCAGAACCGCCTGAGATTGTGAAGAGGTCATCAACAAGAAGCTGGAGAGGGTCGTTAGCCTTGTCGTCAGCATCCATTGTTTCGTTTTCATCGTGGCCGGTTGAAGCCAGATAGAAGTTACCGAAGGTGATGATGGCCGCAAGCTTGTATTCTGCGCCGTTTTCAATGGCCTTGACACCACTGGTCAGGTCAACGACCAGAACATCCGGAGACTGATCGCCGGTCCATAAAGCGGAGATGGCATCAGCAGTAACACGTGTGTAGTTTGCGTTTTCGATCTGGTCATAGAAAGCCAAGACCGGAGCGCCCTTCGGTGTGACAATTGTCAGCGTCGAAGGATCAACAACTGTTTCGGGAACCGTCTCTTCCTGCTTCTGGGCACCACAGCCGCAAAGCATGAGAAGGACAGCTAAGATAAGTAATACTTTTTTCATTTTCCAATACCTCACAGAAGAATATTATATATAATAGAAATGTAAAAATATGTGACCTGGATCACGGAAAATGAACATTATTGCCCTCTTAAATGAGAAAGAAAAAGAAAGACTGATCTATAAGGAACTCCGCAAAGGAGAAACTTTGTTTTATGAGAATGACCGCTGCGGAGAGATCGGCATCGTCAAATACGGCAAGCTGCTCATTACTTCCTACCCGGAAAACGGAAACCCCATCATCTATAACCGATTAAAGGAAGATGACATGTTCGGAAACAATCTTCTGTTTTCGTCACAGCCTTTTTACAAAGGTGATGTGATTGCCGAAAGCGACAGCGGCATCATCCTTATTAAAAAAGATGTTTTGATCGGTTTTCTGGAAGAAAACACCGATTTTCTTCTCGCCTATCTGCAGATCCAGGCCGATTCCGGCAAGCGGCTGCACAGCCGCATACGCCTTCTGTCGATCGATTCGGCGCAGGAGCGCTTCATCACCTACCTGCGCGAAAACGGAAACAAGATTACTTACAGCTCTGTTTCCGATCTGGCCGATGACTTATTTATCAGAAGAGAAACCTTATCCCGCCTTTTGAGCAAGCTGATCAAAAATAAAGTCGTTATCAAAGACGGAAAGACTGTGAGGTTGTTATAATTAGGAAGAGAGGTTAACAACATGTATTCTTTTGCGAACGATTATTCCGAGGGTGCCTGTCCGAAAGTACTGCGTGCCCTGATCCAGACTAACAACGTTCAATCCGCCGGGTACGGCATGGATGAATACTGTCTGGCTGCTGCAGATCTCATCAAACGCGTGATCGAACACGAAGATGTCGATGTTCACTTCATTACCGGCGGTACGCCATGCAACGTCGTGGCAATCTCCATGCTGCGCTCCCACGAAGCGGTCATCGCCGTGGAATCCGGTCACATCAACGTTCATGAGACCGGTGCTGTGGAAGCAACCGGCCACAAGATCATTGCGGTCAAAGGAAAAGACGGCAAGATCACTGCCGAAGAGATCCGCACCGTCATGTCGGAACACACCGATGAACACAAGGTCAAGCCTAAGATGGTCTTTGTTTCCAACGCGACCGAATTCGGCACGATCTACAGCAAAAAGGAACTGACCGACATTTCCAATGTTTGCAAGGAATACGGTTTATATTTATATCTTGACGGTGCCAGACTTGGCAACGCCTTAGTTGCCACGGGCAACGATCTGACTTTGAAAGACATCTGTGACCTCACCGATATCTTCTACATCGGCGGTACGAAAAACGGTGCGCTGATGGGCGAAGCGATGGTCATCAAAAACGATGAACTCAAGCCGGACTTCCGTTATCTGATCAAGCAGCACTGCTCGATGCTGGCAAAAGGAAGACTGCTGGGTGTACAGTTCTTAGCCTTATTCGAAGAAAAAGACTACTTCGACAACGCCCGCAACGCCAACATCATGGCCCAGGCCCTGAAATACATCTTCACCCAGTTCTCGATTCCGATGTATATCGATTCGCCAACCAACCAGATCTTCCCGATCCTGGAAAACCGCCTCTACGAACGCATCAAGACCAACTATGAAGTAACCGAATGGGGACCCTATGACAAGGATCATACGATCGTTCGCTTCGTCTGTTCCTGGGCAACGAAAAAGAGCGATATACAGGACTTCTACAACGATCTTGTAAGCTACGTAAACAAACAGTAAAAAGAAAAATAGGACGCAAGTCCTATTTTAATTTGAAGGCAATAGAGCCCTTTCCCTGCTTGTAGCGCACATCGATCAAAGCGCCGTTGATCAGTGTCATATAAGGTGTGGTGTGACCAATGTCCATCTCGCAAATGTGTGGGATCTTCTTCAAGACCTTATCGGCTGCCTTGATATAGTCAAGCTTTGGATCCTCCACATTCGGGAAGCAGATCCGGCCGATCAGTATGCCCTTGCAATGACGGAACCAGCCTGCATTTTCCATCTGCAACAAGGTCAGATAGAAATTGTAGGAAGACATATTGAAGACATCGAGGAACCACACGATGCCATCATCCTTATAGCGATCGATGAACTCGTTGACATGATCGAATCTGGTACCGATCAGCTTTTCAATGCATTCCAGACAACCGCCGATCAGACGTCCTTCAATCTGTAATTCCTCTTTCTTGCTTTGCCACTTCACCGGATAGTAGACATGATTTTCATTGATCATATCCAGGAAAGTGATGTAGCGGTTATAGGAATTCTGTTTGACAATGTCCCCTTCGGCGTAGCGGAAAAAGGTCGACTGCGGTCTGGAACGATCGTAGGTGAAACCCGCGCCGTTTGTGCCATAGAGCGTTGCGATATCCAGCATCGTGGTGACCGGGAAAAGAAGATTGGTCGGATCGGACATGCCACAGATCCATTTCGGATTTTCACGGATATGATCAAAGTTCACATACGGCATCATTTCCAGCATGAAATCACCGCCGGCTGCACAAAGGATCATATCGACATCCTTGTCCTGGACGAGTTCATCCAGCTCAGCCGCCCTTTTCTTGCCACTGGCGGAACGTTCATTGTTGACCCGTACCGAAGCCGTCTCTTTTATGCGATAGCCCTTTGAAGCAAGCACTTCATTGGAAAGTTCAAATTCTTCCAGCTTCTTGCCGACACCGGCGCTCGGTGCGCAAATGCCGATCCGGCTGCCTTTCTTTATAAAATCAGGATATTTCATAAAACTATTATAACCGAAGAAAAGAAAACGAAACGCAGTCCTTTTCTTATTACCGAACAATACTATATTTGTACCTGATAGTACTTATTCCATACCATGAGGTATCATATTCATACCTGATGGTACCAATTTTATACTGAATGGTACTTTTTTCATGAAAATAATTGCATTCAATTGTAAATTATTTTAAGATTAAATTGCATATAGAATTTTTTTGCTAGTAAAGGGGATTTATGACAGGTAAGGTTAAGTGGTTTAATGCTGCTAAGGGTTATGGCTTTATCACTGGAGATGACGGCAAAGAAGTATTCGTACATTTTTCAGCAATTTTAGTGGATGGTTTTAAGACCTTAGATGAAGGTCAGGCCGTTGAATATGATGTCAACGATGGTCCAAAAGGCCCTCAAGCTGCTAATGTGAAAAAGATCTAATCTCCTATCTTCTGATAGGGATCAGATCTTGCAAAGAGCTCGGATGAGTTCTTTTTTTATGCAAAAAAGCAGCCTTCAAGAGGCTGCTTATGCTTATTCATCAGTGCGTTTTACGATATAGTCGCCGTTTTCGACATCGACAACGATCTTTTTCGCATCGTAGTTTTCCAGTAAGAACTTGGCAACCAGCGATTCGATCGATCTCTGAATATGACGCTTCATCGGTCTTGCGCCGTATGTCTCATCAAAGCCGCATTCGACGATCTTCTTCATCGCTTCGTCACTGACGCTGAGTTCAACATCGTTTTCTGCCAAACGTTTCTTTAAGATATTCAGGAACTTTTCCGCTACTTTGACGATCATCTTGGCATCCAGCGGATTGAATATGACGATCTCGTCGATTCGGTTGATGAATTCCGGTTTGAAGGTCATGCGGATGATATCCTCATACTCTTTGCGCTTGAGGTCCTGATCCTTTTCAAAGGCATATTCGGAGCCCAGATTCGACGTCATGATGATGATCGTATTCTTGAAATCGACCGTCACGCCCTTGGAATCGGTGATACGTCCGTCATCCAGTATCTGCAACAAAATATTAAAGACATCCGGATGGGCTTTTTCGATCTCATCGAGCAAGACGATCGAATACGGTTTTCTTCTGACCGCTTCGGTCAATTGACCACCCTCTTCATAACCGACGTATCCTGGAGGAGCGCCGATCAGACGCGACACGGAGAACTTCTCCATGTATTCGGACATATCGATTCGGACGATCTTGGATTCATCATCAAAGAGCTGTTCGGCCAAAGCCTTGGCGACTTCCGTTTTACCGACACCGGTCGGACCTAAGAAAAGGAAGGAACCGATCGGACGGTTGGTATCGGAAACCTGGGCTTTGGAACGCAATATGGCATCGGTAACCAGATCCAGTGCTTCATCCTGACCAACCACCCGCATGGATAATTTATCTTTCAGATGTAAGAGCTTTTCTCTTTCCGAAGACATCAGTTTGGATACATCGATGTGTGTCCACTTTGCCACGACTTTGGCAATGGACTGCTCATCGACGATCTCCGACAACATTCTGCCTTCTTCGTTTGCTGAAAGTTCATTGATCTTTTTCTCGAGGTTCGGGATCGTCTCATACTGCAGTTTGGAAGCTTTCTCGTAATCGGCGTTCTTCTGCGCCTCGGACATCGCCAGTTTGGCTCTTTCCAGTTCCTCCTTGGCTTCCTTGACCTTGCCCAGGTCATCCTTTTCTTTTAACCAGCGGGCATCGAGGAGACTCTTTTTCTCTTTGAGTTCTTCCAGGTCTTTTTCCAGTTCTTCCAGACGTTTCGCTGCCTTTTCATCTTCCGCTTCTTTCTTTAATGAGACTTTTTCGATCTCCAGAGTATCGATCTTGCGGGAGAGTTCATCCAGCTGTGCCGGTTTGGAATCCATCTCGACACGTGTGGAAGCGCAGGCTTCATCGATCAGGTCGATTGCCTTGTCCGGCAAGAAACGATCGGTAATATAACGGTTGGAAAGCGTTGCCGCAGCGATGATCGCATCATCCTTGATCTTGACGCCGTGATGGGCCTCAAAGCGGTCCTTCAAGCCTCTCAAGATCGAGACGGTATCTTCGACGCTCGGTTCATCGACGGAAACTTTCTGGAATCGTCTTTCCAAAGCCGAATCCTTCTCAATATATTTGCGGTATTCGTCAAAAGTTGTTGCACCGATACAGCGCAGCTCTCCTCTTGCCAGCATCGGCTTTAAGAGGTTGGCGGCATCCATTGCCCCTTCACTCTTGCCGGCACCGACCAGATTGTGGATCTCATCGATAAACAGAATGATCTTGCCGTCGGCATTCTCGATCTCTTTTAAGACCGCTTTTAATCTCTCTTCGAATTCGCCGCGGTACTTCGCCCCGGCGATCAAAGAGCCCATATCAAGTTCGATCAGATCTTTGTCTTTTAAACCAAGCGGCACATCATTGTTGAAGATACGCCATGCCAGTCCTTCGACGATCGCCGTCTTACCGACACCCGGTTCACCGATCAGGACCGGATTATTCTTGGTCTTACGGGAAAGGATCTCGATCACTCTTCGGATCTCATCATCTCTGCCGATGACCGGATCGATCTTGCCGGCCCTTACATCATCGACCAGATTTCTGCCGTATTTCTTTAAAGGATTGAGGTTGTTTTCATCTTCCTGATTGTTGATCATCGTAGCACCCCTTTCTTTGGAATATTTGTCTTCTATATCAGTGCGGGAAAACCCGCAGTATTTTCGCATTTCTTCACAGACGGAAGATTGGTTGAACAGTGTAGCGATAAACATATCAAACATCGAAATGTACTTATCCTTACGCTGTCTGGACTTGTTCATCGCTTCATTGTAGGAAGTAGCCAGATAGCGGTTGACAGTCGGATTTTCGTATGAATCGCTTCGCACCAGTCTGTCCAGATAGGAATCATTGATCGAGATCAGCTTTCGCACATCTGTCTTGAAACCGTTGAGCAGTTCAACGATATCCGCTTCATTCAAGAACGCAGCCATCATATGCTCAGAACTCAATTCCGGATTCTGATTCTCCTTACAGATGGTGAGAGCCTTCATCAGGATCTCCTGCAGTTTTTCGGTCATTAATTCGGGATTCATATCTTCACCTCCTTTAGCACTTTTGCATAAAGAGTGCTAATACTATGTAATTTTTTAAGTAGGTTTCCCTACTTAAAAGTTTTTTTGAATTTATCGAACACGCTTTCTTTCTTGCGGTTCGCCAGCTTTTCATAGAGTTCCTTTTCTTCTCTGCTGAGCTTTCTCGGGATCTCGATCTGGACATCGACATACTGGTCACCAACGTTCTTGGTTCGCAGATCTTTGATGCCATAGCCTTTGATCCTGAGCTGCTGACCCGGCTGCGTGCCGGCAGGAATCGTCAGTTCGACATCGCCATAGGCGGTTGGAACATCGACCACGGTTCCTAAGGTCGCATCAACAGAAGAGATTGGCACACTGATATGAATGTTGTTGCCATCACGGCGGAAGTATTTATGCGGTCTGACCCGGATCTCGATGTACAGATCGCCATTGGGACCGCCGTTTTCACCGCGTTCGCCATAGCCGGCAAGTCTGACCTGCTGACCGGAATTGATACCGGCCGGGATCGTGACTTCCACCTGTTCCTTGACGGTATTGTAGCCTTTACCGCCGCAGTGCGGACAGATCTTCTTGATGCGTTTGCCGCTGCCCTTACAGTCCGGACATACGCCCTGCTGCTGAACGACACCAAACGGCGTACGGGATTGTCTTACGACACGGCCGCTGCCTCGGCAGGTTGGACACGTTTCGATATCCGATCTGCTGGCGGCACCGCTGCCGTCACAGTGTGTACAGACCTTGTCAACAGTGAGGCTGACCATCTTGTCTACACCATGGACTGCATCGAGAAAATCGATCTCCATCGACATATAGCGGTTTTCGCCCTTCATCGGGCTGTTCCTTCTGGAGGAAGCTGAACCGCCGAAATTGAACCCGGAGAATCCTCCCATTCCTCCGAAGAAGTCAGAGAAGATGTCTCCCAGGTCATCCATATTCATTCCGCCAAAGCCCGAAGAATAGCCGCCGCCGCTAAATCCATCCATGCCCGCATGGCCGAACTGGTCATACGCTGCCTTCTTCTGCGGATCCGAGAGGACCTCGTAGGCCTCATTGATCTCCTTGAATTTTGCTTCGGCATCCGGAGCTTTGTTTACATCCGGGTGATATTGTTTAGCCAACTTCCGATAAGCTTTTTTGATCTCATCTTCGCTTGCCGATTTGGATATTCCCAAAATCTCATAATAATCGCGCTTGTCAGCCATAATACCTCCCATTCTATTTGATTTTTTTGATTAAGTTATTTTTCAGATTACTTTGTCTTGAAATCGGCATCAACGACATCATCGTTGTTGTTGCCGCCATTGTCATTGGCAGAGCCATTGCCGCCAAAGCCGCCGTAGTTTGCACCATTGGCCTGGCTGTTTGCCTGCTGCTGGTACATCGCTTCACTCATGGCCTGTGCTGCCTTTTCCAGTTCATCGAGTTTGGTCTTGAGATGATCGTAATCATTCTCGTCCAGGGCTTTCTGTAATTCATCACGCAAAGCCTTGACCTGAGCCTTCTGATCGGCTGTGACGTTCTGGTTGTCTGTTTCGAGCTGCTGATCGATCTGAGCGATAAAGCCTTCTGCCTTATTTCTGAGTTCGATCTCTTCTCTTCTCTTGTCATCGGCAGCCTTGTTCTCTTCTGCTTCTCTGACCATCTTGTCGATTTCTTCGTCAGACAGACCGGAAGAGTTGGTAATGGTGATTTCCTGTTTCTTGTTCGTGCCTTTATCCAAAGCAGAGACATGAACGATACCGTTGACATCGATATCGAAGGTGACTTCGATCTGCGGGACACCTCTTCTGGCCGGTGCAATACCTGTCAGCTGGAAGTTGCCCAATGTCTTGTTGTCGGCAGCCATCGGTCTTTCACCCTGCAATACATGGATATCGACAGCCGGCTGATTATCGGCAGCCGTCGAGAAGATCTGCGACTTCTGCGTCGGGATCGTTGTATTACGCGGAATCAGTACAGTCATGACACCGCCTAAGGTTTCAATACCTAAGGACAGCGGTGTGACATCCAGAAGCAGGATATCTTTGGCGTTTTCATCACCGGACAATACAGCACCCTGGATCGCTGCACCCATGGCAACGACTTCATCCGGGTTAACAGACTTGTTCGGCTCTTTGCCTAATTCATTTCTGACAGCTTCCTGAACGGAGATCATTCTGGTAGAACCACCGACCAGTAATACCTGATCGATGTCGGAAGGTGTCAAACCGGCATCCTTTAACGCCTGTCTGACCGGACCGACGGTTCTTTCAACCAGATGTCTGGTCATCTTATCGAAGTTGGCTCTGGTCAGATCCATATCCAGGTGTAACGGACCGGACTCATCAGCAGAAATGAACGGTAAGGAAATGTGCGTCTGAACCATGGAAGAAAGATCCTTCTTGGCCTTTTCTGCAGCTTCCTTCAATCTCTGTAAAGACATACGGTCTGCCTTCAGATCGATGCCATGATGGGCAGCCTTGAATTCATCAGCCATCCAGTCAACGATGACGTTATCGAAGTCATCGCCGCCTAAGTGGTTATCACCGGCAGTAGCCAGAACTTCGAAGGTTCCGTCAGCCAGATCCAAAATAGAGACATCGAAGGTACCGCCGCCAAGGTCGAATACCATGATTTTTTGTTCCTTATCGGTCTTATCGAAACCGAAAGCCAAAGCTGCAGCCGTCGGTTCGTTGATGATTCTTTCGACTTCCAGACCGGCGATCTTGCCGGCATCCTTGGTTGCCTGACGCTGTGCGTCATTGAAGTAAGCCGGGACGGTGATGACGGCCTTGGTGACCGGTTCACCAAGATATGCTTCCGCATACTTCTTCATATACTGTAAGATCATCGCAGAGATCTCTTGCGGCGTGTAGTCCTTGTTGTTGACATGAACTTTTTCATTGGAACCCATCTTCCTCTTGATTGAAGAAACGGAATCCTTATTGGTTACGATCTGTCTTTTTGCGGCATCGCCGACGACGATCTCGCCATCTTTAAACGCAACGACGGAAGGTGTTGTTCTGTTGCCTTCTGGGTTGGTGATAACTTTAGCTTCCTTGCCTTCCATAACGGAAACGCAGCTGTTTGTAGTACCTAAGTCAATACCTATGATCTTGCTCATGATTATTTCCTCCTTTATTCACTGACCTTGACCATTGCCGGTCTCAATATACGGTCTTTCAATACATAACCTTTCTGCAATATTTCAATGACGATGCCGGATTCCTTGTCCTCAGCCTTTTCCTGCATGATCGCCTGTTCAAGGTTCGGATCAAACGGTTTATCCAGACAATCGATCTCTTCGACGCCTTCGTTTTTCAAAGCGGTCAGAAGCTGATTGTACGTCATTTCAATTCCTTTTTTAAAGCTTTCGTCACTTTCGTGAACCGGTGTCGCCAGAGCTCTTTCCAGATTATCGATCACCGGAAGAACTTCCTTGGCGAAACTCTGGATACGGTATTTGCGGGTCATTTCCGCTTCCGCTGTCAGTCTCTTCTTCAGATTCTCCGTATCCGCATACGCTCTTGCGTAATCATTTTTCAGCTTATCAAGCTGTTTGGTGAGCTTTTCGACTTCAGATTCTTCATTGATATCCTCAACGATCTCTTCTACCTCTTCACTCTCTTTTGGTTCTTCCTCTTCGTTAAGAACCTGCTTTTCTTCCTCATCCTTGGGAATATCTTTTATTTCTTCTTTCTTATCTGCCATAAAGCTCCTTTCTAGTGGAACATTTCTTCAATCTCTTTACAGATGAAATCGAGAAGATTGATGACCCGGCTGTATTCCATACGCCTTGGTCCGACGACCATCAGACGGGCGTTGTCATTCGGGTTGTCAGAGATCTTGATCTCATTGGAAACGATTGCGATATCATCCTTCCATACCAGCTCCGTACCCTTCGGGGTAACGGCCACAACGTCGTTTTCACCGGTCTGACGATCGACCAGAGACCTGAACAGTTTGGAATCATCGAAGAACTTCGTAAGCTGTTTCAGCTTTTCGATGTCCGCATATTCCGGCTGGTACATCATATTGGAAGTACCATCGAAATACAAGGTCTCCGACGCAAACTTCACGAAGGCCCCGGCAAATGCGTTGTACAGCATTTCGAAGCGCTGCACCGACTTGGTCAGAACAGGCTTCAATGATTCAAGCCGTTCCGGCAGCGTGTGGATCGGTGTACCTTTGAGACGGTCATTCAGGATATCGGTACAGGTCTCGATATCTTCGATGGTGACTTCATCCTGGAAATTGAACGTCTTGTTTTCGGTATGACCGGTATTGGTGATAAACACGCATACCGCTGTTTTCGGGTCGATCTGGAAGACTTTGATGTGTTCCAGTGTCTGATTGCTCGCATCAGGCCCCAACATGCCGGAAGCGAGGTTGGTCATCTCCGAAACGATACGGCACGATTCCTTGATCGCATCCTCTATATTGGCAGAACGGCGGTCAAAGATATTGGACAGTGCATATTTGACTTCCTCATCCATATCCTTTTTCAGAAGATGTTCGCAATAGTACTGATAACCCTTGTTGGAAGGGATACGTCCGGCTGAGGTGTGCGGCTTTTCCAGATAGCCGAGCGATTCCAGAGTTGCCATATCATTCCTGATCGTCGCACTGGAATAAGGCAGGCCATATTTATCGACCAGTGTTTTGGAACCAACCGGTTCCGCCGTAGATACGAATTCATCAACTATGGCCCTGAGGATGTCGACCATTCTTTGTGTTAATGCCATACAGCCACCTCCTTTAGCACTCTATACATCCTATTGCTAAAAATACTATACAACAATCGTTTAGCACTGTCAACAAATAAGTGCTAAAAAAGAAAAATTCCCTTTTTGGGGAATTCTTTTCTGTTTAATATCCTTATTAATATATCAGCGATACAGCTTTTCCGAGACCTCTTTGATGATCTGTGCCGGGATATAATCGCTGATATCACCGTTAAAGGAAGCGATCTCCTTGGCAACCGACGAGGAAAGGAAAGACAGCTCCGGCTTGGAAACCATGAAGACCGTCTCCACCTCCGGATTCAGGTTCATGTTCGCAGTGGCCAATGCCAATTCGGATTCATAGTCCGATACCGCTCTGACACCTCGGATCAGGATGCGGCAGTCATAGAGGTTTGCCAGATTGACGGTCAAACCCTCGCCGATGACGACTTCGACATTCTCGAGGCCTTCAATGCACTTTTCGATCATCTGCTTTCTCTCTTCCTTGCTGAAGGTGCACTTCTTGGCCCGGTTTTCCATGACCGCGACGATGAGTTTGTCATAGATCTTTGCGGAACGCAAAATAACATCAAGATGTCCGACTGTGATCGGATCGAAAGTACCCGGATAAATAGCTTTGATCATTCCTTCATATCCTTTCTGTAATAAAGAAGCCGATTGATTCCGTATTTCTTATTCTTATATAAAGATATACTGCCATACTGTTCCTGTAATACCGTATCTTTTCTGACTTCCACGATGATGATCCCGTCTTCATTAAGAACATCATGTTCATCAACGCAAGAAAAGATGTTTTCATATTCTTTAAAGGCATAAGGCGGATCGACATAGATGTAGTCGAAATGCCTTCCCTCCATTTTGGCAAGACAGAGCTTATAGTCCAGATTCAGGACTTCCCTTTCTTCCCTTACCTTTTTCAGATTTTCTTTGATGATCCTCACTGCGTCTTTATTGACATCATTGAAGGTGACATCCTTTGCTCCTCTGGACAACGCTTCCAAGCCAATCGCGCCGGAACCGGAGAAAAGATCCAGGAGCGTTGTATCGGAATAGATCATGATGCTGGAAAAAAGAGCCTCTTTCACCATGTCCCGCGTCGGTCTGGTGATGTCTTCCCCTTCCAGGGTCTTTAAAGGCGTGCGCTTATACTTTCCTGCTATGATCCTCATTGTTTTCCTTTCTCAGGCGGACAAGCTCATTTTGAGCCAGGCCAAGGCAAGCCATCGAAGCAACCAGTGAAGAACCGCCCGAAGAGATCATCAGCAAAGGTACACCGGTCAAAGGAATCAGACCGCTGACGCCGCCCACATTCAGAATGAAATGGGTGATGAAGTACATGAAGACACCTAACAGGGTGACCTTGCCCATCGTCGAATTGGAACGCAGGGAACCGGCGACGATCGGATATAAAAGAAGTGCATACATCGCCAGCAAAACAAGAAAACCGACGATACCCAGTTCTTCAACGATGACCGGCAAGATAAAGTCGTTGGACGGATTCGGGAAGTTCATGTATTTGTGAATCGAGTTGCCATAGCCCAAGCCCAGCCAGCCGCCGTTGGCAAAGCTGACCAGCGACATGATGATATGGTAACCGTTATCGTACTGGTAAAGGAACGGATCGGCAGCGGCCAAAAAACGGCCGACCATGTAGTTGTCTGCGTGTCTTTTAAGAAACTCCGTTACCGGTGGACTTAAGGCGACCAGCGCAAGACCTACGACACCGATCACCAGCCAGGTCATGATGTACTGTAAATGCTTCAGTTCCTTGTAGCGGGGGATCATTGCCATGCAATAGGACATGACAAACAAGACGACCGCCGAACCCAGGTCGTGCTGCCATCCAAGGATGATCAATGTATAGAATACCGTCATCCCGCAATAGGCGTAGAAGAAACGAAGGTTGTTCTCCTTACGGTCATGGCAGATCATGCTGCAAGCCAGAATGATCATAAAAGTCTTGGCAAATTCCGAAGGCTGTATTGTCGCAAAAGATCCGATCGGGATCCAGGCGTAGGCGCCGTTGATCTGACCGAAAAAGCGGCAGATGATCAATGCGGCGGCAATTACGACATAAAAGGCAAGCGCCGGAATAAGCCCTATTCTCTGCACTCTCATATTCGTCAATATCAGATAGGCAATGATACCGACAAAGGAGAAAGCGACCTGTCTTGTCAATACACCCGTCAGATAGGATGCGTCACCGGCACTGTTTCCCATCTCGGCAGATGCGATCATCAGCGAACCGAATATAAGCAACGCAAATGCTGCGAAAGCGACGCGTTTATCTCCCAGCGTGATTTCTTTCTTTCTTGGCATAAAATCATTTTATCACAACAAATATGGTATTATAATAATGCTATGCTTATTAACAACGATACTATAATCAAAGACGATAACGAGCTGATCAGAAAAAAGTCAGCTGATGTTGCTTTGCCTTTGAGTGATGAAGACAGAGATGTCCTGATGCAGATGCTGAAGTATGTAGACGAATCCACGATTCCGGAAATTGCCGAAAAAGAAAATCTGAGACCGGCTGTCGGAATCAGTGCCATTCAGGTCGGCATCCCCAAGAAGATGACTGCGGTCATCATCAAGGACGAAGAAGGAAATAAACTTTGCGAATACGCCCTGGTCAATCCGAAGATCGTATCCAATTCGGTTGAAAAAGCCTGTTTAAGTTCGGGCGAAGGCTGTCTTTCCGTCGTTAATGAACATGAAGGACTTGTATACCGCTCCGCCAGGATCAAAGTCAAAGCGTATGATGCTTTAAAAAATGAAGATATCGTGATCAAGGCAGACGGTTATCTGGCGATCGTCCTGCAGCATGAACTGGATCACTTCAAGGGTATCCTCTTCTATGATCACATCAATACTGCCGATCCGTATTATCGGGATCCGGAAGCGATTGTTATTGAATAATGATCGTCCGTCCTTTACAATGGATGCGGTCTCAAAAAGATGATTTTTTGCATTTGCATATGGAGGACAAATGAATAATATAAACAAGCACTACAGCCCCGATGAATTTTCTTCATCCCGCAGCTACAACGGTGCAAACTATGACCCGAAAAATGACACCCTCGTCTATGCCCTGGGAGGTCTTGGCGAAGTCGGCAAAAACATGTACTGTTTTGAACATGACGATGAGATCATTGTCATCGATGCCGGCGTCAAGTTCCCGGATGACGAACTCTTAGGTGTCGATTATGTTATTCCGGATTATACGCACTTAATCAAAAATAAAGAAAAGGTAAAGGCGCTGATCATCACTCATGGTCATGAAGATCACATCGGCGGTATCCCTTTTCTTCTTTTGGCCTGTCCGATCAAGAAGATCTATGCGCCGCGTTTTGCCAAAGCGCTGATCGAAAAGAAACTCTCGGAAAGAAGAAGACTGGCCAATACCCAGGTTATTGAGATCGACGGAGATTCGGCCATTCAGACCGATCACTTCCGTATCGGCTTCTTCAATACCGTCCATTCCATCCCGGACTCCCTGGGTGTTCTGATCAACACGCCTAACGGCAGGATCGTCGAGACCGGAGACTTCAAATTCGATTTGACCCCGGTCGGACAGAACTCCGACTATCAGAAGATGGCCTACATCGGTGCAGCCGGCGTTACCTTGCTGATGTCAGACTCTACAAACGCCGAAGTTGACGGCTTCTCGATCTCCGAGAAACAGGTCGCTTCCGCAATCAATGACATCATGCGCAAAACAAGCGGCAGAATCCTGATTTCTACCTTTGCTTCCAACGTCAATCGTCTCGCACAGATCATCAAGGCTGCCAAGAAGTGTGACCGCAAAGTCGTCGTCTTCGGCCGTTCGATGGAAAACGTCGTCGAGATCGGTTTACAGATGAAGACCATCGATGTTCCGGATGACACCTTCCTGCCGCCGGAAATGGTCAATTCCTACCCGCCGGAGAAACTCTGCATCATCTGTACGGGATCCCAGGGTGAAGCACTTGCTGCCTTAAGCAGGATCGCCAACGGTTCCCACAAATACGTCAAGATCATTCCGGGCGACACCGTTGTCTTTTCTTCCAGCGCCATTCCGGGCAATGCCCTCAATATCGGCGGCATCGTCAATCAGCTGATGCGCCACGGCGCCAGAGTCCTGGAAAACAAAGCCTTATCTTCTTTGCATACCACAGGACATGCTTCCAAGGAAGAACAGAAGCTGATGCTTCAGCTGATCAAGCCAAAATACTTCATGCCGATGCATGGTGAATACAAGATGCTCAAGCTCCACGCCGATTCCGCTGTGGAGACCGGTATCCCGAAAGAAAACTGCTTCATCTGTGCCAACGGCGATGCCTTGGTTCTTCATGAAGGCGAAGTCTACCGTTCCAATACCAGAATCCAGACCGACGCCATCTATGTCGACGGCAATGACATTTCCGGCTTATCCACTTCCGTCCTCAAGGACCGCAAGATCCTCGCAGATAACGGTCTGGTCGCTGTTGTCGTCTGCATCGATTCCAGAACCAACAAGATCTTATGCAAGCCGGGCATCGTTTCCCGCGGCTTTGTCTACCTCAAAGATTCACAAACGCTGATCAAGGAAGCGGAAGCTCTGGTCTATGACGCCCTTCGCAATGCGATGCGTCAGAAGGTCACCTTCGGCGATCTTAAAAACTGCATCAAAAATACCTTGGAGCCTTTCCTTTATGAAAAGACGAACCGCAACCCGATCGTGATTCCGGTCATACTCAATCACGTCGATGCATCCAAGAGAGACTAAAGATCCTAAACGGATCTTTTCTTTTTGCCACAAAAAAAGGAGATCTTGTGATCTCCCTATTATCAGACCAGTCTGTCGAAGAGCCTGTAGAAAGCTTTACGATTGGAACGAGGCATCGAGATGCATTCCTGAATCGGCATCGAGATGATCTCGTTGTTCTTGATCGCCACACAATGGCCGCCGACACCGGCAACCAGCAGTTCGACTGCCTTGGCGCCCATGCGGGAAGCTAAGACACGGTCGGACGGGGTCGGTGAACCGCCTCGCTGAATATGACCCAGGATCGTTGCCCTGCCGGTAAATCCGGTCGCCTTATCAATCTTGTCAGCCAGAGCTTTGACATCACATACCTTTTCGGAAACAATGACGATCGCATGGCTCTTGCCGGAATTCTCCAGATAGCGGAGTTTTTCCAGTACTGCTTCCTCATCATAGCCGGTCTCCGGTGTGATCAGGATCTCTGCGCCGCAGGAAATGCCCGAATAGATCGCCAGGTCACCGCAGCGGTTGCCCATGACTTCAACGACCGAACAGCGGTGATGAGAATTGGAGGTATCCCTGAGTTTGTCGACGCATTCGACGATAGTATTCAATGCCGTATCAAAACCGATTGTATAGTCCGTTCCTTCGATATCGTTATCGATCGTACCCGGAAGCGCAATGCAATTGACGCCGAGTTTCGTCAGGGCATCGGCACCGCGGTAAGTTCCGTCGCCGCCGATGACGACGACCGCATCGATCTTGTTTTCTTTCAGTTTTTCGACGCCTCTTTTCTGCACCGCTTCATCGACAAATTCCGGCAGTCTTGCCGATCCCAGGATCGTGCCGCCTCTGTCAATTGTTTCAGAAACGGAATGACGTTCAAAATTCTCGTAGAGGCCTTCCACCAGTCCCTTGTAGCCGTCGTGGATACCGACAACTTCGATCCCGTTCGCCATTGCTGTTCTGGTGACGGCGCGGATAGCCGCATTCATGCCCGGCGAATCGCCGCCGGAAGTAAGTACACCAATCTTTCTCAGCATTTTATTCCCTCCTAAGATTTTTGCCTGCTAAGACATAATCATCACTCAATATATCAATCCTCTCCATCAGCCTTCTGGCATTCATGAGATTGGATTTTTCTTTACGGTCATACTGATAATGCTTCATCAGTTCTTCCTTGCTCAGATTGGAAGTAAAGATCGTCATCAGTTTATTCTCCAGACGGTAGTCCAGAACCCTGAAAAGAATGTCGTCTCTGACAAATTCGGAAACCGCCTCTGAGCCGATGTCATCGAGGAAGAGATATTCCGCTTTTTTCAAGATGGAAATGTTCCTGTCGATCATATCCGGATCCTGACTGAAATAGGATTTCATTTCATTGAAGAAATTGGATACTTTGACAAAAGCGACTTTCTTCCCCTTCTTGACCAGGGAATTGGCCAGAGCCGTACACAGATACGTCTTGCCGGTCCCCAGATCACCATAGATATAAAGACCTTTCTCCCGCTTTTCATATAAGATAGCTGCCAGCAGAAGATAGAGCTGTTTCTGTTCCTCGGTATAGGAAACGCTGCTTAAATCGATGTGAGCCAGATTGGCCGGGACATCACAATAGCGGTATTTGCGCAAAATGGACTCCCCTGTCTTCACTTTCAAGGCATAGGGGCAGTATTCGATCTCCTGAATCAGCACTTCATCAAAGCGCAGATCGCTCCGCATTCCTTTGGTAGATTGCCTGCATTCAAAAAGACCCTCACAGTTTTCACAGAGTTTTCTTTCCCGGTATACCTTTAAGAAGGTAGCCAGATTCTTTTCAACAAAAGCCTCACTCGGTGAAACTTTGGAAAGATGTTCATCATTTAATATCAATTCAATGTCTTTCATTTCTTGCCCATCAGTTTGAGGAGTTCTTCCTCTTCCATTGCACTCATCGTCTTATTTGCACTGTCATCATAGACAGGAGGTTTTTCAACATTTCTGCCCTTCTTTTCATAAGGTTTCGACAATCTCTCCAGGGCTTCCTTGGATGTCTTGACATCGTTGCGGTGCAAGTCGGAAGCGATCGGATAGAGATAGTTTTCAATTAATGAATTGTTGCAGTTTTTCAAGCCGTGCTCCAGCAGCACGTTGATCACCGGTGCACTCAGATGATAGTCTTCAAAAAGCCGGTAAATGATCTTCTTGTCGTAGTTGGTGGCCTCTTTACCGCCCTGCAAAGACATCAGGAAGCGGATACAAGGCACATCATAGCTGTCATTCTCCACCTTCTTATATTCGCTTTTGGCGTTCATGCACAGATAGCGCAGTTCCTTCAAATCGAATTCGTTGGAATCGGTCCTGGCCACTTTCGGCAAGTAGGTGCGCATCTTGTCATAGGAGATGTTGTACAGATCAGCCATCAAAGCCAGCTGTTTCATATTTTCCTTGGTACGGAAACGCATCGGCAATAAGGTCAGAGAGATATCCTTTAAGAAGACGTTGACATCAAACATCGTGTCAAAGTCATAGTTTCTTTCCGGCTTCTTCTTTAAATAAGACTCCCCTTCCTTATCCCAGTTCTGCAGGGTATCCAAAGACAGCGTCGAAGAGACGTCCTCAAAGCCATAGTGATCATTTTCTTCATAGATGTCTGCCGTCAGCTGACGGAAGTATTCGCCGGAGGTGTTCAGAATGAAGTTGCGGACCATGATGTCATCCTTGATAAACTGGCGGATCTCCAGCGGATTGTTTAACGCAAAGATGTAGCGGTTCTCCTGCTTCAAAGTCTTAAGCAGACGGTATTCATTGAGCTTGATGCAGAAAAACTCAAAATCATCGATCGAGAGATTGACCGACATCAGCAGTTCGTTGATCTCTTCAAAGACCGGCCGGTTTCCTCTTAAAACCAGATATTCATATAAGACAAGCGCTTTATCACCGATCAAAGGCCCATAGAAAAAAACCAGAGATCTGAGTCTCTCGTTGGATAATTCGGCATTTACTTCTATTTTATAAAGGTCTTTTCCTAACATAATATCTCTTCAAGCCAGTCATCAACCAGCCTGTAAAGGTCTTCCATACTACCATTATTATATATGATTTTATCAGCCCGTTTGATCTTTTCCTCTGTCGGCATCTGCTTGTTTAAACGGGCATAGGCCTCTTGTCTGCTGAGGCCTCTTTCGATCAGACGTTCGATCAGTTTCTCTTCATCGGTCACGACCAGAAGGTTGTGGTCAAAATAGACATCCCAGCCCGCCTCAAAAAGAAGCGGCACTTCCGCAAACAAAGGATCATCTTTTCTGTCAAACATCGCCTTCAGGATCAGCGGATGCATGATCTGTTCCAAGGCCTTCTTTTTTCTCAAATCCGAAAAAACGACAGACGACAGTTTCTTCTTATTCAAGCCATCCTCATCAAAACATTCGGGAAAGGCTTCCTTGACTCTTCGATAGCCTTCTTCGCCCTTTTCCAGAAGTTTCGCATTGACCTTGTCGCAGTCAAAAACATCGTAGCCCTTTTCTCTTAAATACAGGCATACCGTGCTTTTCCCTGAACCGATGGTTCCCGATATCGCAATCCTCATTCGCTCTCCTTCTGACAGTTTGGACAATAATAGGTCCCCCGTCCGCCGACTTTGATCTTTCGGATCTCTCCCTTGCAGACAGGACACTTTTTCTGATCATGTGCCCGCAAAGACATCTGAAATAAACCGGTCACACCCAGGGAAGAGGTATAGGAACGGATCGTCGTTCCCCCTGCTCTGATCGCCTTGCGCAGGATCCTGCGGGTATTTCTGATGATGGCTTTGATCTCTTCATCACTTATGGAATCGCAGCTTCTCTTGGGATGGATCTTACTTTCAAAGAGGATCTCATCGGCATAGATGTTGCCGATACCGGCGACAAAGCTCTGGTCCAGCAGTGTCGGCTTGATCTCTGCCTTGCGCTCCTTCAGATACTTCCGGCAATAGTCTGCATTAAAGCTGTCCCAGAATGGTTCGGGACCAAGGTCATGAAAACGGATGTAGGTCCTCTTTTTGTCCATCAGCCCCATGCGGCCGAATTTTCTTACATCGTTGTAGTGCAGGTATCGCCCGTCATCCAGTTCAAACACCACGTGGTCGTGCTTGCCCGGCACGACTTTCTTGTCATAAATATAGTATTTTCCTTCCATGCGAAGATGGGAGACCATGGTGAGATCATCCATTTCGAATAAAAGGTATTTTCCTCGGCGCCTGAACAAACGAAAATGCTGGCCGATCAGTCTGCGTCTGAATTCTTCGGCGTCTCCCTCGATGATCTGGACCTCAACCCGGGGAGGCCGATGTACTTCAGGATGGCAGTTCCGGATACCGCGGTTCATGTGGGGGGACTCACCATCTTCGGGCGGAATTTCGGGAATTATAACCAGGACATCGAGTTCCGGATTCTGTACAGCACAGAAGGAAAGGAGGAGGCGCATGCTTGAGATCAACGGACTGGAGCAGGGACTTCCCGTCTTCCGCGCGCTGGGGTCGGAAGCCCGCATGAAGATCATCCACCTTCTGATTCAGAACCGCTCCATGAATCTGAATGAGCTCGCCACCTCTCTGGGGCTGACCAACGGAGCGCTCACCGCGCATATCAGAAAGCTGGAGGAGTGCGGCATGATCAAGGTCGAGATCCGCCATTCCGGGAGAGGCCTCCAGAAGGTCTGCTCTCTCGCCCAGGAACAGATCCTTCTGAACATTCTGCCCTCCATGGAGGACCGGGATCTGAAGATGTACGAAACGCAGATCCGTGTCGGCCATTACAGCGATTACAGCTTCCAGGCAGGCTGCGGGCTCGCCGGGAAGGACGGCCTCATCGGTCCGGAGAACGAGCCCCGCAGCTTCTCCTTTCCGGACCGGCTGGAGGCCGAACTGCTCTGGTTCCACGAAGGGTATATCGAGTACCGCATCCCGAACCTGCTGCCGGAAAACCAGAAGATTGTCCAGCTGACGCTCAGCTTCGAGATCGGCTCCGCGCAGGTCGGAAGCGAGGATGACCCGCGCTCAGAGATCTGTTTTTCCCTCAACGGGCAGAAGCTCGGGCGCTGGCTTTCCTTTTGCTCCGATGGCAGGGGCAGGGGGCTCTATACGCCGCAGTGGTGGATCCGCGCGCAGATGCAGTATGGCTTCCTGAAGATGCTGGTCATCAACCAGGCAGGAGTCTTCCTGGACGGTGTGAAGCTGGTTGACGGAGTGGATGGCAAGGTGCTGCCGGATACGTCCGGCGAGATGAAGCTTCGCTTTGAGGTGCATAATCAGAACGGGCACAACGGAGGATTCGCCCTGTTCGGCGAGAACTTCGGAAACTACAAACAAGGGATTCACGCAAGAATCCACTATATGCCGGAGGAGATACTCAATGGATAAGAACATTCGCTACAACGAACCCTGGATCCTGCAGCGCGCGGATCCGTATGTCTGCCGCCACACAGACGGATTCTATTACTTTACCGCATCCCTCCCCGAATATGACGGGATCGCGCTGCGCCGCTCCAGGACCCTCCAGGGCCTTTCGGATGCGGAGGAGATCCGGATCTGGAACAGGCATGAGAGCGGAATCATGAGCTTCCATATCTGGGCGCCGGAGCTTCATTTCCTGGACGGAAAGTGGTACATCTATTTCGCGGGAAGCGACAAGGACGACATCTGGGCGCTGCGGCCTTATGTTCTTGAATGTGCAGACAGTGATCCCATGACGGGAGACTGGACGGAAAAGGGAATGATCCAACGCGCCGATGACGATCCGTTTTCCTTCACGGATTTCTCCCTGGACGCAACCGTGTTCGAAGCCGGCGGCGAACGCTACTATGTATGGGCCGAGAAGGTGAGCGTCGGGAAGAAGATCTCCAACCTGTATATCGCAAAGATGGAATCCCCGTGGAAGCTGAAAACCGCCCAGGTTCTTCTCTCGACGCCCTGCTATGACTGGGAGAGAATCGGCTTCTGGGTCAACGAAGGGCCCTTTGCCATCCGGCACGGCGGCAAGATCTTCCTCACCTATTCCGCCAGCGAGACCGGAATCGATTACTGCGTAGGCCTTCTGAGCGCTGATGAAAACGCGGACCTCCTCGACCCCAATTCCTGGACAAAGAAAAGGACTCCCGTTCTTCGCTCAGATGCCTCCCGCAGGATCTATGGTCCCGGCCACAACTGCTTTACCACAGATGAAGACGGGAATGACATCATGGTATACCATGCCAGAACCGAGACAAAGATCGAAGGCGATCCGCTGTACAACCCGAACCGGCACGCCATGCTGATGAAGGTCCGGTGGAACGAAGACGGCACGCCGCTCTTCTCTTACGAGTAAGAATCTGCGGCCCGCAGCCGCAAGGCAAACGGGCGCAGGCTGCAGCCCGTCTTTCGATTGCAATGCAGCCAAAGCACAGACCGGATCATATACAAAACGGCGTAAAGCGTGGTTTCCGGAGAGAATCCCGCTTTCCGCCGTTCTGTCATCTTCATCTGTGGAGTTTACTCACCGGACGTTTTTTGAGAATTCATGGGGCGCGAAGGTGCGAAGCACCTCTGACCGCCCACAATGAAAAGCGCGAAGCGTTCCGAGTAAGTGGGGGTGCTGAATAGCTGCTCTTTTCTTATGCCAGAAACTCTCTTGCCGTCTTTGCGATTCCCTCGCCATTCATTCCATAATAGTCAAATACTTCCTTCGAGGTTCCGGTAATCACATGGCTGTCCTCTTCCACCGTAAGAACAACCTTTGCCTGCTGCGCATACCGGATGACCGCTTCCTGATCCAGCGGTTTTACGCAGTACATATCGAGAACCGTCGAACTGATTCCTTCCTTCTCCAGAAGCTTTGCCGCATCCAGCGCGGGCCGGACCATCTCGCCCGCAGCCACGAACAGAATGTCCTTTCCTTCTTTTAAAACGGTCGCCCTGTCCATCTCAAAGGGGCAGTTTTCTTCTGTGTAAATGTCCTCGACCGGATTCCTTCCGGTACGGATGTATGCCGGCTTCTCATCCTGAAGAAGCGCTTCCACCAGCTTCCGGGTCTGGTGCCGGTCACTCGGAAGGTAGACACGCATGTTCGGAATCGCGGCCATTCCGGCAATATCCTGCGCGGAATGGTGGCTCATTCCAAGCGCTCCGTAGCTGATGCCGCCGGAGATGCCGATCAGCTTGACGTTCGTATTCGAGTACGCGACATCGACCTTGCACTGCTCAAAGCTCCTGGTCGAAAGGAAGCATGCCGGAGAGGCCGCAAAAGGCTTCTTTCCTGCCTTGGCCAGTCCCGCGGAGATCCCGACAAGATCCTGCTCCGCAATGCCGACCTCCACAGCCTGCCCGGGGTAAGCGTCGAAGAAGGCGGCCAGGGACGCGCTTCCCCTCGAATCGCTGCACAGTACGACGATCTCCTTATCTTCCTTTGCCTTCTCCATCAGGACTTCACAGATGACTTTCCTGTTCGGTATCTTATTCATTGATCGCAGCCTCCTTTCCGGCTTTCAGATCCCTCATGATCTGCTCATATTCTTCCTCGTTCGGCAGGTGATGATGCCAGCCGGCCTTATTCTCCATGATGGGTGACCCCTTTCCCTTGATGGTGTCGGCAATGATCACCGTCGGATCCCCCTTGTGTGCGCGCGCTTTCGCAAATGCATCTTCCAGGGCGTCAAAGTCATTCCCGTCACACTGGATGACATTCCATCCAAACGCGGACCACCTCTTCTCCTGGTCATCCTGCTTCATGACATCTTCGGTATTCCCGGAGATCTGAAGGTGATTGCGGTCCACAATCGCGCAGAGATTGTCCAGGTTGTAATTATGCGCGGACATCGCGCCTTCCCAGACGCTTCCCTCTGCCAGCTCGCCATCGCCCATCAGAACGTAGACCCTGCTCGGACGCCGGTCCATCTTCGCCGCGATCGCCAGGCCGACCGCCACCGGAAGTCCGTGGCCGAGAGATCCGGAGTTCATCTCCACGCCGGGAATCACATTGTTCGGATGTCCGATAAACTCTGACCCGAAATGAGAAAATCTCGCGATCGCATCCTCCAGGTCATAGAAGCCCTTATGTCCCAGAATCGTATAGAAGCTCTCCACCGCATGCCCCTTGCTCAGGATAAAATAGTCGCGGTTCGGATCATTCTGGTTTTCCGGAGAGATATTCATTTCCTTAAGATAGAGCTGCATCAGGATCTCCATCTCACTCATGTCGCCGCCGATATGCCCGCCGCCCCCGCTCATGATCATCCTGACCGTATCCATACGGTAGTCATAACTCAACGCTTTCATCTCTTTGTCCATTCTCTGTCTCCTCCGTTCCTTCTGACTCCTGAATGCTGCTTTCCTGTTTTAAAAATGTTGTAACTATTCAGCACCCCCATTGCTCAGAACACTTCGTGTTCTTCGCTGTGGGCGGACAGAGCGGTTTCACCGCTTGTCCGCCCCCTGGAACCGCT
>CADAHV010000021.1:0-15064 GCA_902787775.1 uncultured Erysipelotrichaceae bacterium | reverse complement strand
GGAAAAGTCATCCTTGTTGACGCGAAGATAGATCTTCTTGGACCCTCTGAATTCCTTGATGCGCAGATCCTTGATCTCATTGATGAAATACTTGTGTGTTTTGCCGAAGCCTTTAAAGCACAAGACCTTATCCGAGAGTTCAACTTCCTCGGGATTGGAAAGCGAGACAAAGGTGTTGTAGAACTGGTAGGCACAAACCAAAGCCACCATCAGCCACAGGGCATTGCGCGATCCGTAGTAGGAATAAAGAGAAAACAAAAAGATGAAAGCTACAAAGTAGCCGGTATAGACAACCCGCAGTTTATAGAATTTCTCTTTGTATTTGTACTGTTTCATAACTTCTCAATAAAAAGAAGGGGCAAAAAGCCCCTTTCATTTTGGATGTAATTTAAGCTTGTTTGTTTTCTTTTCTGATTCTCATGCCGTTCCAGACAGCGCACGCAACAGCGATAGCAGCGAATACGACATAGGAAACAACACCCATCTTACCTAAGTTGTAGAGAATGAATGTCAATGGGTTCGCACCATCACAGATGGAAGAAATCGAAGCGATTTCTGTGTAGGAACCGATGCCATGGCAAACTGCAGTTGTAGGAGCAGCTAATGCAGTTGCAATGTACAGACCTAAAACGATACATACGATACCGGTGATCAAGCTTCTGAAACCGTTACCCTTGCAGATAGGCAGAATCAGAACGAACATGAACGGGAACGTACCTAAGTCGCCTGCAGGTAATACTGTGTTGCCCGGTAAAATGAAGGCCAGTAATACTGAAAGCGGAACGAAGATCAGTGATAAAGCAATGGTAAGCGGATGGCCAACACCAACAGCACTATCCAGACCGATGTAGATCTTTCCTTTGCCGGAGAAGTGTTTATCCATGAAGTCACCAGCTGCATCAGAGATCGGCATTAAGCCTTCCATCAACAGAGCAGCCATCTTAGGAATGATAACCATAGCAGCTGCCAGATAGATTGCAGTTGTCATGAAGCCCTTGAAATCCTGACCGGCGAGTAAGCCGATAATGAGACCTAAGACTGCACCGACGATAACCGGTTCACCAAAGATACCGATCTTTTCCTGTAAAGTTTCAAGGTTGAAGTCGATGTCCCTTAATCCAGGAATCTTTTCAATAACCCAGTTACATACTAATGCTATAGGGGCATAAGCAGCAGAGAAACCGTGAGGAAGAGATACACCCGGCATACCAAGTGTCGTCTCAAGAGCAGGAGCTGTGATATCGCCTAATACCAGGACGATAACTTCGTTGGCAACAGCAGCAACCAGTCCAAGAGGAACGGAGCCTGTAGCGGCAGCAACCAGAGAACCAGTGAATGCAAAGTGCCAGTAGTTCCAAACGTCGATATCGACAGTCTGTGTCGTAGAAGTCAGAACCATGATGATATTGACTAAAAGACATACCGGAATGATGAAGGAACCGACCTGAGTAGCAAATGCTGCTGCTGCAGCTGCCGGCCAACCAATATCAACGGTAGAAAGTGAGAGACCGAAACGAGCGGACATTTCAGCAACGGCACCAGCCAGGTTGCCTAATAAGCCGGTCGCAAGGTTTAAACCGATAAGGCCTACACCAACAGTCAAACCACCACGCAGAGATTTACCAAAACCAGCGCCGAGTACTAAACCAATGAGGGTAATGATGATAGGCATCATTACGGTCGAACCGGCATCATTGATAAATCCAAAGAAATCAAGAATAAATTGCATAAATACCTCCCTTATCTTAAAAGATAATTCGCAGACAAAGCCCCTTCATGTCTGCGTATTTGACCGGATGAACCGGTTAAATACCAATTATTCGCCCCAGAGCGCCTTTTCGATATTGTTGTAGATCTCTTCGACGCCTCTGTTGAGGATGATACCCGTAGCAACAATCAACGGGCATTCGCACTTGAAAGAACCCGGAATCGTGCTGACGCACAGATCATAGTTCGAGGACTGACCCGGAACTTCAGCGGCCTTGCACTGTGTGATTGTAAAATCACCGCCATGGCCTCTCTTTTTGAGTTCTTCAGCAAGCTTCTTGTTTACGACAGTCGATGTTGCAACACCGGTGCCGCAGCATAATAAGATTCGTTTCATTGTACTGTCTCCTTTCAATGAAATTAACAATTACCTTTACTAAAAATTATATTACGATATGAAAGCCTTTTCAAATTACTGGCAGAAATCTTTTCTTGCCCTGTCGAGAGCTTCAAACATTTCTTCCAGCTTCGCATATGGATCCGGTGCAGCAACGATACCGCTTGTACCGCCGGTTGCATCGGCACCGGACTTGATTGCCTTATAGACATCATCACCTGTGGAAATGCCGGCTGCCTGCAAGGTCTTAGTCTGCGGCGAGACGGATTTGACGATCTCGTTGGTTGCCTTCATATAAGATTCATCGGCCGTTGTACCGGTACCGATCAGGCTGGTCAGTTCGCAAACCATGCAGTCCGGATGAAGTTCAGCGATCGCTCTGGTATCAGCTTCTTCGTTGGAGCATACAACGGTCAGAATGCCTAATTCGTTAGCTCTTTCGATCGTCTTGGCCAGTTCGTTGATAGTCATCGGATTTTCCGCATGATTTAAGAATGTCGCCTTGACACCGGCTGCCTTTAAGGCTTCCGGCAGGATATGGCCCATGCCTCTGCCCGGCTTTAAGGATTCCATATGCTGAGCAGTTACGATCAGATGCGGACATTCCTTGGCGATCATCGCCAGATCAACATGCTGTGCCGTGAAGATGACATCAAAGTCATACTTTACTGCAAGTTCTTCGCACTTTTTAGCAAGCTTAAGCGATTCTTCGCCATAAAGATAAGCTTTCGGGTTGCATACGAAGAAAGGTCTTCTTAATTGTGCTTTTTCCATATTTATCTCCTTTTAATACGCTATTCCTGTCCGGTGTGGAACAGTTTGAAGTAGAATTTCAGTTTTTCCTTGATTGCCGCATTGGCATCTCTGATCAGCTTGTACCAGTTGATGTAATCTTTACCTTTCGTTGCTTCAATGGCAGCTACTGTGAAATCGGTAAAGACGTTGATCTTGGAGATACCTTCCGTTGCGCATCTTTCCAGATTCTCGTTGCCGGATCCGGAACCGCCGTGTAAAACAAGCGGAACAGGAAGTGCAGCACGCAGTTCGTGGAGTCTGTCAAAGTCGATGACCGGCGTGCCTTTGTAAAGGCCGTGTGAGGTACCGATCGAAACGGCAAGAGAATCAACGCCCGTCTCTTCGACAAAACGTTTTGCCATATCGACTTCCGTATAGATGTTCTTGTCGTCATGCAAAGCTTCCTTGTTTTCGGAAGTGATGACATCGCCGGAACCGACATGTCCGAGTTCTGCCTCAACGACAACGCCATGGGCGTGCGCATAATCGCAGACTTCCTTGGTTCTGGCAACATTGACTTCATAAGGCTGTGCCGAAGCATCGATCATGACCGATGTATAGCCAAGATCAACCGCTTTTTTAACCGTCTCGACATCAAGACCGTGGTCAAGGTGAATGGCTACCGGAACACTTGCCTTTTCGCCATAGTATTTTGCCAAAGCATATGCCTCTTCGACAGAAAGCATTTCACTGTGTGCCTGGGCGAAACTCAGAATGACCGGTACGCCGAGTTCTTCCGCTGTTTCTACATAAGTCTTGCAGGAATTGGAATCCCAGAAATCCGGTGCGACGATTGCATAGCCCTTTTCTCTGGACTTAGCAAACATTTCTTTCGTTGTAACTAACATTTTTTACCCCTCCAGATCAAGGCCGGCTTCTTTGACCAGCTTGAGATATTCATCAAAATCGCTGACATTCTTAAACTTTTCCATCAATTCGTCATTCTGGAAAGCATCCATCAGTTTCATCAGCATATCGAGCTGCTGATGTGCTTCCTTTAACGCCAGCATAAACAGCATGGTTACCGGGATCTTCTTATCTTCCGTGCCCATCTCAACAAATTCAACCGGTGCATCGAGAGACATGAAACCGATCTGTGTGCGATTGACGTGCTCCGGATCGGTGTGAGGTATGGCAACACACATATTATTGAGTGTCAAACCAGTCGCAAAGACATTTTCTCTGCTCAAAATCCCGTCAAAAAAAGTATCCTTTGCAACACCGCTTTTCATAAACTCATCTGCCAGCATTTTCAGTGCTTCATCTCTGCTGTCAGCGTGTTTATGGAACAAAGCGATCTTTGCATCAAACATATCAGCCATATAGATTTCCTTTCTTTTGATATATACCAAGTTAATTATAATACATATTTTTTCTTTGTATTATAATGAATTTATGAGTTCAAAAAAGAAAAAGATCTCGCCGTCAGACCTCAACGGGATCTCCATTTATCACGAAGAAAAAAGAACGGTCTATTCACCTTTTTTCTCTAAAAAGGCCTATATCATCAACGAAAATAATGCCGGTCAGTATGTCAGCTATATCCAGGGCTACCTGATTGCGCTCATCATCTTCGTTGTTTCCTACATCATCTACCGCAAGCCTTTGATACCGGTATTGCTGACCCTGATGTTTATGGCCAGTACCATCTTCATCTTCTACCGCAATTTCCTGTCCAAGGCCAACACGATCGATGATTACAAGAAGCCGAAACGCGACAGCTTCGCGATACGTCAGGCTTCATCGCTCTCTCAGAAAGAGATCTGGACCATCATCATCGCTTCCCCTTTGCTGGCGGCAGCGATCATGTACAACGCCCATCTCAATCATTATGAAGGCGTCATGTACTACTTCATGCTCTTCATTTCCATCGTGGCTTTGGCCTATGGTATCCTGCATATCTATATTCTGATCATCAAGAAAAATCAGGAATTATAAAAAGAGGATTTCTTAAAACGAAATCCTCTTTTTTAAATTGCTTGTTATCTGATTATTTTTTATCGTTCTCGATCTTTTCGAAAAGAGAACGGATGTCAATTTTTAAGCTTTCCTTTAATTGAGATGCCGAACCATGGCCGACATAGACATCATCGATGCCGATGATTTCCAATTGAACAGGCAGATGGTTTTTGTTGGCAAATTCCAGGATCTCATCACCCAGACCGCCTTTGATCATATCATTTGTATACAGATAGATCGGTTTTTGCTTCTCAAGTATTTCTTTTAACATCGCTTCATCAATCGGTTTAATAAATCTGGTATTGACCAAGGAATACGGAAGTTCATTTTCTTCAATGATGCGGGCGATCTGATCCAATGCATTGCCATAGGAAAGAATGTAAAGTTCAGGATCTTTGACCTGATGCATGTATTCCCAGGTGCCGATCTCTATATTCTTACGGGCATCCTCTTTTCCCTTTTTCAGGTTGCCGCTTGGATAACGGACGAAGAACGGCTTGTTGGAACGTAGGCCGGTATAAAGAAGATCTCTTATCTCATCCGCGTCTTTTCCTTCACAGACCACTACATTCGGCAAGGTCCGAAGCAAGGAAATATCAAAGACGCCATGATGGGTCTCCCCTTCTCTTGGAACCAGAGAACTATGATCAATCGCAACCACCATCGGCAGATTCATTCTTGCCACATCGTGGTTGATCTGATCGTAAGCTCTTTGTAAATAAGAAGATTCAATAAAGACAAACGGCAGCTTGCCACTTAGGGAAAGACCACCTGCCATATCAACGGCCAGGTCTTCCGCAATACCCACATCGTAGCAGCGATCCGGGAAACGGGAGAAGAGACGGTTCATCCTGGCCTCATAAGCCATGGCCGGCGTGATCGCCACGATGTCCTTGTTTTGTGCCATCTCATCTTCTAAATAAGATGCGACCAGTTTGCTGTAAGGAATCTCGTCTTCCGGAACATCAGATAAAGGCTTGCCGCTCTTAAGATCAAACGGTTCCACGTTGTGCCACTTTCCGATCGTATCGGTTTCTGCCAAGGCATAACCGTTTCCTTTGGAGGTGATGCAATGGACGACGACCGGAATGTCTTTCTTTTTCGCCGTTTCAAAGGCGTCGATCATCGCTTTGATGTTCTGGCCGTCAACCGGTCCGATGTAGTAAAAACCAAATTCGGAGAAGTAGCCGGAATCAACGATCGGTTCCTTAATCTTTTCCTTGATGTCGTGAATGCCCTGAATGATGGCTTCACCATTCTTGCCTTTTTTGATGACGTTCTTTACGTTGTCCTTCAGACTGTTGTAGCCTTTGGAATTGCGCAGTCTGGAGATGCTTGAACTTAAGACGCCGACATTATTGGAGATCGACATATTGTTGTCATTGAAGACAATGATCATCTTGTGTTTCTGATAGCCGATCTGATTTAATGTCTCCAAAGATAAACCCGACGACAAGGCACCATCGCCAATGACCGGAACAATGTAATAATTATCCCGATTGAGGTCTCTGGCAGCTGCCATGCCTAAGGCAAACGGCAAAGATGTAGAAGAGTGTCCTGCTTCAAAACAGTCGTATACGCTCTTGCTTCTCTTCTGGAAGCCGGAAAGGCCGCCATACTGCCGCAAGGTCGACATTTCATTTGCCCTACCGGTTAGAATCTTGTGTGTGTAGGATTGATGGCCGACGTCAAAAAAGATCTTGTCTTTCGGCGCATCAAAACAGTAATGCAAGGCAATCGTCAGTTCAACGACACCGAGATTGCTGGAAAGATGGCCACCGTTTTTGGCAATGTTTTCCAATAAAAAAGTTCTGATTTGAGAGGATAGCTCTTTGAGTTCTTTGATATCCATCTGTTTCAGAAACGAAGGATCTTTGATATCTTGTAATTTCATACCTGATTTCATTTTATTTTAAGAAAGGAAGAATACTTTCACAGAAAAATGTGAGATTATGTGAAAACATAAAAAAACCGAACTTGCGTCCGGAATTTTATCTGCTTATTGACCCATGGATTTCATGATCGCGCGGATCTGTGCTTCAGAAGGCTTTCTTCCCATCTGTGCATACATGGCACGGATCATCTTTTCGTTAATCGGTGGGTTTTCTTTCAGCTGCTTTTCAAAATTCTTTCTTGTGAGGAAGTAAGCAGCGACAGCACCAACTAAAGCACCGACAACAAAATATAAAACCGACATCCAAAAATTCATATTTTCACCGTCCTTACTTAATAAATTCTATATGAAACGAACGTATTTGTCTATTCAGACCTAATGGGTGAGAAATTTCCCTCTTCTCAAAAGGTGGGCCATCTATAGCTGCCTTCAGGATCCCTGTTTTAGGTCTTCAACACCAGCAGCTAACGTCCGATAGTCCGTAAATATAGTGTAGGAATTTCATTGTGTCCCACTAGGTAATTTCATTATATGCATTTGTCTGACTCATTACCAGTCTTGACTTGAATCAAAGATTTATGGTAAGAAAAACCATTTACTCAGTAAATGGTTTCATGATTTTCCGATAGGAATCTTTGAATTTTTCAATCTGTGAAGTGCTTGGCACATCATCGAGTTTATAGTTGTCGAAACAGATCTGCGAACCGTAGAACTTGCCGTTGACAACCGAGAAAACCTGCGGCGTCAGCAAAGTCTTATTGCCTTCATCATCGTGGCCCAGGATCTCATACATATAATTGAAGAGCTTGTCCTGTGTCTCCTTTTCCGTCAGAGTGTCATCGGTATTATAGACATCGATGTAATAGATCGTCACACCGAGTTCTTTGCCGACTTCACTCAGATAACGGCAGACTTTCTGACAGCAGTTGCAGTTGTCACGTCCCAGATAGAAGATGCCCGAAGACTCTTTATCGATCGTATTGAACAGTTCCTGACACTTGATGATGCGGAAAGGATGATCCGTCGAAGAGACACCGGCATAACCCGACATATCGACTTTATCCGATACGATTTCATAGGTGTAGTTCACGGTTGGAACTTCTTCCTTTTTGTCACATCCACAAAGTGACACCAGAAGCAAGAAAACGATAAGCAGTTTTTTCATCAGACTTCCTTCACCTCGATCGTATCGAAGAGTTCTTCGATCTTCTCCTTGGAACCTAAGTCATTGGACATGCAGGTGGCAAGGGATGCGGCATTGGCATAACGGAAGGATTCGTCCAGATCAGCGCCATGGATGACGCCATACAGGAAGCCGGCAACCATGGAGTCTGCCGAACCGGTCGTATTGACCAGAGAATCGGCCAGGTTTTCGCAGCGCAGCGTCTTATCCTTACAGAAGACAAGAGATGGCTTGCCCGGGGCGCTGTACAGGATGTTTTCAACACCGCCTTCCAGGTATTCCTTGGCTTCTTTCATGATGTCCTTTGTTGTATTGCGGTCATTGAGTTTGACGGCAAAGAGCTTGCAGTCCCGGCAGGCATCAATGATGTCCTTGTCGGTATCCAGCAATACTTTGACGCCGTCTTCACATAGTTCGTGAACTAAAGCGATCATCCTGTCCTTGATCTCAGCTTCGATGTTGCCGGAAAGGATGAAGATATCATCCGTGTAGATGTTGTTCAGCCTGGATTTGAAACGCTGGAATTCGCTGTCTGTGATATGCGGACCCTTGGCATTGATGCTGGTCTCGCTTTTGGCATCCATAATCTTTACATTGATTCTGGTATTGTCAGCGATCGTCGTAAATAAAGGCTGAATATTCGGATAGTTGGCGATGAAACTCAGGTAGTAATCCTTGGTAAAACCGCCAAGAAAACCCATACAGACCGACGGAATGCGGAAATTGTTGAGAACGATGGAAACGTTGACACCTTTGCCGCCGGCATCAAACATTTCCAGATCGCTCCTGGTATCTTTTCCCGCTTTTAATTCGGGTATGGTGATGTAGTAATCGAGAGATGGATTGGTCGTGCATGTGTAGATCATGACTTCATTATACCCCTCTTTCTTGATTTATCGCTGTGTTGCCTCAAAACGGGAAAGCAGGTCGTTGAGAACCTTGTTGTGGATGTTGTTGACATCTTCCGTCTTTAATGTCTTTTCGTTGTCTTCATAGACGATCTTCAAAGAGACAGACTTATAGCCTTTCTCAATGTGTTCGCCCTGGTAGACATCGAAGACTTCGCTCTTCTTGACGATGCGTCCGCCCGACTTCTTGATTAAAGCGATCATGTCAGCGGCCTTGACGTCTTCTTTCACCATGAGAGAAATATCACGGGAAACTGACGGATACTTGCTTAAGACAGGTGCTTTGACTTTTGCCGGTGTTGCCTGTGCCAATACATCCAGCATGATCTCACCATAGTAGACATCTTCCAGCTTCATGGTCTTCAAGTATGCCGGATGCAGCTTACCGAAGATCGCCAGTACTTTGTTGTCCATCATCAGTACAGCAGACTGGTAAGGATGGAAGTGCTTGGTATCCAGGGTGTTTTCCTTGATGGAAACTCTGCCCATTTCAAAGCCGAGGCTGGAAAGCAGCTGTAATATCAGGCCCTTGATGACATAGAAATCTGCCTTCATAGAGATGTGCTTGAGCTTGTCATCCATGAAGTTACCTTCCATGACAATACCCAGTCTCTCTTCTTCACCATTGGAAGAATAGATCTTGGAGATCTCAAACAGACCTAAGTCGGCATTGTTGTGATCCAGGTTGTAGGACAAGGTCTCCAGTAAGGAGTTCATGATGGAAGTACGGATGTATCTTCTCGCATCGGAAAGCGGCGAGATCATCTCGACAGCATCGCCAGACGGCAGCAGAGACTCTTCAATGTACTTGGAAGAGACCAGTGTGTAGTTAACGGTGTCATACAGACCGTGCTTGATCAACAAATCACGGATGACACGGCGGATATTCTGAATGTTGGTGAGCTTGCCAACAGTCTGCGGCATCAGAGGAAGTGTTGATACCAGATCATCAAAATCGGTCAGACGGACGATCTCTTCATCGATGTCCTCCGGGATCTTCAGATCGCTTGCACGATGTGATGGGATCTTGGTGATGAAGCAATCGTTTTCAACGCGACATTCAAAGCCCAGACGTTTCATAACGGAAACTGCTTCATCCATCGTATACTCTTTGCCGATCAAAGCATTGAGGTGGCTCAAAGATTCGCAAATCTCGTATGGTTCGTAATCGGCCTTGCCATATTCAACCGTCTCTTCAATATCACTTGCATCCGCCAGATCAATCAGAAGCTGAACTGCACGATCAACGGCCTTGTTCTGAGCCATCGGCTCCAGACCCTTGGCAAATCTGGCAGCCGCTTCGGTTTGTAAACCTAAACGGTTGGAGGTGCGTCTGATCTGTGCATGATCAAATAATGCGGCTTCGATGATCAAACCTTTTGTCGTATCAAGGATCTTGGTGTTGTCGCCGCCCATAATACCGGCAATGCCGATCGGCTTGCCTTCGGAGGTGATCATCAGATCGCCCTTTTCGATCTTGTAGTCGATGCCATCGAGTGCCGTATACGTGCCCTCATAGTCATCTCTTACCGTGATCTCTTTGGCAGGATTGCTGGCGAGATCATAGAAGTGCAAAGGCTGACCGGTTTCCAGCATGACGTAGTTGGAAATATCGACCAGGTTGTTGATGCACTTGACGCCATTGGCTCTGAGATGTGCCTTCATCCATTCCGGTGATTCCTTGATGGTGACATGATTGACGACCTTGGCTAAGAAGTGCGGGCAGTTGGCAGAAAGCGAGGTCAGAACAAAATCCGACTTGCTGCCGCAGTTTGCCTTGCCTTCAAAATCAGGCAGTCTGACTTCTCTGTCGAGAATCGCGCCCATTTCCTTTGCCATGGCATACATGGAAAGGCAGTCCGGACGGTTGGCATAGATCGATACATCCAGGATCGTATCGTCATAACCGAGCTTCTTTAAGATATCTGTATCACCGACTTCGAAACGATCATCGAGTTCTTCGATGCCGTTTAAGCTCGGCGAATTCTCCGGTAAAAGATCATCGCTGATGCCGAGTTCCTTCAAGGAACAAAGCATGCCGTTGCTGACCTGACCGCGGATGACGCCGGCCTTGATTTCCCCGCCCGGAAGCTGAGCACCGACTTTGGCGACGATGACTTTCAATCCGGCACGGCAGTTAGGGGCACCGCAGACGATATCGAGAACTTCCGAACCGATATCGGTCTTGGTCAGATGAAGATGATCGGAATCCGGATGATCGGTACATTCCAGAACCTTGCCGACGACAAGGTTGGTACCTTCCGACATCTTTTCAATTGATTCAACTTCAAAACCGCACTTGACCATCTGGTCGACGATCTGTTCTGTTGTAAGACCACTAAGGTCGATAAAATCACTTAACCAGTTTAAACTTAACTTCATGGTCTTCTCCTCCTATCGCTTGAATCCGTCAAGGAAACGGACATCATTGGTATACAGATCACGGATATCGGTGATTCCGTATTTCAGCATGGCAACTCTTTCGATGCCGACGCCAAAGGCAAAACCGGTATAGATCTTTGAATCAATGCCGGCCATCTCCAGAACGTTCGGGTGAACCATGCCGGAGCCTAAGATCTCGATCCAGCCGGTTCCCTTACAGGTCGGACATCCCTTGCCATGACAGATATGACAGGTCATATCGACTTCAAAGGAAGGTTCGGTAAATGGGAAATAGGAAGGTCTGAAGCGGATCTTGGCATCCTTGGAGAACATCTCACGGATCATCAGTTCCAAAGTGCCCTTCAGATCGGCAACCGTAATGTTCTTGCCGATAACCAAGCCTTCACATTGCGTAAACTGATGGGAATGGGTCGCATCGTCATCATCACGGCGGTAAACCTTGCCCGGGCAGATGACCTTGATCGGCAGATCATTCGCCTGCTGCTCCAGTACACGCATCTGAATGGCTGTGGTCTGCGATCTGAGCAGATGGGTCGGATCGACATAGAATGTATCCTGCATGTCTCTGGCCGGATGTCCTTCCGGTGTATTGGCTTTTGTGAAATTGTAGAGATCACTTTCCAGTTCCGGTCCTTCGGCAACATTGTAGCCCATGCCGATAAAGACATCTTCGATCTCCTTTTGAACCAGTGTCAAAGGATGAAGTGTTCCCTGCTTCGGTGTATAGGCATCAAGTGTGATATCCACTTTTTCCGAAAGAAGCTTCACATTCATCAACGCTTCTTCCAGCTGTGCCTTTTTCTCATCCATGGCAGAAGATACGGCATTCTTCAGATCGTTGACCATCTGACCGAATTTCGGCTTCTCTTCCGGCGGCAATTCTCTCATCTGTGCCATCAGCGACTGGATCTTACCCTTCTTGGAAAGATATTCGATCCTCAATTCTTCCAAAGTCTTGCTGTCAGCCTTGGCAACGGCGTCTAAAGCTTCATTTTTAAGCGCTTCTAGATCCAACATAAATAAAACCCTCCTAAAATAAAAAAGGCGGCTCAAGGGCGCAGATGCGCGGTACCACCTTATTTTTCACTCATATCCTTAACGCGGATCACACGTGGAGTATTGGTCCAACTTGAGAAGTGAATTCGCTGATTGACTGACAGGATCTTGCACCGTTATGATCCATTCTCTTAGACAGCAGCCTCAGGTACTACTCTTCTTTACGTACTCTAAAATTATAGCACAAGAAAGACAAAAGAAAAGAGGCTTGAAGCCTCTGATTTCCGTTTATAAAGTTGTGTCGACTTTGATTCCAGGACCCATGTTGCTGGAAACTGTGCAGGACTGAATGTAGACGCCCTTTACAGCAGCAGGTCTTGCCTTAATGATGACATTGAGGAGAGTATTGAAGTTTTCAGCCAGCTTTTCGGTATCGAAGGATGACTTGCCAACTAAGCAGTTGATATTGCCTTCCTTGTCAACACGGTAAGTAACTTTACCTTTCTTGATCTCTTCGACTGCCTGAGCGATGTTCATGGTAACAGTACCGGTCTTAGGGTTCGGCATTAAGCCTTTAGGACCTAAGAGCTTACCTAACTTACCAAGTTCACCCATCATATCCGGAGTAGCGACGATGACATCAAAGTCAAACCAGCCGCCCTTGACCTTTTCAAGGATTTCCTTATCGCCGACAAAGTCAGCGCCGGCTGCCTTTGCTTCTTCCATCTTGGCACCCTGAGTGACGACTAATACTTTCTGAGATCTGCCAGTACCGTTCGGTAAGACGATAGCACCACGGATCTGCTGATCAGCCTGACGCGGGTCAACATTGAGCTTGAAAGAAGCTCTGATCGTAGCATCGTAATTGACAAGAGTAGTCTTCTTAGCCAGATCGCAAGCTTCAAGAGCGGAATACTTCTTGTTGCTGTCGAAGAGGGCTTTCGCGTTGTTATATTTCTTAGAACGTTTCATTAGTCAACTACCTCGATTCCCATATTCTTTGCCGTACCGGCGATGATTCTCATAGCAGCTTCAACATCGTTGGCATTGAGATCCGGCATCTTGTATTCAGCGATCTCTCTTAACTGAGCGGTCGTGATCTTGCCAGCCTTAACGCTGTTCGGTGTACCGGAAGCTTTCTGAACGCCAGCAGCCTTCTTTAATAAGAATGCAGCCGGAGTCGTCTTCAGAACGAAATCAAATGATTTGTCTTCATACGCAGTAATGATGACAGGGACGATATCGCCCATTCTGTCTTTTGTCTGATCATTGAACTGTGTGCAGAACTGAGGCATGTTAATACCTGCAGATGCCAGAGCCGGACCCGGTTTAGCCTGACCAGCCATGAAGTTTAACTTACAAACTTTTGCAACTTTTTTCTTAGCCATAATTCCTCCTTTTTGTGGCTTGTGGTCGTTACGGAGCAGTTGCTCTCCTTCCACAGCTCTACTATTATAGTATAAAGAAAAGGCTTATTTCAAGCCTTTTTTGACTATTTATGCTTATAGAAGACGCGGTTTTCCAAAGCGAAGATCTTAGGTGTGAATTCCCCTTCCTTGATCTCCGACAAGGCCTTGTCGATCGTGTTGATCCTGGCATCGATATTATCGACCAGGTTCAGTATCTCGGCTTCCAGAGTCTCCGGACGAACCGGGGATCCGTATTCCATCTGTCCATGATGGGATAAAGCCATGTGTCTTAACAGCAAAAGCTCCTCGCTGTCCTCTAATCCCAGATCCTTTCCTACCTGAAGAAGTCTGGCGTCGATGATCGAGATATGACCCAAAAGCTTTCCGGCCTTGGTGTATTCGGTAACGACCGGTGAAGAGAGTTCTTCGATCTTGCCAAGATCATGAATGATGACCCCGGCGATCAGATAGTCTTTATCCAAAGAAGGATAGATCGAACATAAGGCAGCCGCCACCTTGATCATGCCGGACGTATGGGTTGCCAGACCGCCGATGAAATTGTGGTGGATCTTGGCCGCTGCCGGATACTCATAGACGCTGTTGGCGTAAAAATTCAGAATACCCGAAACGATCTTGGCGATCTTTTCGTTGGAGATCATATTGATCCCTTCCTGAATATTTGTCCTGAGGGTGTCTTTGGAAACCGGTGATTTGAAGACGAACTCTTCCATATTGATTCCTGACTGCGGAACCGGCAGAACCTTCAAGACCTTGGCCTGCAGATTGTTTTTATATTTAATCACTTCGATATCAAAATCATAGACCTTGCCGACTTCCAGCTGTTTTTCCAGTTCCGGTTTAATATCCCAGAGTTTTGCTTCGATCGACTTCGTAGAATCCTGAAGTGTCAATGTCAGATACGGTGATCCGGAATTCGTCGTTCCCCTGAGTATCTGTGAGATCAGCAAAGTCGTATTGACCCGTTCACCTTCATTGAAATCTTTAACTTTCTTTCCCATTTTCTTCCTCCAGTAATTCTTTTATCTCATCATAATCAAAGCCCTTCTGCATAAGTGAAGCAAGGACGCGCTGTTTCAAGTCATGCCCTTCGTATTTCTTTGCGTAACGCACAAAGGCCTTGTCGTATTCTCTTTTCAATAATTCTAACTCATTTTCGCTTCGGACACCTAAGGATTGCACAGCCCGATTCACAAGCTCGTAAGAGAAACCGGCTGCTACAAGCTTTGAAATGATGGCCTGTTTTTTCATTGCCGAAGACTTGTTTCTGATGCTTCGGTCATACTTTTCGGCCAAAGTCAGCACTTTATCGTATTCCGCTTTTTCATCACTTTTTAAATGTTTGCTGATCAGCTGTTCACTGACTCCTGCCTGAAACAGTTTCTGACGGATCTT
>CADAHV010000020.1:0-17708 GCA_902787775.1 uncultured Erysipelotrichaceae bacterium | reverse complement strand
ATCACCCGAACGATGTGGTTATTTGCCGACTACACGGCCTTGCCGAAACTGATCGGCCCGATGCGTTCTGCCCGTCCGCCATACGTCAAGTTCTCCGAACTCTTTGATGCAATCTATGTCCACTGGGGACAGAGTGATTCCGCCGGTTCCTATGTCGGTGCCAGTGCCATCATCGCCCAGGATGGCGTCGATAATATCAACCAGATTCAATACCGTGGTCAGGTGGAACTCTTTGGCCGCAACCGGGAAAGGGATGTCGCCATCGAACATACTGGTGTCGTCTATACCGACAAACTGCCGCAGGCGATTGCCGAATACGGTTACCGGACGGAAAGAAGAAATGAAAACTTCTCTTCCTTTGAATTTACCGATGAAGCTGTCCCTGTCAGCAACACTCCGTGCAACGATATTACGATCACGATTTCCGACCGCAGCTGGGTCAAACACTGGACCTACAACAAAACAGATCATCTCTATCACACCGATGATTTTGAAAATAAGCTGACCCGGAAAAATATCATCGTCTTATACGATACGACGGAGTACATCACCAAACCGGGCGCCTACTTCTCCTACACCAATTACCTCTTTGAAGGCCCGGAAGGAAAACTCTTCTCGGAAGGAACGGTCATGGATATCAAATGGGGCATTGAGAACCGCAAACTGGTCATACGCGATATGAACGATCAGATCATTGCCTTGAACCGCGGCAAGACCTACATTGCCTGGATCTCATCGAATCTGGGCGGTTCCATTGAGATGCAATAGGAATCAGTCTCATACATACGAAAAAAGCCTTCTGTCAAAGAAGGCTTTTTGAATGGAAAAGAGGAACGCTCGTTCCTCTTTCGTGCTACTTTGAAGGACTGTATTTGGCGATCGTGTCCATCAGCCATTGGCCGGCGGTAGAGAAATCATCTCTTTCAAAGCCTCTGTCTTTCAGACAATCAGAGCGTATCGCGGCCGAAGCTTCTGCCGTCTTGGAGAATTCCCACATCACATAGGAGATACCGTTTTCTTCCAAGAAATCGATCCAGACATCGGCTTCTTCGATATCAATTGGGACGTTGCCGGTATTGGCCGTGATGCCAAATTCAGTGACAAATAATGGCAAACCTTTTTCAATCGCATTGTGAGCCTTATCCCGCAGTTCCTGTTTGTGAGAGGCAGAATAAAAGTGCAGGGTATACAGCAGATTGTCGTAGTCTAGCGGATCATTGACAGCGACATCGACGTCCTGTGACCAGTTTGGCGTTCCGACGATGATCAGCGAATCCGGATCGTTGTTTCGAATGATCGGGATGATGGCATCGGCGTATTCCTTGATCTGTGTCCATTCGACTTTGTTTGGCTCGTTGCAGATCTCGTAGATGACGTGTTTTTCATCTTTGTATTTGGAAGAGACTTCTTCAAAGAAGGCCTTCGCATCTTCGATATAGCGGTTGGGATCACCTTCCTCTAAGACATGCCAGTCGATGAGGACGTACATGTCGTTGTTTTTGGCATAGGTTACGCCGTCATCAATGTCTTTCATCAAACGGCTTTTATCGCCGCCTGTGCAATAACCGACCGATCCCACGCCCCAGGTATATAGGGCCAGACGGAAGGCGTTGGCACCCATCAGATGGGAGATGTCGTGGAAGCATTCGTCGTTGATGTAGCGTTCCGATAAGGACAGGCCATAGGAGGAGATGCCTCGTAACATGACCGGCTTTTTGTCTTCACCACAGAGCTTTCCGTCGATGACCTGAAGCTGTCCTCTGGAAGAAGGACGATCCTTGCCATCAAAAGAAGCTTTGTTTGCACAGGAAGACAAGAGGATCATGCACAGAAACAAGACGAGCAGTCTTCTCATAGAAGGACCTCCAGTTTATGAGCTTTCTTATCTGTCGGCAAGGCAATGTATCGATCTGCCTGCTTGCCGTCAAAGATGTAACGGGTTTGGCTGTTGACCTTGAAGTCATTTCCTTTCTGAATGGATACTTCAATCGGCGTATCATTCAGTTTGATCGTGTAATCAAAGCTGCCGGTATTGATGATCGGATCAATATGCAGATGATCACTTTCAACTTCAATGCCCATGATCTCGTAAAAGGCCAGGGTGAGCCAGGATGCGGTTCCGGAAAGGATCGGACCGATGCCTTCACCGGTCTCGGAGTTGTTGTACTGGGTACAGAAACGCGGATTTCCTTTTAAGGTGTATGGATCACTCAAAGTCTTGTAAGGAAGTGTCTTGTCGATCATGAAGAAGGCCAGATCCCTTAAGCGCCTGGAAAGGGCAGGATCCTTGATCGTCTTGGCTTTCTTTAAGCAGGCAACCGTGCACATCATGGCCGCATGTTTGAAGACGCCGCCGTTTTCACGGTCTCCCGGGAAGTAGAAGGAAGATCCGCACACGATGCCCAGCTTGTCGTAATCGACCGGTGTGACCAGCTTGAGACCGGCAGGGGTCTTGAGGTATTTGTCGATGACATCCAGCATCTTTTCGATCTGTCCTTCATCGGCGATATCGGCAAGAAGCGGCCAGGAGAAGCTGTTGAGGTAGTAGGTGCCATCAATGTTCGGATCAAGTGACAAGCCATCACCGGTGGAACCCAGATAGGTGTAGCCGCGGTTGTCATTGATCAGACATCTTGCGTAGTAGTCCTTCTTCCAGGCATTGTCGTTGACGGAATGTAAGACATGATCAGAAACTTCAGCGCAAAGGGAAACGATGTCGCTGAGATTTAACTTTTCAGCCATTTCCTTGAGCTCGTCGGCTGCAATCTTAAGAAGGCAGGCGTTCATGACTGATTCTGATAATTCATTCTCCAGGGCTGTGCCGTACGGCTGACCTTTTTCTTTGAGCTGTTTCTTATAGGTTTCTTCCTTTTCCGGTCCGTGCATGACGTTCTTGTCTAAGCGAAGGGTATCGTTCCAGTCAGCGGTATCTAATAGCGGCAAGCCATGTTTGCCTACCGAGATCTTGCCGGAGTAAAGGATGATGGCTTCCAGGGTCTTGTAGAGCGGTCTTGTCTTGTCCGATCCGGCAATGGCCACTTCTTTCTTCAAGAAGTCATAATTGCCTGATAAGGAGACGTAGCGGTAGACGGCCTGCAAGAGCCATAAGGCATCATCGGAGCACATGCCCGGCTCCTTGCCGCGGGTCGTGAAGTTGTGATAGGCATAACCCATCTCAAAGACATTGACGGCCCAAGACAGGATGAGTCTTTGGATGAGCTCGTCCTGCTTGTTGGCGTGCATATAATACATCGAAGCGAAGATATCCTGTATCTCTCTGAAGCCGGTTTCTCTGTAGGACTTCTGCGTCCAGGCAAAGGAACGGGAGACATAGGTCTGATACAAGACCTGGAACGGCAGGTTCTTGGATAAGTAGGAATCAAGATCCGGATCGCCGGTATGAGCTTTGATGTAGGAATAGTAATGATTGTTGTCCTGAATCATCTTGGAGTAGGTGGCTTCCAGGTTTTTCGGATCCTTGTATTTCTCATAGAGATTGGAAAGATCCTTGTCAAATTTTTCTCTGACATCCGGGATCTCATCATCCATGCCGACAAAGGAATCGATGATGACTTCTGATTCTAAGTGGATGTTTTTCGCCATGGCAAAGAAGGAAGCCTGATGGCGGGAGTGAGCGTTGTTCAGACGGGAGATCATTTCCGGCTTTTCTAAGCTGCCGGAACCGATGAAATCGTAGAGACTGGAACAGTATTCATCCATGCCTTCGCCGTTGCTTAATAACATCGCATAACGTTTCTCGCTGTTGCATTCCTTCGGCTGGTGGTGAGCGGTCATGGCAATCGGCTTGCCGTTTTTATAGTAGAGCTCGCTTTCCTCAACGACATTGGCATAGACAATATCGGAAGTTAAGGTTCCCGGATCGGTGATGCCAAACATGCCGGTGACCACGATACGCAGATCTCTTGGTTCGCTCTTGAGGTTTTCGATACGGATGCGTTGCACTTCGTTGGCGCTTGGCATATCCTTTTCCTGCGGTAAGAGGAAGATCGTGCGGGTGATCCGTAAGCCATCCATCGTTTCATAGATGATGTCACTGTGATTTTGCGAGTGGATGCACTTGGCGGATTTGACGTTGTTTTTGACATCCAGGGAATAGAAGATCTGTCTGCCGTTTTCGGTGATGTAGAACTGACGGTTCGCCGGTTCGCCGTTTTCATCCGGGGAAAGGACATAGCGGGTCGCCAGGACCTGTTTTTCCTGTTTTCCTCTGAACGAACCTCTTCCGAGTTCATCCAGGACGGATTTCGGTGTGGATTGTAGACAATCCGCGTATTCGCTGCGGTCGCCCAACAGAAGGTTGACGCCGTAGTGGGAACCGATGTGATAGCCTTTAAGATCGATTTCGATTTCACCGTTCTTGTTCATGATGCCGGGGGAAAGAAGAATGGTGTCGTAGATCGCTTTGACGCGATCGGCGATCTTTGCATCCAAAGCTTCTTTCTTGCCGTTATGAACGATTGTGAAGGTATCGTTGTCATGATTGATCAGAACATCTTCCTTGAAGGAATTTAAATAATCATAGATGATCGGATCGTTGACCAGGTGGTAACAGATCGGTGCTTCGTATTTGGAACCGCTGAAGGCGATGATCCTGTCTCGTCTGGCATCGGTAAAGATCGCATCGCTGTGATCGTGCAGATGATCCCTGAAGATATTCTTTGCGCATGTCAATGCGTCGATGGATTGACTGCGGCTGGTTTCGATGTTGAAATTCATAATTCGTGCTCCTTGTTTAAAAAAGGCGAAGTATTTCATCCGCCTTATGCGATCACATAATGATCTCTACGTTGACATCCTTCTTCTTGCTGACAGGGATGATCTTTTCTTCGATCGGCTTGCCGTCGATGACGACCTGTTTGACGCCTTTCTGGCTGCCGTTTTCGTTCTTAACTGTGATGTGATACATCGTACCTCTGAAACGTCTGTTGACTTTGTATTCCTTGACGGTATCAGGGATACACGGATCAACTCTTAAACCGTCGTAGTCCGGCTGAATGCCTAAGATACCCTGGGTGAGTACCGTGAAGGTCCAGGCAGCCGTACCGGTTAACCAGGAGTTCTTGCCTTCACCAAAGGTCGGTGCATCTTTACCGGCAACCATCTGGCAATAGACATACGGTTCGGTTCTGTGGATCTCGGAAATTTCTTCCAAGAAAGCCGGGCAGGTCTTCTTGTATAAATCGAAGGCTCTGTTGCCATGTCCCATGACAGTCTCTGCGAAGACGACCCATGGGTTGTTGTGACAGAAGATGCCGGCGTTCTCTTTGTATCCAGGAGGATAGGAGGAGATTTCGCCGAGATTGAGACGATAGGTGGTATAGGCCGGATTTAACAAGACGATACCGAACTTGGTTTCCAGCCTTTCCTTGACGGAATCCAAAGCCTTCTGTGCTTCGCCGGTCTCGACACCGATGCCGGCCATGACGCACATGCCTTGCGGTTCGATGTAGATCTGGCCTTCATCGTTGTAGTGCGAGCCGACTTTCTTGCCATGGGCATCGTAGGCTCGTAAGAACCATTTGCCATCCCAGCCGTCCTTAAGGACTGCTTTTTCCATATCGACAACGGCTTTATCGGCATTCTTGGCTTCCTTGTCCTTACCTAAGTGCTTCAGGATATTGGCGTAAGCCTTGCCATATTTGACAAACATGCCGGCGATAAAGACAGATTCGGCAACCGGTCCTTCACTCGGTCCGGAGATCTGGAAGGATTCACCCGGATAACGGGAGAAACAGTTGAGGTTGAGACAGTCATTCCAGTCGGCACGGCCGATGAGCGGCAGTTTGTGCGGACCTAAGTTGTTTAAGGTGTAATTGAAGCTTCTTCTTAAGTGCTCCAGTAAGGTGTCGGCGTTCTTCGGATCGTTATCGAAGTCGACCTTTTCCTTTAAGATATCCCAGTCACCGGTTTCTCTGATGTAGGCATCGGTGCAGGCGATCAGCCACAGCGGGTCATCATTGAAGCCGCCGCCGATGTCGGAGTTGCCTTTCTTGGTCAAAGGCTGGTACTGGTGATAGGCACCGCCGTCTGCCTTTTGTGTAGCAGCGATATCGAGGATTCTTTCTCTGGCTCTTTCCGGAATCATGTGGACGAAGCCTAAGAGGTCCTGACAGGAATCTCTGAAGCCCATGCCTCTGCCGATACCGGATTCATAGTAGGAGGCAGATCTGGACATGTTGAAGGTGACCATGCACTGGTAAGCATTCCAGATATTGACCATACGGTTGACTTTATCGTTGCTGGTGGAAACTTCAAATCCTTCGAGCAGTTCAGTCCAGAAGGCATTCAGTTTCTTTAATCCGGCATCAAATTTCTTATTGGTGTCGTATTTGCCGATTAATTTCTTGGCCGGTTCCTTATTGATGATGCCCGGCTTGACGAATTTTTCTTTTTCCGGAACTTCAACGTAAGCTAAAGCGAATATGACATCATAGCTTTCGCCGGCTTCCAGTTCCAGATGGAAGTGGTGTGCACCGACCGGCTGCCAGCCATGGGCGATGGAGTCGGAACATTTGCCGTTTTTCACAGCATTTGGTGCAGCAGGGGAACCATAGACACCCATGAAGGCATCTCTGGAGGTATCGAAGGAAGTGACTTTCTTGTTGGCGTGGAAAGCAGCGTAGTGGTTTCTTCTTTCTCTGTATTCGGTTTTGTGATAGATGGTCGATCCGACGACTTCCACTTCACCGGTCGAATAGTTTCTCTGGAAGTTGGTGGTATCATCCTGCGCATCCCACAGACAGAATTCGATGAAGGAGAACAGATCGAGTTCCTTCTTAACCTTATCTTTATTGTCAACGGTGACTCTCATTAAAAGGATATTGTCATCTTTCGGTACATAGAGTTCCTGTTTGACTTCAACTTTGTTTTTGCGTCCGATGATGGTGGTGTAGCCCAGACCATGGTGACACTCGTAATGATCGAGTTTTGTCTTTGTCGGCTGCCAGCCCGGATTCCAGATGGTGTTTTTATCCTTTATATATATATGGAAGCCATCCTGGTCCAAAGGCAGATTGTTGTATCTGTAGCGGGTGATCCTTCTTAAACGGGCATCCTTATAGAAGGCGTAGCCGCCGGCTGTATTGGACAGCAGGGTGAAGAATGAATCGCTTCCTAAATAGTTGATCCAGGGAAGCGGTGTCTCATAATTCGTGATTACATACTCTTTTGATTTGTCATCGAAATGACCATATTGCATATTTTTCACCTCCACAATATAATATACTTAAACGATTAAGTTAAGTATATCCATCTTTTGCGATAAAAACAAGCCTTTAAATAAAGGATTTGTAAACGTTTGCAAAAAAAGTGTTGACTTTTTAAAAAATGTGCTATACTTAAATTAACGAAAACGTTTAAGTAATCGTTAAGGAAAACTTAAACGGACCAGGCGATCGTAAGGGTCGCAATACTTAAAAAGGAAGGGAGAAAGAAATGAAAAAACTTTTAAGTATCTTATTAGCTCTGCTTATGGTTTTCGCTCTTGTCGGCTGTACTCCTAAACAGGAAGAAACTCCGGCTGAAGGCGGCGAAACTCCAGAAGTTGCAGAAGAAGGCAAAGTCCTCAATGTCTGGACTTGGAACACTGAGTTCTGGGGCTTCTTAGGCAAATATTATGCTGATGAAGTCGTAGATGAGTACACATTAAAGAAGGGTGATGTCACCATTAAGCGTACTACTTATCCTTCTGACGGTGGTGCTTACCAGGATGCTCTGGATGCTGCATTACTGAACCAGGCTAATGCTGCACCTGATGATAAAGTCGATATCTTCTTAGCAGAAGCTGACTACATCATCAAGTACACGAACTCTGATGCTACTATGGATGTCAAGTCCATTGGTGTTACTGATTTCTCTAACACTTACAAATACACTGTTGAAGCTGCTTCTGATGCTAACGGCGTTGTCAAGGGTGTCTCATTCCAGTGCTGCCCGGCTGCTGTTATCTACAGACGTTCTATCGCTAAGGATGTATTAGGAACTGATGATCCGGCTGAAGTACAGGCTGCTATTGATACTTGGGAAAAGTTCGATGCAGTTGCTGCACAGGCTAAGGAAAAGGGTTACTACATGATCCCGACTACTAACGCTACTTACCGTGTTTACTCCAACAACACTACTTCTCCGTGGGTCGTTGATGGCAAGTTAAACATCGATGCTAATATCGAAGCTTGGATGAACCAGTCTGACGAATACGTCAAGAACGGTTACACTGCTTACACTTCCAACATCTGGGGTGAAGAAGCTACTTCCGAAATGTTCGCTTCCGGTAAGTCTATGTGCTTCTTCGGACCTGCTTGGTACTTCAACTTCTCTATGGGCAATGCACAGGATCCGGATAAAGGTTGCTTCGGTGACTGGGCTATCTGCCAGGGTCCTCAGGCTTGGTTCTGGGGCGGCACTTGGATGTTAGCTGCTACTGGTACTGACAACCCGACAATGGTTGCTGATATCATGAACACCTTCATCAACAACGAAGAAGTTTGCTCTAAGTTAGTTTCTGAGGATGCTCAGTTCTCTAACAACCAGGCTGTAAACGCTAAGTTTGCTGCTGATGCTTCTTACGGTAACGCTTTCTTAGGCGGCCAGAACGATACTGCTGTATTCGTAGAGCTTGCTAAGAACATCAAGTTCCAGAACATCACTCAGTATGACCAGCTTTGCAACGAAGGTCTCCAGACTCAGTTCGAACAGTATCTGACTGGTCAGGTTGACAGAGACACTGCAATCGCTAACTTCAAAGATTACATCAAGACAACTTACCCAAGCATCACTGTTGAATAATCTGTCAAGTAATCTGTGAAACAATGATCTGTGGCAGGCTAACCCCTGCCACAGTTTCTTAAATAAATACTGCTTGGATATTTATTCAAGAAAAATCTTGCAATAAGAAGGGAGTTTATCATATGGGAAAAGCTAAAACAGCTAACAAGAACAAGTCCATATCTTACGCAAGATGGGGTTATATCTTCATCATCCCGTTTTTCGTAATTTATGCGATCTTCACCCTGTACCCGCAGATCCTGACCATCTACAACAGCTTCTTCGAGTACTACCGTGACGGCTTGACAGTCATCGGTCCGAATTTCGTCGGTTTCGATAACTACAAGGCCTTATTTGCCAGGAATACTGCCGGCTATGTGCCGCTCTTCAAGTTCCTGGGCAACACGATCTGGCTCTGGGTCATCGGCGCTTTACCGCAGTTTGTAATCGCCATGATGCTTGCCTTATTCTTCACCAGCACCAGACTCAATATCAAAGGCCAGCAGTTCTTCAAGACGGTCATCTACATGCCTAACCTGATCATGGCTTCGGCATTTGCCATGTTGTTCTTCTCGCTGTTCTCACAAGTCGGTCCGATCAACCAGTTGCTGGTCTCCTCCGGTCTTGCCACGGCACCGATCAACTTCTTGGGTTTAAGAGTAACCGTACAGACCCTGATCGGTTTGATGAACTTCTTGATGTGGTTTGGTAATACGACCATCTTGCTGATGGCCGGTATCCAGGGTATTGATGAATCCTTATTCGAATCTGCCAGATTGGATGGTTCGACTTCAACTCAGGTCTTCTTCAATATCACGATGCCGTTACTGATGCCGATCTTTATCTACGTATTCATCACATCCATGATCGGTGGTATCCAGATGTTCGATGTTCCGCAGGTCTTGACGAATGGTCATGGTATCCCGGACAACACATCGACAACACTCATCATGTACTTGAACAACTTCTTAGGCATTTCGAAGAACTACGGTATGGCCGGTGCGGTTTCTGTCTTACTGTTTATCATCACGGCAGTCTTATCGACCATCGTCTTCAAGTCGATTGTGCCTTCAAATAAGTAGGAAAGGGGATTGAGCAATGAAAAAAGATGCTAATAAGAGTGCGGAAATAAAACTGCTGATCTCCCGGATCGTAGTCTACGCCATCCTGATCTTCTTATCCTTCTTATGTCTGTTCTTCTTCTATCTGATGTTTATCAACTCGACCCGTTCCAACGCGCAGTTGCAGGGCGGTTTCACTCTCATCCCGAGAGAAAACTTCTTCACCAACTTCTACAACGCTTGGCACGATGGTGATATCAATATCCCGGTCGGTATGAAGAACAGCTTCATCGTCGCTATCAGCTCCGCGATATTGACGACTTACTTCTCCGCTTTGACGGCGTATGGAACTTATGTCTACAACTTCAAGTTAAAGAAGTTTGTCCATCTCTTCATCCTGGCGATCATGATGATCCCTTCCCAGGTCTCTGCCGTTGGTTTCATTCAGTTGGCCTTCAAATACGGCTTAACCAATAAGCTCTGGGTTCTGATCGTTCCTTCAATCGCTGCACCGGCAGTTTACTTCTACATGAGACAATACCTGGAAGCAACGCTTCCGATCGATATGGTCGAGGCTGCCAGAATCGACGGTTCCAGCGAATTCAAGATCTTCAATCAGATCGTATTGCCGATCATGAAGCCGGCAATCGCCGTACAGATGATCTTCTCATTTGTCGGTTCCTGGAACAACTACTTCATGCCTGCATTGTTATTAAACAAGGCTGACAAGAAGACCGTTCCTATCATGATCGCAACTTTGCGTAGTGCTGACTACTCGAAGTTCGATATGGGTAAAGTTTACATGCTGATGGTTATGGCTATCTTACCGGTTATGATCATCTATATCATTCTGTCTAAATCGATCATCAAGGGTGTTACATCCGGTTCTGTTAAGGGATAAAGGAGAAAATATATGGCTGAAGTATTATTAAAGAATATTAAAAAGATCTATCCGATCGGCGATACTCAAAAGAAACAGAGAAAGTTCTTAAAGAAAGCAAAGGATGAGAATCCTGAAACCAATAAGGTCAATCTGCAGATCACCGATGAAGGTGTTGTTGCTGTTCAGGAATTCAATCTCGATATCAAAGATAAGGAATTCATCGTCTTAGTCGGTCCTTCCGGCTGTGGTAAGTCCACGACCTTGAGAATGATTGCAGGTCTGGAAGAAATCTCCAGCGGTGAACTTTATATCGACGGTGTCTTAGTCAACTCCGTTGAACCGAAAGACAGAGATATCGCCATGGTCTTCCAGTCCTATGCTCTGTATCCGCATATGACCGTTTATGACAACATGGCTTACTCCTTGAAGATCAAGAAGACGCCGAAAGATGAAATCGACAGAAAAGTCAGAGAAGCTGCTGAGATCCTCGATATCACCCAATATCTCGATCGTAAGCCGAAAGCTCTTTCCGGTGGCCAGAGACAGCGTGTTGCCATCGGTCGTGCCATCGTTCGTAACCCGAAGGTCTTATTAATGGATGAGCCTCTGTCCAACCTGGATGCGAAACTGCGTAACCAGATGAGAGCAGAAATCATCAAGTTAAGAAAACGTATCAATACAACATTCATCTATGTCACACACGACCAGACCGAAGCTATGACATTAGGCGATCGTATCGTCGTCATGAAGGATGGCTTCATCCAGCAGATCGGTACGCCGCAGGAAGTCTACGATCATCCGAGAAACCTCTTCGTTTCCGGCTTCATCGGCACGCCGCAGATGAACTACTTCGATGCAAAACTGGTCAAGGAAAACGGCAAGTATGCAGTTGTTTCCGATGGCTACAAAGTTGTCTTATCTGATGAAAAACAGGAAAGACTGGCTGCGAAGAACGTTGCGGAACAGGATGTCATCCTCGGCGTTCGTCCGGACCACATTGTTTTAGGCGACGGCGGTATCAAGGGCAAGGTTGAAGTGTCCGAATTAATGGGTCCTTCTTGCCACTTGCACCTGGATGTCGACGGCAAGGATGTCATCGCCATCATCCCGACAGAAGGTAAACCGGTTGACTACATCAACAAGGAAGTCGGCTTAACGTTCAACGGCAACGTCTGCCACGTCTTCTCTAAGGACGATCAGCTGAACCTGGAATATTAAAAGAAACAGCCTTGGGTCACCAAGGCTTTCGTAAGGAGAGATACATTGAGATTTGAAGGGTATATGCACGGTATCAATTTCGGTGGTTGGTTCTCACAATGTGACCACAGCGAAAAGCGATACGACAACTTTATCAAAGAAGCGGATTTTGAACGGGTTGCCCGCTGGGGGTTTGACCACGTACGTATCCCGGTCGATTACGAACTGGTCTTAAACGAAGACCTGACCTATCGTGAAGATGGCTTCAAGCGGATTAAAGACTGCATCGATTGGTGTGAAAAATACAATCTGCACATGATCCTGGATCTTCATAAGACGATGGGTTTCAGCTTCGATGCGGGAGAAAACGAAAACGGCTTCTTTGAAAACGAACATTACCAGCAGATCTTCTATGATCTCTGGGAGGAATTTGCCAAGCGTTTTAACCGAAAACACGTGGCCTTTGAACTTCTCAATGAAGTCAGCCGCAAGAGTTATTGCGAAGTATGGAATCGGATCATCAGAAAGACGATCGAAGTGATACGCAAACACGCCCCCGAAACAAAGATTCTGGTCGGCGGCTATCACAACAACTCGATCGCGGCAATCAAAGATCTCGATGAACCATATGACAAGAACATCGTCTACAACTTCCATTGTTATTCACCATTGGTGTTCACACATCAGGGTGCCTATTGGATCGACAATATGAAGCCGGATTTCCGTCTTCCGTTTGAAAATACGTATGGAGACTATATCAAAGCCACCAGAGAAAACGTCTTTGAAGGCTTTGAGGATCATTTCAAGAAAGAAGAGGAGATGATCGATGTCTCATATTTCACGGATATGTTTAAGGAAGCGGTGGAAATCGCTCAAAAGTATGGTGTCCCACTTTACTGCGGCGAGTTTGGCGTCATTGACCGCGCTGATACAACGGAAAGTGAAAAATGGTTTGAATGCATCACCAAGGCATTTGACCAATTCGACATCGGCAGAGCCTTATGGTCCTATAAGGAAATGGATTTTGGTTTAGTCGATGCTCATTATGATGGGATTAGAAACAAAATTATAGAACTGGTATAAAAAATGATCTCGATCAAGGATATCGCAAAAGAATGCAATGTGTCTGTAGCGACTGTATCCAAGGCCTTGAATGACCACGACGATATTTCGGCGGCCACTAAGGACAAGGTGCGTAAAGCTGCACAGAAGTTAGGGTATACAACCAATGTCGCAGCCAGAGCTTTGAAGACCCATAAGACCTATAACCTGGGCATACTGTTTGCCGATGACAGGGCAGGTCTTTCGCATGAATACTTTTCGATGATCCTGGAAAGCTTCCAGAGGGAAGCGGAGCGTCATGGCTATGACATCACGTTCATCAATCATGCCATTGCCGGCAAGAAGACGACCTATTTAAGACATGTCGAATACCGCAATCTGGATGGCGTTGCCATCATGACGGCGGATTTCAATGATCCGGAGATCATCGAATTGGCGGCATCCAAACATCCGGTCATCGTTGTTGACTATGTACTGGATAACTGCGCTGCTGTCTTGTCTGATAATTCCAAGGGCCTGGAAGAGATCGTCAAATACGCCTATTCCATGGGCCACAGGAAGATAGCCTTCATCTTTGGCGATGACACCTATGTCACGCACGAAAGAATCAAGGCGTTCCGCAGTACCTGCATCCAATTAGGATTGGATATTCCTTCGGAGTATTTTGTCCAGGGTGCCTACCACGACATCAAGGACTGTGCCCGCAAGACAGAACAGATCCTCAATCTGAAAGATCGGCCGACCCTGATCATCTTCCCGGATGATTATTCCTACATCGGCGGCATGGAAGTGATCAATTCCAGAGGTCTGTCGATTCCTAATGATATTTCGGCCATCGGCTATGACGGCATCAATATGGCCAAGATCATGAATCTGACGACCTATGAGCAGAACACGAAGGAACTCGGTCAGCTGGCAGCCAGAAAGCTGATCCAGATGATCAACGAACCACATCTTCCGCCGGAGAGAGTCATCGTTTCAGGCAAGATGTTTAAGGGAAGTACTGTAAAAAAGATCAAATAAAGGAGTCGAATATGCGTTATACTCTGGAAAATGAATATCTTTGTGCCGAGATCTCGGAGCTTGGGGCAACACTTTGCCGTCTGATCGACAAGAAAAGCGGTGTTGACTTAGTTCTTGGCTTTGACACGGATGAAGGATATCTCCAAAATGCCGGCTGCAATATCGGCGCGACCATCGGCAGAAATGCCAACCGTATCGGCAACGCCCGTTTCACTTTAAACGGCAAGGAATACCGGCTGACGGTCAATGACAACATGAACCAGCTTCATGGCGGCGGCGTCAACGGTTTTGCCTTCAAGATGTGGAAACTGGAAGACAAGGACGATGATCATGTCACACTCTCTTACTTCGCAAAGGACGGCGAAGAGGGCTTTCCCGGCAATCTGACCATCAAGGTGAGATATGAGTTAAAGGAAAACAGCTTGTTGTTCTGCTTTGAAGGGGAAAGTGATGAAGATACCTTATTCAACATCACCAATCATTCCTACTTCACACTGGGCGAAGAAACTATCAACGATGATGAACTCTATGTGCCAAGCGATAAGTACTCGCCAACCGATGCCTACGCGCTGACACTGGATGAAGTAAAGGATGTCAAAGGAACACCTTATGACTTTACCTCCTATACGAAACTCGGCGAGAATCTGGTTCAGCTTCCTTCCGGCATCGACAACAACTATGTCTGGGAGACGATGGGCAATAAGCTGATGGCGGTCTTTAGAAACGACAAGCTTTCCTTAAGTGTCTATTCCGATCTGCCGGATATGCATGTCTATACGGCTTACCATCTGGGCGGTCAGAAAGGCAAGTATGACAAGACCTATGTCTCGGCCGGCGCAGTATGCCTGGAATGTCAGTATTATCCAAACGGCATCAATTATGGCGAAAAGTATCTTCTGCCGATCTTAAGGAAAGGCGAGAAGATGTCACATTATATCCGCTACGAAGTAAAGGATCTGTAAGTGATCCATATGATCTGGCTAAAAGGACGGGGAGTATTCCTCGTTTTTTTAAATTTGAAAGGAATTTGAAAAAAACGAATAGGTCATCGCTTTCTTTGCCTCCTATAACGATATGAAGGAGGAAAAACTTTATGAGACAAATCATGGTCGAACCGGAACGGCTTGAATCCGCGGCCCTCAAGATTGAGGAAGCCAACCGCGATTATGACCGCACTTATCAGGCGATCTACATTCAGGTCGATAAGATGTCTTCCTCATGGAAGGGAAAAGATAATACGGCTTTTACCAACCAGATCAAGGCATTTGCTTACCGCCAGACGCAGGACGAGATCTATGCCAGGGCCAGCCGATTAAGGTCTTTATGAGGAATGCATTATGGAAAACAATATCAGGATTACCTTGCCGGAAGTGGCGGAAACAGCGGCTTCCATTCGCAATTACAATGCGGCCTTAGATGATATTCTGAACTATGTCTCCCGCATTATGCATGACCTCAACAGCATCTGGCTTTCGGACGGAGAAGAGATGCTGCTGTCGCGTTTTCACAGGTTCTCAGGAAAGTTCATCGATGAATCGGAAGTGATCGAATCCTATGCCCGCTTTCTCGATTCCACGGTGAATGACTACGATTCATTGGAGTCGACGATCGTCGCCAATGCATCCAATTTCAACTAAAAAGATATGTGTCTGCCTTGTAACATTACTGTTTCTTACTTGCGTTTCCTGCAAGGCAGGCACTTTCTTTTTGGTCGGGGATTACCTCAATGCCCTGGCCAATAAAAGCGGCATAGGCTTAAGTGAAGACATCGACGACAATTTTGAAAAACTGGCCTTATGGGACATTGTCGATGAAGAAGATAAATCGCTCTTGGATAAGGCACTCGATTATGACTTTTTGTCTAAGACCATCTGCAAGCTCTTGGCAGAAAGCGGCGATCCTTTGACCGTTTTGCGGCAGAAAGGCTATCTGTCCTATTCTGATCGGGCCAAGGCAAAGGTCAAAGAGGAAAAGGCCCTGGCGGTCATTGATAAAGCGGTGAAACAATTGAATGAACCGCAGTTTGAACCCTTCTTTGAGGAAGAACAGAAACAGGAGTTTCATCCGATCAATGAAGATCTTGCCGCGGGCGATCTCATCTACAAGGATGATGCCTGTCAGATCGTGACGAAAGCCGACGGGGAAGATCTTTCCTATCGGCCGGCAGACTATGAAGAAGTCTTTGAGAAACTGAATATCGAAACATCAGACTATGTCGATTTCAACCAGGCAGTCATTGTTCCTTATGGAGAAGTCTTGGAAAATACTTCCTATATCAACGAGAAGTATGAGCTTTTGGCATTGAATGATCCGCATGTCTTTACATCCAACGGCTTTCGCGTTTCTTATTCCCTGAATACTTCGGGAATTGATTTTCATATCTCCAAAAATGAAGAGGGGCTCAATGCCTATCTGGATATCTCCATCCACAATGTCAAACCAAGGCTCAAGTGGCTGGAAGAAAGAAATGATCTCAAGAATTGTTTCTTCACCCTGGATTTCAATACGACGGAAAAGCTGGGCATTTCCTGCGGCCGCTATAAGAACTATCGAATGAAGTTTAAGGATCTGGATGCCAAAAGCTTTAAGAGTCTTTTGAATTCTTTGTTTGTGCCGGTTAAGGAAGACGATGAAGTTTCCATCCCTCTGTGCAAGATCAAAGTGCCGATTGCCCAGATCCCGACAGCCTTTCTCAATATGGATCTGAAAGTCAAACTGCACGCATCCGGAAAGAGCGAATTTGTCTTGTACAATGCTCACAAGCTGGGTTTTGAGACGAAAGGCGGCAAGATTCGCTATATCAACAAGAATGACCATGACCTCAATGCGATCATGCAGGCATCGGCCAAGGCGGTATTGGGTCTCAATATGGGCGTGGAGACACTGGGCTTTACTTTGGCGGATGTGGAAGTCGATGGGGGATTAAGAGGCGTTGTGCGCTCGACCCTGCATCTTTTTGATGAGGATGGCCAATTAAGCAGCAGTGCCATTGAACTTCCTTATTCAGGCCTGGAAGAGCTGAGTGAAGAAAATGAAGATGTCAAAGTCTGCGGCGATGTCTCGCTTCACTATCTTCTCGATCTCATATTGAATACTTCCAAATCGAGGATGAACAAGCTGGGCTTTACCCAATCCTTTTCGATCCTTGATGAGGAAGATCAGGTCTTCGGCGGTCTGCATCACATTGAGAACGGACACTTCGTCGAAAAGTGTACCCGCAAAAACAGGCCAAAGATCAAGGATCTGGATATCAAATCGGACCGTATCGTTTTAGATTCCTATGCGGAGGTATTGAAAATCGGGCAGACCTATAGAGTGAAGGTCAAAGCCCTTCCGGAAGGATACAGGGAAGAGGATTTAATCTATACTTCGCCAAAGGAAGAGATCGCAAAAACACAAAAAGGAGAGATCATTGCCATAGCGCCGGGAAGTGTCAGGATCGAGATCAAAACCCCGGATGAAAAACACAAGGCCTATGTCAATATCCTGGTATCGACGGATGAAGTATCTGATCATTAAGGACCGCAAGTGTTTTGTCCGGACTCGTCTCGATTCAGACAAGCCTTTTGTATATAAGGGCATTTCCATCTATTACAAGAGCCCGCACTATTATCTTTCCACCGGCAGATCCTTCTTTCTGGAAGACGAGAAAAAGGTCTGCCTTCTGGAAACGAAAAAGTATCTGGTCTATGAAGAAA
>CADAHV010000019.1:0-16272 GCA_902787775.1 uncultured Erysipelotrichaceae bacterium | reverse complement strand
GCGTAGTTGGTGCCGCTGACAAGCTGTGTAGCCAGTACACAGACCGGTTCATACGTTTCACCCAGTAAATCCTGAACTGCCGTTGTGAACATCTCTTTTTCTTCATCCGTCAGTTCTTCTCTTGCGACTTCAGCAGTTTCCCAGCCGCCGACGATCGTTACAGCAGACTCTGTATTTGGAATGTAGGTGACATCAACGACGTCATTATCCTTCAACACCGTCTTGGCGATGACATCGTCTGGTGTAAAGCCGTTGAGTAAGATCTCCCAATAGCCATCTTCGTTGTTTCCCAGACCGTTGATTGCTTCAATATAACCGTCGCTGTCAACCTGATAGACAAATTCTTCGCCTTTGCCGAATTCATCAAAGAGATCCTTAACGGTGGAGTTTTCCTTGAGCTCGGCTGACATGCCGCTTTCTTTTTCGCCGTTTTTATAGTTGATCGTCGCAACAATCGTCTTCTGCTGACAAGCCGTCATACCGAGAGCTATGCACAGCAATAACAGGATATTAATTAACTTTTTCATATTTTAACCTCCTCGTATATTCATACGATTTTTTCATCCTATTTTGAGATCGGGTCCATCCGTAAGAGATCTTTATCACTTACGGTTTCGCTCGTGTTTTTCAACACAGGTTCATTTTCCTGATCCCAATGGAATTATATGTCTTTACGATTGCAGTATCAAGGATGCCATTTTTAAAATGCAGGCCCTGCCTGCATCAGAAAATGGCTTCCTCTGCCATTAAAGGCACCATTACTTTTGTGTTTTTTTCTTAAACAGGAAATTGATCAGACTGATTACAAGTCCGGCGATAACGACAAAAACAACCAGCTTAAAGAGTCCCTTCAGGACAGCGAAGATAATGAAAGCTCCTAAGGCCAGATAGAGCAGCGACATTAAATTCATACCCAAAATCCTTTCCTAATTCATTTCACTTTATAACCAGTTTACAGGTATTAACACCATATGTTTTTGTTTTCCATATGCCGGATCGGTGATCCGAATGAAGATCCTCATAGTATTTTATTAATGTGGCTGTCTTTTACTTTATCCCGGCGATCTTTGAGAGTTTGTTAAGAAAGGAATCATAGTCCTTTGCCTCTAAGAGCGTCTTCATATTGTTCTTCGATTCGAAGAGACGGATGATGACATCGAGGAACTGTTCCAGGTCTTCGTTGAGTTCTCTTTGCATCGCCATGAAGATGACCAGGTTGACTTTGCGTTTCCCCCAGCTGACAGGTCTTTCATTCAGCAAAACATAAACACAGTTGTGCAGGACATTATCTGTGGAAGCGTGGGGTATGGCGACCATATTGTTATAGGATGTGGGATCGACGGATTCCCTGCCCGATACGTCATTCAAGATATCTTTTGTGACGTATTTTTCTTTTTCCAGTTTTCGGCAGATATAGGAGATGACCTGGTCTTTTTCTTTGAAGGAATGATCTTTTTCAAAGAATTCGGCTTTGCAGTAGCTGCGTAAGAAGATCTCGAATTGGGTATATCGTTTTTCCTGTTCGATCGCTGCGATCTCGTTCTGTATCATTTTGTAGTCGTTTCCGGTAAGGGCAGGAGAGACTTTGACAAAATGCGGAAGGCCCATGATCGGAAGAAGCGAGATATACAGATCGCTCTTCGGGATCTTTTCAAGATCGGGTCCCTCGATGCAGTGATCGATGCTGATGAGACGGTGAAAATGATCGTTGATCTTATTTAAGAGAATCTGCTTCAATCCGAGATAGTCCGGACAGATGAAGGTGCAGGAGATCCTGAGCTGTCTTGTTTTTCTGCTTCTTCGATAGGAAAGAAGGAACATATCCAGATATGCCAGCTGATTTAAAGAAAGTCTGACAGAGAATCGCTTCTCAAATGAAGCGGCGATCCAGGAAACGTAATTATGCAGGACTGGTACATTATTGCGAAGAGTCGATCGAAGCGGATTGGGGACATCGATGCGATAGCGGCCGGCAATGAGAAGCCGATTGAGATGATCCTCAAAACGTTTTGGAAAGTCATCTTCCTGATAGGAGATCCTGTCGTGATGTTCCAGGGAGGCGATGCAGTATTGCGCAAAGTCTCTGATCTCTTTTTGTACAAGACTCTCATCGGCACACGAAGAATGGCAATGGCAGATCAATAACATCGTCAGATAATACCGTTCCGCCCAGCCGAAGCTGGTGTCGCGCTGTTTTTCGATCAGTCCGATGATCTTTTCGCCTGCCTCATATTCTTTTGTCTTTGTGATGTCGGGGATCTGTATCTCTTCGGAAAAAATATAATGATACCGTTCCACGCGCATCAGCTGTATGATGATGCGAAGGATGAGCGGAAGGATATGATAGGCATCGATACTCAGACCGCTATCCGATAGTATGTCTTCCATGGAAGGGATCAGTGTTTGAAACGACATCGCCGGATAGACGGCTTCCAGATGTGAGACTTGTAAAAAATCCTTCCGATCAGTGATCAGATGGAATATCAGTGAGCGCAGATCTCTCTCTTTGCCTGACACTGTCAGGCTTTCTTTTCTTATATGCAAAGCGACATTAAACTCTTTCAGAGTTTTTCTGACGGATTCCAGATCGATCTCCAAGGTACGCTGCGAGACGGACATCTCATCGCAAAGAGATGTGATGCTGAGAGGTTCCTGTTTCAGCGTATCGAGGAAACAGAGTTCCCTTAGTATATGGGAGCTCCGTTTGTCCGGTGTATCGAATTCCTCTTCTTCATTCAACAGCGGTACGAGGGAATGGGCGGCATTGAAACGATATCCTTTGTGGGAAGTCAGGATGACTTCTTCCTGATAGTCCTGATTGATCTGCCTCACATAATTACGTATCGTGCGGGTCGTTGTGTGCAGATAAGAGGCCAGCTCGTTTGCGGATATGTAGTCGTTGCGTGCAGATAAAGAGGCGATCAGATAACGGATGTTTTCATTCTTCATATTTATATTATAGGAAATAAGATGTATAAAGCGGAAAATTTTCCGCTAATTAGGAAAAAAGAATGAATTTTTTCCTCATAAAGAAATACATAGAATGAAGATGTAAGGAAACAGAAGGCCAATGTTTCCGTAATCAGGAGGAAGATAAAAATGAATGATAAGAAAATGATATTAGCTTCGATCGGCTCCGGTTCGTCTTATTTACCGGACATTGCGGAAATGTTGATTGAAAGAAGAGATACGATGAAGGTCGCTGAATGGCGTCTGATGGACATCGATGAATACCGTCTCAACTGTACGGGCAAATATGTCGAAAAGATGTTCAAAGATGCCAGGATGGAAACTGTCATCACATTCCATACGGATTATGAATCCGCTGTAAAGGATGCGGACTTCGTCATGACGACGATCCGTCCGGGTATGTCCGATGGAAGATATCTGGATGAAACGATCCCGTTCAAATACGGTCTGATCGGCCAGGAAACGACAGCTCCGGGCGGCATGATCATGGGCTTCAAGACGATCGCTCCGATGATCGAGATCGCTCATACGATGGAAAGAGTTTCCAAGCCAAACGCCTATCTGATCAACCTTGCCAATCCTTCCGGTATGGTCGGTGAAGCATTGAACAGATATTCCAAAGTCAAATTCGGCTGTCTGTGCAACGGCCCGACGGTCATCCGCAAAGCCATGCAGGCGATCTACGGACAGGAAGATCCGAACGATGTCTTCGTAGAAGTCATCGGTCTCAATCACCTGATCTGGTGCAAAGTCTTCGTCAAAGGGGAAGACAGGACAAACGAGGCGTTCGAAAAATTACTTGAGTGGTCTGCCGAAAACATCCCGGCTTTAAGAAGAGAATTTGTTGAACCGGCATTAGAGAAGTTCATCGGCTACATTCCGATGGGACCATACCTTGAGTTCTATTACGATTTCGATACCAACTTCAAAGATCTCCAGAACTATTCCGGCAATCACTGGGCACAGATGAAGGCCCATGTTCAGAAACATGTCGGTGATGTCATCGACGATCTGGAAGCGCCGGAGAACGCAACAAGAGCAGAATGTGTCAAGATCATTGAAAAGAGAACCTTCGAATTATATGAAAAGCTCGATCCAAGAGCTTACCAGCTGGCTTGCAATACCAGAGGCGGCAAAGGTTATGGCGAAGCGGGTGTCACTCTGATGAACGCCATCTGGAACAACACGAATGAGATCTTCTCACCGGACGTTGCGTCTATGGGCTGCATTCAGGAATTCGATCCGCATTGCGTATGCACGACGACTTCCCTGGTCAACGGATCCGGTATCCATCCGATCTGCTTCCCGAAGCTTCCGGGCCATATGATGTCGAAGATTTATGCGGCAAAAGAATATGAAAAGCTCGCTTGCGAAGCTGCAGTTACAGGCTCTTACCACGCAGCTCTTGAGGCGTTGGTTGCAAATCCGCTGGTGAATTCCTACTACAAGGCAAAAGGTGCTTTGAATGAATTGTTGGTCGCCGAAAAGGAATGGCTTCCGAATTTCAAAGAAGCGATCGAAGCTCTTGAGAAGGGTGAAGAACCAAAGAACTAATCCATTATGCATCAGCTCCTGTATCTTTGATGCGGGAGCTTATCTATAATAAAAAAGGAAAAAAGAAATGAACAAATACAATGAAATCGCCACTGGCGTTCTGACCAATGTAGGCGGAAAAGATAATGTTTCCAATCTCTATCACTGCATGACGAGACTTCGTTTCGTATTGAAAGATAAGACTGCAGCTGCGGAAGATGCGATCAAGGCAGTCAAAGGCGTCTTAGGTATCAACTGGGACAAATCAGGGGAACTTCAGGTCATCATCGGACCGGATGTCGACAACGTATATAAGCAGCTGCTCGATCTGACCGGCTTAAAAGAGACAGAGAAGATCGATGAGAATCTCGATGAAGTCAAAGACCGTTCTTTGAAAGGCATTCTGAATGAGATCGTCGGCGCCTTCTCGGCCTGTATGAATCCGCTGGTACCGATGTTCGTGCTGGTCGGCACATTCAATGTCATCGCAGCTCTGATCGGTCCTTCCTTCTTCAAACTCGTGGCGGAAGATTCTGCCTTATATACCAACTTCTATAATGTCGGTCAGGCGATCATCTACTTCCTGCCTGTACTGATCGCTGTTCCGGCAGCCAGACATTTCAAGACCAACCAGTATATCTCCCTGGTCTTAGCTTGTCTGCTGGTCTATCCTTCTTTCATAGAACTGATCTCTTCGGGCACCTATACGGTGTTTGGCATCCCGGCAACTTCAGCGACATATACATCTTCTGTCTTACCGATCATGCTGACGGTATTCGTTCAGAAGTATGTGGAAAAGCTGGCAGACAGGATCTCTCCGACTTCCATGAAAGTCATCCTGTTCCCGTTCCTCACCGTACTGATCATGCTTCCGCTGATGTTCTGTGTTCTCGGTCCTTTAGGAACTTTGATCGGAACACTGCTGGCAAATGCGATCATCGGCTTGCGAACTGCAGCCGGTCCGATCGAGACAGCTCTTGTTACAGCACTCATTCCGTTTATGACCGCATTCGGCATCGGCCGTCCGATCTTCTTCATCTGCATGTCCATGCTGTTTGCCAACGGCGTCGAGTATGCGTACATGCCGATCGCCATGGTATTGAACAACTTCCTGGCAATGGCTGTCGCACTCGGCTTTGCGCTTAAAAACAAGGGCAATGACAGACAGCTTGGCATCACTTCTTTCGTCGCCTGCCTGTTAGGCGGTGTATCGGAACCGACGCTCTTCGGCATCCTGCTTCCGCATAAAAAACTGTATCTTCCGGTGATCATCGGTGGAGCGATCGGCGGTCTGGTCTTAGGTATCCTGAACGTAGGTTATTACCAGTTCGGTCCTTCCAATGTCCTGAGCGTCATCGGCTATATCTCAGCTGCAGATGCTTCCAACTTCACAAAAGGCTGCATTGCTGCCGGCGTTACGTTCCTGGCAACACTGCTGATGGTCCTGTTCACTTACCGGAAGGAAGAAAAACAGCAGTAAACAGAACAAAGTTCACACAAGAAAAAAGGCGGCCTGCAACTGACCGCCTTTAACATACTTATAACTTATTAACAATTCCGGCAATTATCGGCATTGTGAAGAATTGTCCATATTAATAATGCTGTAGTCTGCTTTGAAACTTATTTGCTTCGTGTTATATATTATTCCACATCGATGTTGTTGACCAATTCATAGCGTCTTTTCGTTGATCAATCGTTATTGATTCTGTTTCTAAAACAGCGTGCAGATCCAGGCGATGAGCACGGCACAGAGAGGCAGCGTCACAATCCGCTTAAGCTGTTCTTTCCGATTGTAGCCAAAGTTGTGGTAACCGGCACAGCCTTTTGTTTCCGGAATATAGTGTTGGAAGAACTGTGTCTTGGTGACAAGGACATAATCCAAGGCAATAATGTCAAAGGCCTTGAGACCAAGAAGAACGACAAGGAAGCGGATCAGAAACTGTGCGAAGCTGAACTTTCTTTGTATGCCATCCCATGCCCCATAAACGATCACAGCGACAAAGCCCAAGATACACAGGACCACAAGAATCCATCCGATCACCGGTGCACAAGGAAAGGGTGGTTTGTGCGTTTTCGCCTTTTCTTTGATATCCGTGGGGAAGAATTCTAAAAGACCCGTCCAGGGATAGAAGTACGTTGCCGACCAGATCATCAGAAACAGCAGAAAGCACATCAATAACGTCAGAATCAGAGTAACCATTTTTCATGTTCCTTTTTCTCTATTTTTTGTATTCCATAAACTCATCGATCGCTTTCAGCACCGGTGCGGTATACTGTTCACCACCGAAAAGCCACTGTTCATGTTGCATATCAAATTCCCGGATCTCCGGATCCCTGAAATACTTTTTATAGCGCTTGAGATACTTTTCACCCATTTTCTTGGCATAGATGAAATGGACCTTGGTGCCTTCTACGTGGATATCATCTTTGAGCCAGGTGAGCAGATCCGTATAATATTCATTTTTGATCGACTCCGGATTGAACTTGGAGAAACAAGCCATGAAACGGTTGGCTGTCTCATCATCCATCTCAAAAAAGCTCTTGAGCTTTTCTTTCGATTTTGTCCTCTTTTTCTCGCTCTTGGTAAAGCTGGTCAGAAGCGGCACAACGAGTTTTGACTGCAGCCAGGCACTGAACTTTCCGCTCTGGTCCAGATCCGGACTGCCGAAGATCCCGTGGTCAAGGTGAACATTCTCCCTTTGAATCAGCTGCCCGACAAAACTGCAGCCTAAGGAAGAACCGAGCGCGCCATCCAGACGGCCGTTATATTTTTCTTTGATGTAGCGTTCAATCTTTTCGGTGACCGTAATCATATCCGGAAAGATTAAGTCGCTTCCATCAAAGCCATCATAATTAACGCAGATCAAATGGTATTTCTCACCCAGCCGATCCAGCACTTTGTCGAAGTTTGTCTGATAGTCGCAAGCCGTCCCCGGTAACAGCATCAGCGTTTGTCCCGATGGATTGCCCATTTCATCAAATTGCATATTTATGGCCTCCTTATTTCAGAAAAAGCGTCATGATCCCAGAGAGAGCGGCAGCGATGAGAGCCATGCCCAATGTTCCTGTGATCCATTTCTTTTCCTTGTCCTTTGCCGTGATATATGGTCTGAGATCTTCCGTACCCAGAATGATCCAGTCTTTGGTATGGCCTACCCAGTATTCATCAATCAGGATACGGTCGATCAGATTCATAATGGACAGGATCACAAAACCCTGCCAGAAACCCGGCCAAAAGCCACGTGCTCCGTTGAACACGTACACGCAGATGAGCACGTAGATCAGATAGCCCGGAAGGCACAGGCTTCGAAAGCACACACTCTGTTTCCTGATTTTTTCAGCTGTCGTCAGGCCAAGTTCAATAACTCTTATTTGTACCTTCAGATCGTAAAGATGGACCATACCGATAGCCCCGTTGCGTATGCCAAACGCGCAGATAAGATATAAGAAAAGACCCAGCACAAGACCTTCTGCGATGAGCTTTGTTACAAGCATAGTTAATATCCTCCTGTATGTTTTCCTTGTCTTTCATGAAGAACGCTTTCAGAATTTCAGTCATCATCCGATAGAATTACGAGATTCGAAAAGGAGTTAGCATCCTCTAACTTCTATTTTACTGTATTCCGAGTATAAAAGATAATCAAGTGAGATGATGAAACAGAAGCTTAAATATCAGACTTCTTAAGAAACCAATAGGTCTTTAGCTTATGGGAGGCTCACCTTTGATTCAAGACTTGAGATTTAATCGATTGTGGCATTATGAAAAAAACGCATATTCTATTACCGAAGGTGTTATTAAATGGAAAACAAAAAGAAAATCAAATTCTGCCCGAGAACAAGTTTGAAACTGTAAACGGCGGTTTATCAGGCATGAACGGGATTATACTTCCAATCGGTGGAAAATGTCCGCGATGTGGCGGGCAATGTACTGCTTATGCATACGAAAACCATCTTGCAGAACGTGAAGCACCTAAGTATATTTATGTCTACACATGCAAAGAATGCAATTACCAATGGCATTAAGAAGTCAGATAATAAGGGCGGAAACCAAAACAAATAAGCAGAATACTCTTGCGAAAAAGCAGTATATTGTTTGCTTTGCCCGATGTTTTGAAATTGCCGTTGCCATTGTAAAGAAAAGTGCCAAAAAAAGACTGTGATCGTCTTTCGTTCACAGTCTCAGGAAATATGGCGATTTTTTTCTTTGTATCGGTGATCGATCTTTATGCGATGAAATGATCGTTCTTTCCGTTTTCAATCTCGTCGAGAAGTTCCGTCAGTTTCTTTTTGTTGATCTCGATCATCATGATGTTTTTTTCATCGAGAGCTTTCTGCAGCTCCTCAATAAGCTCTTCGATCGTTTTTCTGTCTTCAGACAGAGACTCTTCATAGACTCTGTCCGCTCTTAACATCACCAGCATGTTTTCCTCATCCTCGCGCGGATTGAACTTGAGGTATTCAAGCCTCTTGGCTCTGCTGGCTTTTTCTTCTTCGCTTTCCTGTTTTTCTTCATCATGGATAACTGCGTTTTTCGTTACGCCGGTCGAAAGGACCTTGACTTCCACTTCCAGCAAAGCGTCGATGTCATAGGTATAGGTGATTTCGATCGCTTCCTGACCCTTCGGACCTACAGGTACTTCCACCGTCAGCTTACCCAAAAGGATGTTGTTGTCGGCAATGCGGCTTTCTCCCTGAAGGATCTTTACATCGACATATTTCTGGTTGTCGTGCGCGGTATAGACGATTTGCTTTCTGCTGACCGGAATGACCGTGTTTCTCTCGATGATCGGTAAATACACGCCCGGAATCTCAAACGATCCGTTGTCTCTGATGACGGAAGTTCCCAATGTGAAAGGGCAGACGTCCGTCAGGACGACTTCTTCGACCTGTTCTTTCCTTTCCTTCATCGCACATTGCAAAGCAGCACCGACAGCGACCGATTCTTCCGGTTGCGCAAAGGAGACCGGCTCCATGTTGCAGATCCTTCTGACATATTTCTTTATGATCGGTAAGCGGATAGCACCGCCTGTCAGCAGGACCTCATCCAGATCGTTGAGAGTGATCCGGGCATCGTTCAAGGCTTTTTCGATCGGTTTTCTGAACTTCTCTAAAAGATCCATGCATCTTGCTTCATATTCATTCAGATCAAAAGACTGCGCGTACTTCTTTCCCGCGACCGTCACATTCATCAGGACGGTGTCGCTGTCACAGAAGGAACACTTGGCCTGTTCCGCAGCTTTAAAGATCAGTTTGAGATCGTGAAAACCGATCACTTCCTGATCGAGTTTCGTCTTCTCGATGAACATCTCAAACAGGACCTGAGTGAAGTCCTCGCCGCCCAAAAAGTTGTCTCCGGCGATCGCATAGACTTCCATGATGTTCTTATAGTATTCAAGTACCGTCACATCGAAAGTACCGCCGCCCAGATCGAGGACCAGACAGCGTTCGCTCTTTCCTTTGTCCCCGACGCCATACGCGATGGCTGAGGCCGTCGGCTCATTGATGATCCTGCTGACTTTTAATCCGGCAAGTTCACCGGCTCTGATTGTGGCCTTGCGCTGTTTGTCATTGAAATACGCCGGAACGGAAATGATCGCTTCATCGATCTTTTCGTTAAGATACGTCTCTGCATCTTCTTTCAACGAACGAAGGACGAAAGAAGACAATTCCTCGGCTGAGAAGCTGTGCTCTCCAAGGTCGAAGATCTTACTGGTACCCATAGCCCGCTTGAAAACAGAAGCCGATCTCTCGGGATGTAAGATGCCATACTCTCTTGCCGTCTCGCCGACCAGGATGTGGCCATTATCATCGATGCTGACGATCGATGGCGTGATCTTTTTTCCCAGACGATTGACGATGATCTCTGTTTTGCCGTTTCTGTAACAGGCGGCAAGCGAGTTGGTCGTTCCCAGGTCGATTCCTATCAGCATTCTTCCTTCACCTTTCTTTCCATCCTTCGCATCGTGATGACGAAGTCTTCTTCGTCAGGCCAGTCTTCATGGCCTTGTCTGGCCAGTTCAAGAGCCTTCTTATGATCACCGTCAAGTTCGGCAGCTTCCATTTCAAAAGCTTCCAGATCTTTGCATCGGCAATAGCGGCAATGGTCACAAAGCGGCATCTTTCTGATCTTCGCCGCCAGTTCATCCGCTTCTTTCTTTCTTCCCAGCAGCGAAAGCATCCTGTACTTTCTGACCATATACAGTGTCTTTTGCAGGGAATACTTCTGCAGATCCTTTTCGTTTTCTTCCATCGCCATTTCCGCATACTTACGCTGCATCTTCGCATCATTGCGGTGGAAGGCATTGAAGGCGAGGTGTTCATAAACCTGAGCCAGATCGTTGTTTTTCTCTATAGCGATCTTCTTCCATGCGCTCAGATGTTCCTCGTCTTTTATAAAGTCTTCCTTTTCCATATACAGCATGTGGGACAGAACGTTCCTTCGCTGTTTTTCTATGGTGTGTCCGTGATTGTTCATCAGGTGTTCTGCTTTTTTGAAGTTTTCTTTCAGGATATTCAAAGTCGTCTGGGCATCGTAGTATTCGCCATCCCATTTCCACTTCCAAAGCTCTCTTTCTGCTTTTTCATACATGCCCGCCTGTAAATAGGCATCAAAGATCCGTCTCTTTACAGGGCGGTCAAACTTCTTTTCGGCTTCTTTCAGCAGCTTCACGGCCTTTTCAAATTCGTTTCGCATACACAAGATCTGGACGTTCTCGATGTAATAGTTCAGATTCTCATACTTGCTGACTTCCAGGAGCTTGTCCGCATATTCCTGAGCTTTATTCAGGTCGTTCTTCATCTGGTATACGCTGATCAGCCTCTCGTATGGATCGACTGAATCAGGCTCCTTTTCTTTCAGAGTCATGAATGCGCGTTCGGCTTCATCCGGATGATTCATGTACAATTCGCACATACCGACATAGAAGTCTCCGCCATGATCATAGCCTTTCTCCAAAGCTTTCAGGAAATGATCACGGCTCTCTTTCGCCTTATGTTCCAGATCCTTATAGTAAAGGCGACCGATCTGATAATCGATGTATCCCGAATGATCCTCATACTTTTCCAGGTCCAGATAGATCTTCAAAGACTCCTTCGTCTGATTGTCCATCATCAGAAGCCAGCCTTTGTATTCAAGCAGATCCCTGTTTCTCGGGTTGAATGACAGGCCCTTCTCACAGATCTCCATCATTCTGTCACGGTCTTCTTTGACCTTTCCGTCAAGGGTCTCTCCTTCGATATACAGGAGTCTGAGATAGATGTCATCGGTTATGGCATAGTCGGCACCGTTATCACCGATCTTTTCCAATGATCTTTCAAAGTATTCCTTTGCCTTCTCAGCGTCATTGTCTCTTTGTCTGCAAAGAAGTCCTCTGGCATAAAGGACTGACGGGTCTTCTTTCAGATCGTAGGATTCCAGAAATTCAATGACGTTTTCTGCTTCTTCGAATGCGTTGTTGCGCATCAGTATCCTGATCTTCAGGATGTAAAAGCCGATATCACTGCCATCCATTTCCAAGGCCCTGGACACGGCATCATATGCTTCCTGATCTCTGTGCAGATAGAAACACGCCCAAGCGATAAGGTCATAGCCAAAAGCCGAATCAGGCTTCTCTTTGACCAGCCGTTGCGCATATTCCAAAGCTTTCTCATAGTTTTCGTTTCTGAACGCACTTTGCGCCATATTTGTCAGGACGGCTCCCTTGTCATCGGCAAATTCCAAGGCTTTCTCATAAGCTTGTGCCATCTTGTCCTGCTCACCAAGCTCCTGATAGAAGTAGGCCATGCGACTGTACATTTCGTCTTTTCTCTTTTTGCGGGAGATGTTTTTCTCGCTGTCTTCAGGCAGTTCATCGATCGCTATGATCAGATTTTCTACCGCATCGATTCCTTTGACATATTCCTTGTTGAAGTAGGTCAGGTTGGAAGCGATGTTGTAATAATCAAAAGCCGGCATCTCTTCCTTGGACAGTGAGGAGAATAATTCTTCCGCTTCCTTTGTCAGATTGTTTTGAATATAAGCCCAGATCAGATCGATCTTTGCCTGAACGTCCTCAGGATGATCTTTGAGATATTCCTTCTTGGCTTCGATGATGTGAGGGTTGATCTGTTTTCTTCTTTCGCTCATCTCCGCAAGAATATTAATTTCGCCGTCTGCCAGATGCATGATCTCATTGATCTGTTCAACAGCTTCCTCATATTTTTCTTCCGCTTCAAGAACGTCTGCGTACAGACGGCGCAGACGGATGCTGTCCTTGTGTTTCTCCAAAAGGCTCTTGCATTCCTTTTCGGCTTTTTCATATTCCTTAGCGTAATAGTATTCACCCGCCAGCAATGTGCCGATAACGAGATCGTCTTTATATGTTTCGGCGATCTGCTCCAGATCCGCGAAGTACTTCGGGTCTTCAAAACGGATCTTCCAGACACAGACCCACGCATCGCCATAGGGGTGTCTTTCTTTCAGACTCAGCAGCTCTTCCACCTTGTCTTTGCTGCTTTCTTCCAAAGTGATGCTGCGGTAGGTGCTCAGATACTTCTGACACTCTTCGGCGTCTTCACCCGGAATAAACATCATCATAGGCAGGATATCGTCATAGAGCGTGCCGTCGATAATGATCCTGTTTATGAAATCACGCGGATACTTTTCATAAAGCTCTTCTTTCCTCTCCGTGAAAGAATAATATTTGTCCATGCACAGAAAAACGTCATGACCGATGAAATAGAAATCCATCAGAAAACGCAGCAGTTCATCTTCCGTTTTCATGTGTCCCGAAACACTCTTGCAGATATCTTGTGAGAACAGTTCTTCCCAATATTTCACGTTCTTGCGCTTGGCGAAGTCGTTATAGATGTCGTTCAGCTGCCTGAGCCAGGCGTCGATCTGTCTGTCTTCGTCTTCTGTTTCTTCAGGCCTTCTTGCATAATCCAGCGCTTGCTCGTATGCACTTCTCAGCTGCTTGAATTCCTCCGGTTTGTCTTCCGGATTGGTCACAGAAAGCTTTTCACGGTAAGCATCCCTGATCTTCTTTTCGTCTTTTGTTGTTTCGATTCCAAGAGTGTCCCAAATATTATTTTTAATTGTTTCCATACGACACCATTCTATCACTTCATCATGCACAAAGCAGAGTTCGTCCTTTGTTGCCAAAGAAAAACCTTGGAATGATCCAAGGTTAAATTCTTTTCTTTACTCCCACTCAAAAACAATATGACTGTTGATGCGTGTTTATTATTTGTATATATCCTTTCGATGCCCGAAAGTTAATATAAGGATAATTAATTTGTTATCTTGTATTTCAACAATCAATCGATAATTACCGATTCGATATCTCCATAACTCTTTTTTATCACCGATCAGAGCTTTCCCGTGATTTCCAGGATTATCTGTGTTTTCTAAATTATGTTTAATATATGAAGCAACTAATTTCTGTACAGAAGAATCTAATTTTTTAAATATCTTTTGGAAATCTTTTGAATATATGAGTTTATAAGGCTTCATAATCTATTCCTGCTTCAGCACACATATCTGCTAATGTTGTTGAATCACCCATATCAACGCTTTCGTATGCCAACAAGGCGAGTTTGTAATCATACTCGTTTTCAAGCTTCTCTTTTATTGCCTCTAAAACGACTTCAGATATTGTTTTATTTTCAAGTTTTGCATACCCTTGTAAAGCTTGTTTTAATTCTTCTTCTACCCTGATATTGATGTTTGTAGTCATGATATTCACCTCTAAAATTAAAGTAACACAATGTTTTACAAATTGCAACACGTTGTTTTACAGCAATTCTCAAATATTGTTTTGATTGATATCTGTGTGCAGAATCCGTATTTTTAAAACTGTTGCCTCCGTTATAAAGAAAGCACCAGCGTCTTTTGCCGGTGCTTATCTATTGTTTTTAAGTCACTCCCACTAGATGATGCTGACTGAAGATGGTCTTAAAAGCTATTGTTTGCGTTAAAAAACAGGCTTTGAATCAAAGACAAGCGGACTGATCTTTGCGTAGGAATCAGCCATCTCGATTCTGGCGTTTCTGGCATCAATATCGTTCTGTAAATTAATGAAATATCTTTCTGATATACCAAAATATTTACCTAATCTGATAGATGTATCAACTGTGATTTTTCTTCTGTCATGGAGAATATCCTGAATTCTTGAAGTTGGTACATCGATCTCTTTAGCCAGTTTATATGCGGAAAGATTATATGGTTCCATGAACTCTTCATACAGTATTTCGCTGATTTTCGGTGTTTCAATTCTTTTAATCATTCTTTTATTCTCCTCTAGTGATAATCGGTAATTTCCACATCATAGAAATCACCTTCTTTGAATACAAAACAGATCCTGAATTGATCATTAATACGGACGCTGTGCTGTCCCAATCGTTCTCCTTTTAATGCTTCCAATCTATTTGCGGGTGGAACTTTTAAATCTTCAAGCGCTTCGGCATTATCGATCATGATCAGCTTTCTGAGTGCTGTCTTCTGTATTGAATTGGGCAGCTTTCTGGAAAATATTTGATTATATACCTTTTCTGTTTCTTTATCCTTAAAAGTTCTGATCATTTACATTTACCTGTTCATATTATACATATATAACATGTGCATGTCAAACAGGTATAATAAGACACGCTTCCTTATGCATTAGTCTTTCAAAGCTAAGCCTTGCCAGATATATTAAACGTCCGCGTTTTAAAATGTTACTACCGTTGTGAAAAAACACCAGCGTTATGCCGGTGCTTGTTGTTTGTTTCTGGTTTATTCCCATTCGATGGTGCTGACAGAGTCAGACTCAGGATGATCATCTGGAAGCAATGGAAGTCTGTACAAAACAGGGTAAAGCAGTTAAGAAAATGCGGGTTCCCTGAATGGATGGCAATAGCATATGGCAACTGCCGCAAGGGGATCATGCGCTGCGCTTCTTCATTTATGATACGAGCCATTCCGAAATCAACATTTGACAAGGCTGGTCTTGTTTCCTTACTCGACTACTACACCTTGAAACACATAGCTTTACAGTAGAACCGAAACCGCCGTATACCGAACGGTACGTAAGGTGGTGTGAGAGGTCGGAATTAAAACAAAACCAGGAGGAATCTTTTGTTTTAATTCTTCCTCGATTAAAAGTAAATATTCTGTAATAAGATAAACGTTTAGCAAACAAGCTTCGAGACGAAATTTGTTTTTGTCTGTCTAAAACCGGTGCTTATATGGTTTTTGCTAAAAGCTGTTTTCGTGATCGGCATCAGCCGACGCTTTACTTATTCGCCAGAATTCTCAGTCATCATTCCATTCATTTAGCCGGCTGCTTCATCTATTATGAAAACAGGAGGTATCATTATGAATCTTGATTCCATTAAGATCGGATCGTTCCTGCAGTCGGTCCGAAAACAACACGGTATGACTCAGGCTCAGCTTGCAGAAAAGCTTATGATCAGTCCACAGTCTGTTTCCAACTGGGAAAGAGGAGAAACGATCCCTGATGTTTCATTGCTGCCGGATCTGTCGAGCGTACTGCATACCTCGATCGACGCGATCCTTTCAGCGGGATCGGGAAGCGGAGGTTTTAGAAGGCACATCACTGTTGCGCAGATGCAGGAAGCATTGTCTTCACTCGATCGTATCGGTGAACTGCTGGGAAGAGACCATTTCGTTTACTGTTCCATCATAGAAACGATCAACACACAGATGAACACAACGATCCAGTCTTCGTTTTCCGATCCGCATATATTCGATGTATTCACGATCGAATTTCTTCTTGCCTGTATCGAAAA
>CADAHV010000018.1:0-16045 GCA_902787775.1 uncultured Erysipelotrichaceae bacterium | reverse complement strand
CGCTTCGGCCAAAGGGATGAGGCTTTCGGTTTGCAGCGATTCAAACTCCTGAATGCTGATGTCACTGAAGATGCCCTCTTTTAAGATCGCATGGAAATCATCGATGTCCAGAACACCCGAGAGAGAGGCGGCTGCCGCAAAGTGCTGCGGTTTGGACAGAGCGATGCGAAGGGCGCCATAGCCGCCCATGGATTCCCCGGCGATGAAGACGTTGCGTCTCGACAGGTCAAGGGAGAACCATGTTTCGATAAACTGCGGCAGTTCCTCGGCCAGGTAGTCGAAATAGCGCATCTGGAAACCTGTGTTGGAATAGAAACTGCGGTTGACTTCCGGCATGATCACAAAGAGGTGGTATTTCTTGGCGTAGTATTCGATCTTGGAAAAGCGCAGCCATTCATCGCTGTTGCCGCCCAGTCCATGTAAGAGAAACAGGACGGCGGGTTTTCCTTCGATGATCGGATCGACATCGCAGGAAGGTTCCGGGATGATGATATTGAGACTGGTGGTCATCCCCAGAGATTTGGCATAATAGTTTCCTTTAAACACTCCCATTTTACCAGGCTCCGAAGTATTTCAGGGTTTCTGTTGCGTTGGCTGCCCCTTTGTGCATACAAGTGAGGATGTCATTTCCATCATGATAGGCAGACAGGAAGCCGGCGATGTAGGAATCACCTGCCCCCATCGTATCGACGACCTTGTTGCATGCCACGATGCCATAGGCGTGGAAGTCTTGATGGTCGTAGCAGAGCGATCCCTTGGTTCCAAGCATCGCAATGACCAGCTTCGGACCCTTTTGGCCGTAGGCGATCATCTGCTGTCTTAAGAAATCGTTATCTTCCTCCGATGAGAAGAAGAGGATGTCGGTATAGGGCATGGCGATCTGCGCTGCTTCATCTTCGGGCCTTGTGGCACAGTCAAAGACGGTGGTGATACCTTTTTCTTTCAATTCCTTATATTGTCCTTCGACCTTGCCCCAGAGGTCACAGACGACCATGTCGTGCTGAAGGATGAAGTTGATATCATCTTCAGATAAGACGTAATCACTTAAGACACCCTCGTCATAGTCCCCGAAGACCCGCTCGCCGTCGATCAGCTCGACTTGTGAGACGGCAGTCTTTCCTGACTTGACATGAAGGTGGGAGATATCGACGCCTTTTTCCCTGATGGCTTTGGCCATGATCGAACCGAATTTGTCATCACCGACCGGTCCGATGTATGAGGCCTGCCCGCCCAGTCGCACCGTATAGACGGCCATGTTGACCGGACCGCCGCCGGGATAGGCTTTGCCGCCTTCCAGGTTGGCATAAAAATCGATGCAGTTGCTGCCGACTGCTGCCAGTTTCATTAGATTGACCTCCTTATCGCATTCAGATATCAGTATATTACTTTACAGGCATTTGAATAAGATAAGTATAAAGCAGACAAGGCTTTTGCAGGGGGAAAGCCTTGTCTGCGTTTGATAAAACCTTATGCCTTCTTGCTGCGGCTTTCGAAGTACTTGTAAGCAGGAAGACCGGTTACGATGGTGATGACGGCACAGATCAATGATGGGATCGGTGCATAAGTGATTTCGCCATAGATTAATGTGCAGGTCATGAAGATCGCGATGATCGGCATGATCAGACCGCCCGGGCACTTGTAGGTCGGCTTGTAGCCGCCGGCTTCACCTTTTTTGCGAAGGACGAAGATGGTACCGAAGGTTAAGGCGTTCTTAACTAAGGCGATCATAGTGAAGTAACCTAATAAGCCGGCTAAGTCGGTCGCGAAGATTAAGATGATACCTAAGGCACACTGTACCAGGATGGAGAAGTAAGGTGTTTCCCATTTCGGATGTACCAGACCGAATTCCTTGAAGAAGAGTCCGTCTTTTGCCATGGCGTATTCAATACGCGGCTGGAAAAGGATACAAGAGGAAAGGGAACCTAAGACGACAATGATGGCCATAACGGCAACGGCGACACCGGCGAAATTGCCGATACCAGGTAATTTGGATGCCATCAAGGCGATCGGTGCCTCGGAAGCAGCCAGTTCATCAATGGTCAGAAGGCCGGAAGCGACAAAGGTCAGTCCGCCGTAAAGAACCAAGACGACGATTGCAGTCAGGATGAGACCTCTTGGCATATTCTTGTGAGGATCCTTGATCTCACCGGACATGTAGCAGGCTGCCGCCATGCCGTCATACGACCAGGTCGTACCGGCAACACCGGCAATCAGAGCCGTGAGGCCTAATGGTGCAGCTGCACCGGCTAACGGTGTGTTGGAAAGTAAGAGTGATGAGTTGAGATTGAAGAGACCGATACCGATGATTAAGGCAAACGGAATGATCTTGAAAGCCGTGATGACCGTCTGGAAAGCACCACCGCCTTCAACGGAACGAAGGTGGAGGAACATGAAGACCAGGACGAAGATGACGGCAGCAATCTTCAGCATCAGATTGGACATCGGTACGAAGAATGCCAGGTGGTTGACAATCGCCAATGCCATGATGGAGATGGAAGGCGGGTCAGTTGCCAGGATCGAAACCCAGCCGCACAGGAAGGCGAGGGCTTTGGATCCGGCTTCACGGAAGTAGACATACTGTCCGCCGTCTTCCGGATATGCTGAGGCAAGTTCTGAGTAACAGAAGTTTGCCGGAATCTGCAGAAGTCCGCCGATGATGAATGCCAGGAAGAGGAACAGCATGCTTCCGGATGCATTCGCAACTTCGGAAAGAGATGAGAAAATACCTGAGCCGACTGTTGTACCGACACCAAGAGCGACAACAGCCCATAGTCCCAATTTACGACCAAGCTCATTCTTGTTTTGCTTGTTTGACATTAAAACCTCCTTAAATTATTTTGGATCTTTGCAAAGAACCTATAAGCCAGCTATTTGCGTTTTCCCCTGCTCTTTAATTTCATAGTAATACCAGACTTATATATTAAGCAAGAAATTTAAAAAACAAACAATATATATGTACCAAAAAACAAACTTGTATAGCTTATTTCCAATGAAAACGCTTAACATTTGTCGGATTTTTTGTTTATTATCGGTATTTTCGTCTTTTCGGCCTTACAAGTTCATTGAATCAGAGACAATAATGTGATAATTTGAACTTGTCTTATATAGTCATAGGAGAGAACAATTTATGGAAAAGGCAGATTTGATCCTTTTATCTGACAGTATTTTTACTTCGGAAGATGAAGATACGGTATCTGGTTATATTGCCGTAAAGAAAGACAGGATCCTGGCACTGGGAAAAGGTGAAGACTATGAAGAATATTGTGATCCAAACACCAAGGTCTTTGACTTACACGGCAAGACCATCACGCCGGGTTTTATTGATGTCCATTGTTTCTTTACCGGTTATGTGATCCGCTTTCTGGGAGCCGATCTCAGTACATGCGAAAACACGAAGGATGTTTTTGAGATCATCAAAGATATAAATAAGGATGCCTTGTTTGGCCACGGCTTAAAGATCGATATCGAAAAGAAAGTGCTGGATGAGGCCTATCCCGATACCCCGGTCGTCTTATTTATGGAAGGCTGCGAAAGCTGCGCGATGAACACAAAGGCGATGGAGGTCTTTGGCTTTACACCGGAGCGCTGCTATCCGGAAGCCTATGTGAAGATCTTCCCTCATGTTCTGGGGGATCATGACTTCATTGCCCCGCAGTTTAAGGACTATATGAAGATGATGAATTCCAGAGGTGTCACATCTGTCAAGGAGATGGGTTTTGATGACTTCTATACCTTTGATGAAGTATTGAATGATTTGGAGAAAAATGAGGAACTGACCCTGCGGGTGAACTTTATGTCCCAACCTGTGGCCAGAAAGATGGATCTGGCCTTTGGGGAAAGGATGCGAGAAAAATACCACAGTGACATGCTTTCCTTCTCCGGCTACAATCAGATGAGCGACGGTTCTGTCAGCGAACACAATGCCTATTTGAAAAAACCATACGAGGATAAAGATACGATCTGTGCCATGGAGATCGACTGGAAACAATTGGAAGAAGATGTGATTGAAGCTGACAGGAAAGGCTTCCGTTTCTCCCTGCATTGCCAGGGAGATGGTGCGATCGAAAAAGCTCTGGATATTTTTGAAAAATGTAAACGGGATGAAAACGGCAGAGTCATACTGCGTCAGGCGATGACCGACCTGGAATTCTCGGATCCGAAAGATCTGGAACGGATGGGCAAGCTTGGAGTGACGGCGGAAGTTTATCCGCAGATCCAGTCGATCGCCAATCGCAATGATAAACTGAAAATGATCAAAGAAAAGATCGGGGAAGAAAGAGGAAGATATTACTGGAACCGGCGCAAGATGATAGACAGCGGTGTTACGATCAGCTGCGGTACCGACTTACCTTTACTGATCGATGATATTCCGGAATCGATCTATCACGCTGTGGGCGGCTATTTCCCGGAGGGCGGCGAACCATTCAATGAAGAGAATATGCTGACAAGAGCGGAATTAATAAAAGCCTGGACCTATGGCGGTGCCTACAACCTTTCTAAGGAAGAGCGCATCGGTACTTTGAAGGAAGGCAAGAAGGCGGACCTTGTCGTCATGTCCGGCAATTTGTTTGAAACGCCGATCGAAGAGATACGCAATCTGGATGTTGCGATGACGATCTTCAACGGAAGGATCGTCTATCAAAAGGAGGAGGAAGATGTCTAAGGCCTATTTCATGGGTATCGATACCGGTACCAATTCCAGCAAGGGTGTGCTGATCAATGAGCTGGGAGAGATCGTTGCGGTTTCTTCCACGACGCACGCCATGACCAATCCTGCGCCAAATCATTTCGAACATGATGCGGAAAAGGACTGGTGGGGCGATCTGTGCATCATCGCCAGGGACCTGATTCAAAAAAGCGGCGTGGATCCCAAAGACATCAAAGCTTTAGGGACCTCGGCTTTGGGTGCCGATTGTCTGCCGGTCGATGAAAACTGCAAGCCTTTACGAAAGGCCATCCTCTATGGCATCGATGCCAGAGCGGGCGATGAGATCGAAGAGCTGACCAAGCGCTTTGGCGAAGAACAGATCTTAAAGTGGTTTGGCCGTCCTCTGTGTTCTTCCGATGTCATGCCTAAAATCCTCTGGATCAAAAACAAGGAACCGGAAGTCTATGCGAAAGCTTATAAATTCATCACGGCTTCGACCTATCTGACGGCAAAGCTGACCGGCAATTATGTCGTTGACCGCTTCCTGGGTTTGGCTTCCTTCAATCCGCTCTACGATGAAGACGGCACGCCGAATCCGGAACACTGTGAGGGCGTCTGCCGTCCGGATCAGCTGGCAGAAATTCATGAAGCGACCGATGTTGTCGGCACGATCACCAAGAAGGCCAGTGAAGAGACCGGTCTGGCAGAAGGTACACCGGTTTTGACCGGTACAGATGATTCCGGTGCCGAAGCGATCTCGGTCGGCGTTGTGTCACCGGGCAAAATGATGATCCAGTTGGGCTCTTCGGTCTACATGATCTTAGGTACCAAAGACCTCATCGATGATGAAAGGCTGTGGCGTGAACAGTTTATCGTTCCCGGCCTTTGCGATATTTCTGCCGGTACCAATACCGCCGGCTCTTTGACCAAGTGGTATCGGGATGAACTTTTCAAGGATGCCTTAGTAAAGGAAAAGGAAGGAAAGGGCGATGCCTACCAGTACATGATGGAAGGTGTGGATGAACTTGCACCGGGTGCCAACGGTTTGATCACTTTGCCGTATTGGGCAGGCGAGCGAACGCCGATCAACGATCCGAAAGCCAAAGGCGTCATCTTCGGTTTTGATCTATCCCATACAAGAGCGCATATGTACCGCAGTGCCTTGGAGAGTGTTGCCTATTCGATCAATCAACAATTGACCTTGATGAAGGCTCACGATATTCCGATCGATCAGATCTTCGTGACCGGCGGCGGCACGCAGAATGAAGTCTGGATGCAGATCATCGCCGATGTCGTCGGTCAGGAAGTTTCCACACCGGAAATCACCATCGGTGCCAGTTTCGGTGATGCCCTGATGGCGGCTTCAGCGGTGAAATATCCGGGTTTTGAGACCTATGATGCCCTGTTGAACTACATCAAGCCGGGCAAGACCTATGTGCCAAATGAAAAGAATCATGAAATCTATCAACGTTATCAGAAGATCTATGATGCGCTCTATGATTCCTTAAAGGATCTCATGCACGAAAACGATGCAATCACAAACGCATAATGAAAAAATCATATACCAAGCGGTATATGATTTTTTACGATGGAATTATTTTGCCCTCTTTAAGACTTCAATGAGGTTTTCATAGGAACGGTCAAAGGAAGCCAGATCGAGATTTTCCTGCGGCGTATGGGCACCTTCGGTGATCGGACCGTAGGTGATGATGTCGAGTTCCGGAATCATGCCTTTGAAGATGCCGCATTCGAGTCCTCCGTGGGAAGAACGTTCGACCATATCACTGCCCTTGTCTTTTAGGACGGAAGCCAGAATATTTCGTAATTCGGAATCTTTGGAATAGTTCCAGCCGTAGTAGCGGTTGTCCTGGCTGTAGGTGAAGCCAAAGGTTTTGGACAGGATCTGCAGCTGTTCGATCATCTGGTCGCCATGGGAAGAGATGGCAGAACGAAGCAGGTGGTGGATGAGCAGCCGATCGTCTTCGATGTGGATGACGCCGCAGTTGAGTGAGGCGATAGAGAGTCCTTCAATGGCCATCGAACGATGCTGGAGACCATTCGGGATGACCGACAGGAAATCAAAGATCGTTTCGGTCTGTTTTTCATCGATGGCTTTTGTAACGGTGTCTGTTTGATCAAGCGAAGCGTTAAAACCTTCATCGGAATACTGCAGTTCTTCCTTGATGGATGTATTCATTTCTTCAACGATGCGTTGAAGTGTTTCATAATCGGTTTTGGTCGAGAAGGTGACATCGCATTCTCTTGGGATGGCGTTGTTTTTCATGCCGCCGTTGATGTCGGCCAGACGGATGTCATGATTCGCATAGATGAGTTTTTCCATAATGCGGGCAGCGATCAGGATGGCGTTGCCCCGTTCCAAATGAATGACACCGGCAGAGTGGCCGCCTTTTAAGCCGCGGATCTTGAGACAATAGGTCGGATCAGCGTTATTGGAATAGACCAGGTCTTTAGTGATAGTGGTGCGGGTACCGCCGGAAGAGGTGACGGATGTGGCAACTTCCCCACCCGCATCCAAATTGATGTAGCGCTTGGCATGGAAGTATTCCTTCTTCAAGGCCTGGGCTCCCAAAAGACCGACTTCTTCCATAACCGTGAAGGCACATTCCAGGGCGGGATGAGGCAAATCCGGATCATCCAGGATAGCTAACATGTAGGCCACGCCCATGCCATCATCGGCGCCTAAGGTCGTGCCTTTCGCTTTTAAGAGGCCGTCTTCCACATACAGTTCAAGCGGATCTTTTTCAAAGTCGTGTTCGACATCCTTGTTTTTCTCGCAAACCATATCGGTATGAGCCTGCAGGATGATGGGCTCACTCTTTTCATAGCCCGGTGAAGCCGGTTTGTAGACGATGACGTTATAGACCTCATCCTGAATGCAGTCGTAGCCGTGGTCTTTGGCAAAGGCGACGATGTAGTCGGAGATGGCTTTTTCATTGCGGCTGCCGCGGGGGATGTCGGAGATCTGCTTAAAGTAGTAACAGTGCTTCTTGTTTAGATCAAATTCCATGCGTTTACACCTCTCATCGATCAAATTATAACAGGGTATAATGGAAGCAATGGGCGAAAGATACATTGACAGCTTCTGTTTCTGCAGCAGTGTGGACGAATTTTTGAAGATTGATAAGAACGAGTGGTTAAACGCGATGAAGGAAAACTATCCTTTCGTCACGCCTTATCAATTGGGTAAAGCGCAGATCGAGGCCTGGAAGGATGAATTTGACGTCATGAGGGAAGGACTATCCGGGGCGGTCCAAAGGAAGAAAGCCTATGGCAGGCTCAGCATTTTGTTTGAATATGTCCTTTGGGATTTTGACAATGAAAAGGGCGTTCGCCCCGATGTGCTGTTATTGTCGAAAAAGCGGATCGGCATCATTGAATTCAAGTCCCGCAGCATCAACGATGAAAACTACAAGTATGTGACTTCGCAAGCCAAGAAGTACCGTCATCGTCTATTGCACAACCACGATGAGTCCAAGGGAATGGCTCTGTCGGTGGTGGCAATCATGACTTCGATGAGAGATTATAAGCAGATCAACGGACGGGTCACCTGCATCTCGCCGGATCGTTTTGAAGATGTGGTGGAGAAGCTGATGGGAGTCAATCCTTTGCCGCATGAGGATGTCTATCGCTGGATCAATTCCGACTATCACTTTGAGAAGAAGGATGAGGCGGAATTATAATAAGAAGTAAAGAGAGGCAGTATTTTTTATGTTTAATGCGAAATTTCTGATCGAGGCCTTTGGTTACCTCGGTTCTTTCCTGGTGCTGGTATCGATGTTGATGACATCGGTCATGAAGCTCAGGATCATCAATACGATCGGTTCCACGATCTTTACCATTTACGCTTTGATCATTCATTCCTATCCGACAGCGTTCATGAACTTCTGTCTGATATTGATCAATCTCTATTATCTGTACAAGATGTCCAAGGTGGAAAAGGTTCATAAGATCGTCGAGTGTAAAAACGATGATGCCCTGTTGGATCATCTGATCAATTATTACAAAGACGATATTATAGCGATATTTCCGGGTGTGGATCTTGATTTGACACATATCAACAAGGCCTATGTGGTCCTGTGTGAAGGAAAGCCGGTCGGTTTGACCTTAGGCAGGAAAGAAGGAGATGATCTGGTTTTGAATCTGGATTATTCGATACCGGAACATCGGGATTTCTCGATCGGTTCCTTCCTGTTCAACTATATTAAGGGTACCGGTATCAAACGGGTCATTTATCAGGGGCCGGATGAGAATCATAAGGAGTATCTGGCTTCCCAGGGCTTCGTGAAACAGGAAAACGTCTATATCAAGGAATTTTAGTCTGCTTTTGTGTCAGATTGACAATGACACAGATTGTTCCATTGCGATATTATAAGAGGTGGAGGTTGTAGTTTTATGAAAAAGCTTTTAATGGTGCTTTTAGCAGTTTTACTGTTGAGTGCCTGTTCAGAAAAAGGACCGGTTGTTGAAGGCTTTGTCGGCAGAAGTGTCGAAGATGTCTACGCCTGGTGTTCGGAGATCGATCCGAAGTATTCCTGTGAAGTCTCTTATGGCGAAAACGATGAATACGAAAAGGATATCGTCTATGAACAGTCCATCAACGCCGGCAAGCGTCTTGAAGACAAGATCAGCTTCAAAGTCTCTTTAGGCAAGGCCAAGGAGATCGTTCTTCCATACATTACAGAAGATGTCACATTATCCGATATCGAAGTCTGGAAGGAAGCTGTCGGCATGGAGAATGTCAAGTATGTCTATGAGACCAACGACAAGATTGAAAAGAATCACATCATCCGTATGGAACCAGTCACTGGTGTTCATAAGGATACACCAATAACGGTCTATGTCTCTTCAGGTCCGGCAGAGCCGGAACAGACAACCCATGAAGTTGTCTTCGGTGATTACATCGGTATCACGGTGGAAGAGTTTGAAGCAGCAGCCAAGAAGCTGGGCTTGAAGCCGAATCACCAGGAATCCAGAGACCGTTACAATCCGGATGTCAAGTTCGGCAACATCGCATGGCACGGTTCCGGTGTCTATGAGAAGGACGAAGTATTCAACTACGGCGTCTGTATCAATGCGATCACCGTCAGCCCGGGTCAGTATGTCGGCAAGAGCGAAGATGAATTCATCAAGATCGCCAAGGGCTTACACCTGAATCCGACCAGAATCGCCGGCCGTGATGCCTATTCCGCCAGCATTCCGAAGGGCTACATTGTCACCCACGGCAATGGCGTCTATGTAGAAAACGAGGACTTCAAGTATGGTGTCTCCTATGGTCCGGCAACCGTTCGTACCGGTTATGAAGGTGTGACGGAAGATGTCTTCACCGAGTATCTGGATATGCTGGAACTCAAGGGCGATCGCAAGACCAGATATTCCGATTCCGTTTCCGCCGGCAGGATCATTACCTATAACCATGGTAATTACTCCAGCGGTGACGTCGTCACTTACTATGTTTCTTTAGGTCCGGAAGCCAAGAAGGTCAATGTTCCGGATTTCGCCGGCAGAAGTGAAGATGAACTGCTCCGCTTCCTGTCCAACAACGGTATCTTAGTTGCTGCAAGATTTGAAAAGGAATCCGATTACCCTAAGGGCACTGTTACCTACAACGATAAGGGCGATATGACACCGGGTACCAAGATCACTTACACGGTTTCCGCCGGTCAGCAGAAAGAAACAGCAGTCATCGAATCCTTCGAGACAATCTACGATCATGTCACACATGAAGGTGATTACGAACACGCAAGATTCGATATGCACAGATATCTCTTCGGCCGTGGCTTCATGAATTACGAGATCATTCCGGTTGCCTACAAAGATTATGAACCGGGTATCCTCTTGATCATCTATGTCAACGGTGAAGAGCACACCTATGCGGAATCCGTACCTCTCGATGCGTACGTTCAGGTCTACATCTCATCAGAGGTTCAATAAAAACCGAAACAAAAACGTCTTAAGTCATTTGGCTTAAGACGTTTTTCTTTGCCTTGAGAAAGCTGATTTTGGATTATCCGATCTTCAGATATCCGCCTCCGTTTCCCGGATTAATCTGTTCCCAGGCTTCTTTGTATATACGGATCTCTAAAATGAAGAGTTAAAAAGGACGATTCCTGTGTGATGAGAATTGTCCTTGATTTTGTGATGAAGATTATACGATGTCCCAGCGTCTTTCGGCTTCTTCCCTGATGCCCGGGAAGAGCCTGACATAGAGGGAATCGGAAGACAACTCTGCCAGGAAGGCTTCTTTGTTTAAGCCTTCGTCTTTTTTCATACGGATGATCCGCTCAATCGTATCCTCGATGCCTTGTTCAACGACACCGCCGTAGATCGGATCCAGCTGATCATCTTCGATTTCGTATTCTTCTAAACCTTTCATATTCCTCCTTAGCTGCCGCAGCAGTGTTTGTATTTCCGGCCGCTGCCGCAGGGGCAGGGACTGTTGGCGGATACTGCCGCCCATTTCTGTTTCCGTTCTTTCCTTAAAATTGCCATGACCTGATCCCGTGAATTGCCGGCTCTTAACAGACTGACCGCCTTCTTGCAGGGTTCTTCGCTTTCTTCAAAGAAATGATAGAGGCCTTCACAGAGAAGATTGTTTTTGTCTTGGTCACGGTCTTTGGGGCAGCCGCCGTTGCATAAATGCAGGTACTTGCACTGAAGACATTTCTTGCTTAAGTCGGACTTGGCTTTGCCAAAGGCAGACTGTTGATTGGAATTGATGCAGGAACTAAGATCACAAGAGTCGATGGAACCTAAGAGATTCTCTTTATTGACGAAGTGATCGCAGGAATAGATGCGACCGTCAGACTCGATAGCTAAGACATCGCCGCATTCTTCCTTGAGCCAGCACAGGCTCTGTTTGCCGCCGGCATAATAGTTTAAGACTTCCATGAAGAGCTGCACATCACAGGTTCCCAAATCATTGTACAGCCACTGATGGAAACAGGTGACCAGGAAGTCGCCGTAAGCCTTTGGCGTGATCGATTCTTCCCTTAAGGAACCGTCTTCGTTTTTGTTGACAATGGGGATGAACTGGATCCAGCCGGTCTTGAAGTTTTTCAAGGCCTGGTAGACCTCATAGGCATTTTCGCCGGTATCGGCGCTGACCGTACACAGTAAGTCCGGTTTGATGCCGTAGCGTTTTAGCAGTTGGATCTTTTCAGCGACTCTGTCGTAGGTCTTTTCTTTCTTTGCGTCAAGCCGATACTTGTCATGGACCAGACGTATGCCGTCGATACTGATGCCGACATCGAAGTTTTCTTTTTTCAGAAAGTCACACCATTCTTCATTTAAGAGTAAGCCGTTGGTCTGAAGGTTGTTCCAGTACGTCTTGCCTTTAGGCAGGTATTTCTTCTGTATCCTTACGGCTTCCTTGTAGAAGTCCAATCCGGCCAGGGTCGGTTCGCCGCCATGCCATACAAAAGAGTTCACTTCAAAAGGGTTTGAAGCAAAATACGAGACGATGATCTTTTCCAGCCGATCCGTGGTCATCTTCTTGCGGTCGGAGACCTCATTGTTCAAATAGTAACAATAGGAACAGGCCATATTGCAGGAAGAGCCGACCGGCTTCAACATGACGGCAAAGGGTCTACACATTATTTCAGATATTGATCAAAGAAGGCAATGACCTTATTGAAGGAGTCCATCGCCTGTTCCTGCCGGTACATGGCTTTGTCATAATACCAGAAGCCGTGTCCGGCACCATCGTAGCGATGGAATTCGTAGTTCTTCTCGTAGAGTTTGAGGACCTCCTCGGTCTTGTCGACCTCTTGCGGATCCGGATGTTTGTCATCGTTTCCGAAGATGCCTAGAAGCGGACACTTGAGATCCTTGGCATTGTCGATCGGGGAGACCGGACGGGCCGGTGAGAGCTGTTCCGGTGACATGATGACGCCGCCGCCCCAGCAGTCCACTGCGGCATCGATGCCGGTCAGACTGCAGGCCGCCATGAAGGTGTGACGTCCGCCGGAACACATGCCGATGACGCCGACTTTTTCGTTGGAGTTTGGCTGTTCTCTTAAGTGGTTGATGCAGGCCTGGACATCGCCCATGACCGATTCATCGTGAACGCCGCCTTCTTCCATGGCCCGTTTGGCAACTTCCGGCGCCGTGCCGCTGCCGAAACGGCTGTAGATGTCCGGACATAAAACGGCATAGCCGTGTTCCGTGAATCTTCTGGCAGTCTCTCTGCACCATTCATCCCAGCCCGGCATATGCGGGATGAGGACGATGGATGGGAAATGACCGGTGCCTATCGGACGGGAATAGTAGGCGTGGATCGGATCGTTGCCATAGCCGCGCAGGCGGATGGTTTCAGCGATCATGCCGGAATAATCTGCCGTGTTGAATGAATTCCACATAAATGTTTTCCTTTCTCGTGTTTCTTTTATGGAAGGATGTCTGCCAATCGAAAAGGCAGAGTGATGAGATGGATTGAAAATAAGATATCTATTTCTATGATATTAAAAAATGTCTTGTCTCACAAATTGCGCAGAACTTGTTTTAAAGGAATCGGTCCCTCATACCTGGCACAAAGACTTGCCGCTTCATTGGCGTGAAGAACGATGTCTTCAAAACAAGAACCTTCGATTCGCCAGTAGAGGGCTGCCGCTGCACTGGTGTTGCCGCAGCCTGTAACGTCCACGGCTTTTTCTTTTTCGATCGCCGGATAAGAGACGATCTGATGGTTTTCGATCCAGGAGGAGCCGCTTTCGCCTTCCCGTAAAAAGGAAGGAATGTTTAATTCCATCATCTTTTCAATGATGGCTTCGCGATCATCGACTTGAAAGAAAACAGCTGCTTCATCGAGATTCATCGAATAGTAATCGACCTTCTTGAGATTGTTTAAGATGCGTTCACGCATTGAAGGGTCTTTGGATGAAAAGGTCGGCGGTTCCCAAAGGATCTTGATGTTTGGGGCAGCCTGTCTGATCAAATCGATCTCTTCGAAGACCGTTTCATGCGCACCGGCATCCAGATACAAGCCCTTGGTTTCCTTGTTCAGAAAAGGTTCCAGCTTGGCAAAGGAAGTGCGGTTGTTTTCCGACTGCAGGGCAAAATAGTTCTCGCCATACAGGGAAGTCTCGCTCCACTTGCCGTCGCTTTCATACTTCATTAAAGTGTGATGGGTATAAGGAAGGCTGATAGAGATGCCGCTTGGATCGATGTCATTTTCTTTAAAGTAGGAACCGTAGGCGTCAAAGAAGTCGGGTCCGCCGCTGCTTAAGAAGAGGACGGAATCAGTAAACAAGCGTATACCGCCATAGGCAAAGACGGCACAGCCGCCTAAGCGATTGAGCTTCCTGGTGTGGTCGATGTATTCGATGTCGTTGATGATGGAAATGCCGGCGGCGATGTATTGGTAATTCATCCGATGACCTCCATCTTGCCGTCGATAAAGGCATACATGATTTCATGTTTGAGACCAAAACGGCCGTTCATTTTACAGATATGTGGTTCAAAGGTGATCGGTTTATCGTAGGCGGCAATGACAAGACTGACGCCCTTGTCGATGGTGACGCGGTCCTTCGCATCGTTTTCGATCGTGTGGCCGTAATTTCCATGGTAATCACAATTGCAGTAACCTGCCTTTTTAACTTCTTCATCGATCAAATGATGAAGGTCTTCAAAGGTGGCTTTCTCATTGACACTGTCCATAAATAAACGATGCAGCTTCAGTTCCAGTTCCATGCCTTCAATGATTTCTTTGTTTTGGCTTTGCCGCCAAGGGATAATTTTGCCTTCTTCCATGACAAAGGATCTGGCCATGTCGCCCCAGCCGCTTTGGATCATCGGGGCAACATCGATGGTGATCAGATCATTTTCGGAAACCTTCAGGCCTTCGTAGTTTGGCGGTTCATGGCCGGAATAATTGGACAGATCGCCAAACAAGATCAGGGCGGGATCGTTGTGGATCCACCAGCCCTGCGAGCCAAGACTGTTCATATAGGAAGCACATTCCTGATGGATCTGATCTCTTGTAAGGCCGGGACGCAAAAAAGCTTCCATGTGTTTTAAACACCCGGCGGCAATCTTCTGCGCCTGGAGAATATGAATGATGTCTACATCGCTGTCTTTGAAGTGATCGATGATTCGCTGTTGGTCCATACCTTGATTTTAACAGAAAGAGGAGGATGCTTGATATAATGCAGAAAGAAGAGGTGAAGGACAATGGTAAAGATCGGCATTGTAGGTTGTGGCATGATCACTAAGACCAGGCATGCGCCGGAATATGCACATCACAAAGACGCAAAGATCGTGGCTTGGTATAACCGTTCCAAAAACAAGGCGGAAGAACTGTCAAACCTTTATGGCGGCAAAGTCTATGAAACTTTTGATGAACTTTTAGAAAGTGATGTCGATGCGCTCAGCATCTGTTCCTTCAACGCCGACCATTATGAACAGACGATCAAGGCCTTGAATGCCGGCAAACATGTGCTGGTGGAAAAGCCGATGGCCATGTCTTTGAAAGAATGCGAGGATATGGTGGCTTTGGCAAAACAGAAGGGCTTGAAACTGCTGGTGGCACATAATCAGCGTCTGATGGCGGGTCACTGTAAGGCAAAAGAGCTCATCGATGAAGGAAAGATCGGAAGAATCCTGTCCTTTGAAACCTACTTCTGCCATGGCGGACCGGACGCCTGGCTCAAGGATCCCGATCCCTGGTTTTTCCACAAGGAGAAGGCAGTTTTAGGAGCGATGGGCGATCTTGGCATCCATAAGGCCGATCTGATCAACTATCTGTTAAATTCCCGGGCAATTGAACTGAGCGCTCTGATGGAGACAAAAGACAAACGCTATCCTAATGGCGAACGCATTGATGTCGATGACAATGCTCTGGTGCTGATGAAGATGGAAAACGGGGTGAGCGGCACGATGCGAGTTTCCTGGACCAATTACGGGGAAGGCGACAACAAGACCATCCTCTATGGTACAAAGGGTGTCATGGAACTCTACCGCAACCACGAAGCGGTGATCTCAGTATTTTCAAAAGACGGGACAAAAGAAAGCTATGATGTGAAGAATGAAATGTTCACAGGCCCTGACGAGAAAGTCTATGAAAACTCCGGCGTCATCGATACCTTTATCGAGGCGATCGAAAACGATAAAGAGACCTGCCTGGATGGAAATTATGCCCTTGAAAGCATGAAGACGATCTTCGCTTGCGTCAGGTCATCCGAAGAGAAAAAGATCGTCACGATCTGTTATTGATAAAGACCATTGCATAAACGGATCTTTTGTATTAAAGTAAATGTACCTATGAAGAGCACGGGAGAGACAAGCTCGATGATCGTGCAGCAACCTGTTAAATCAAGGTGCTAAAGCTTGAACGATGGGTACCATTGTTTAAAGTTGAGTCTCATCATAGGTGGTGAGACT
>CADAHV010000017.1:0-16116 GCA_902787775.1 uncultured Erysipelotrichaceae bacterium | reverse complement strand
GAAATCAAAGCGACATCCTCCCCTTTTTCCAGCAGTGACAGGATGCCCTTGGAAGATTCGCGTTCGTTGAAATTATGATAGGTGATCATCCTGGTATGGATATCAAAATGGCTTAAGAGCTTTTTGGAATTGCGGGTATCCTCGCAGGCGATCACATCGACGCTCTTTAAAACCTCCACGCTGCGCGGGGAAGCTTCAGACAGATTGCCGATCGGGGTGGCAACAAGAAAAAGTGTAGCCTTCTTATCCGGCGACACTTTGTTCTCCTTTTTCTTCTTTTTTCATCGGCTTGTTGTACTTGCCTTTTTTGATCAGGTCATCGAGTGTGATGAAGATGGCATGATCCGGATTCTCCAGCTTGCAGTTTTTGGCGATGACGTTCATCGATGTGATGCGGTATCTCTCGCCTTCATACTCAACCTGCGAATTGAGTTTCGGCAGGTCCTTGCGGAGATCCTTGTAGGCGTCATCCTCAAAGCGGAGGCAGCACATCAGATTGCCGCACTGGCCGGATAGCTTCTGGATATTCAAAGCCAGCAGCTGATTTTTAGCCATGTTGATGGAAATGCGGTCGAACTCGCCGATGAACTTGGCACAGCAGAGTTCTCTGCCGCAGACGCCGATACCCGACACCATCTTGGCCTTGTCTCTGGTTCCTACCTGTCTTAAATCAATGCGGCAGTGAAAGATCGAAGCCAGAACCTTCAAAAGTTCACGGAAATCGACACGGTCATCCGCCAGATAGGTAAAGGTGATCTTCGCCCTGTCCAGAGTATATTCGGCGGAGATGACATTCATCTTCAGATCGAGATTATCCGATTCTTCCTGGCAGATCCGCTTCGCTTCGATCGAATCGGCCTTGTTTCTTTCGAACTGCCTCTTGTCTTTCTCGTTTGCCTTGCGAATGATCGGCTTGATCTCGAAAGAGACATTCGGTTTATCAAAAGGATCCGAGACGGCATAGGAATACTCCATGCCTCTCTGGGTCTCGACAACGACGGCGTCACCGTTTTTGATCGTCGGATCGGTCGTCGAGAATGTATATGTTTTATTTGTTGTTTCAAATCTTACTGATATATATTTCACGTTTTCTTCCATAATTCACCTTCAGATATATGATATTATCTCATAACTGATCGCGTCAAACAGCAGTTTACGCTCCGCATTGCGTGCCGCCTTATCGCCGGCATCCACAAAAATCTGCAGCAGTTTGCCCGGTTTATGCGCTTCGATCATCCTGAGATAGGAATTGTACTGTTCGTCATCCAGTTGTCTGTGCTGGAGGGCATCGTTGATCATGACGATCATGATCGACAGATACATGTCGACCAGCTTTCTGAAATCATCCCTCTCCTTGAACAGAGAATAAAACTCCCTGTAGAAAAGGACGGGCAGATAGTCTTTTTCATCCAAAGTCTCGATCGTCTTGAAGACGTATTCCTTTGCCCCGAGATAGACAGGATCATTGAGATCGAATTCCGGATCGAAACGATGGAAGATGGCCGATAGAAGATAGGCATCGGTCGGATCAAAACCCCTGTCCACGTACTTTTCGATCAGAAAAGAAAAGTCTCTGGTCAGGAAAGGCACCTCCTGGCAGCGCGAAACGATCGTCGGCAGCAGATCGTCCTTGCGGTCGGTGATGAAGATGCCGAAAGTATTGGAGGAACTTGGCTCCTCCATGAATTTCAGGATCATATTCAATACCTTGGTGGAGGCGTTGTTGATGTTGGCGAGGATGTAGACCTTCTTGCCCGACGTCTCTAAAGAAGTGCGGGAAAACTCATCGAGAATGTTCTCGACATCATCCTTGCGGATGCTTCGCTCATAGCCATCGACAAAGATCACATCAAAATACTTGTTGGCCCGAATCCTCTTGCAGGTATCGCAGGTCTCACAGGCAAAATCATTTTTTCCTTCGATGATCGATTCTGCCAGCAGATAGGCAGCTTCGATCTTTAAGGGGTTGTATTCACCAGAAAACAAGTAGCTGTGCGCTACTTTTGAATTCTGCAATGCGTTTAAAAGACTCCGATAGGCAATCGGTTCGGAATCTTTAAGCTGTTCTTTGATCATTGATCAGTTTCAGTATTTCCTTCATTGAAGCATCGATGACTTCTTCCTTGCTTTTGGAAGCATCGATGATCGTAATGCGGTCTTTAAAGCGTTTCAGCACCTCTCTGTATCCTTCCGATACACGGTGGTGGAATTCGATCGACTCCTGATCAAGACGATCCTTGAAAGCGCGGTCGGAAAGACGGCTTAAGCCGATCTCTTCATCCACATCGAGATAGATCGTCATATCCGGATAGGTGTTGTCGATCGCAAACAGATTGATCGAAAGGACCTCGTCAAAGCCGAGATTTCGGCCATAGCCCTGGTAAGCCAGAGAGGAATCCAGGAAGCGTTCGCAGATGACGATCTTTCCTTCCTTTACTGCCGGAAAGACCTTCTCCACCAGATGCTGACGCCTGGAAGCGGCATACAAAAGAGCCTCTGTCTTGGCATCCATCATTGTGTTCTTGGGATCAAGAATGATGTTTCGTATATCTTCCGAGATGGCAATGCCGCCCGGCTCTCTGGTATGGATCACATCATAGCCCATCTGACTGAGCTTTTCGCATACGGCGGTCGCAACAGAAGTCTTGCCGGATCCGTCCGGCCCTTCAAAGGTAATAAACAATCCTTTCATCAGTTCAGTTTCTCCGGTTTCGGCATAAATGTCTTCTCTACGGCATCCATGATCTGCTTCTTGATCCGCTCATATTCGTCGTAGCTTAAATCAAGATCATCCGGTGTGGCGATCCTGACCGACGTGCCGTTCTGGCCGTTGAGCACGCTCATCAGATCTTCCATAGAGTCATATAATTCGATCGGCATGATGGCATACTTTACGTTTCCCTCATCCTCGATAAACAAAACATCGTTCTCGTTAAGAGAATCCAGTTCGTCTTTAATTTCCTGTATTTTTCTGATATCTATGTTCATGTTACCCCTATTATAGCACTAAAGCGTTCCTTCGCTTTTCTCTCGCAGCGTATTGATAAAGGAGAAGAAAGACGGGACAGCACCGATATATTCATAGAGACTTTCAATGTCTTCGATGAACTTTTTCTGTTCTTCGTCATTTTCATCCAGATCCCACATGTGATCCAGATAGGAAGTATACGGTATGTTTTCAAACATGTCCAGTGTAACCTCCTTTGCCCGATACTCATCATCGTGCTTTAAGAGCGTTACGATCAGAAGGATGTAGTTGTAAATATCAAAATCACAGTCCAGATACAGACGGTAGAAATCATCCGCATTTTCAACAACGCTGTAAAGGAAACTCAGACGATCGACATCGTCGTGGTTTTTAAAAGACGTGAAACGGATGATCTGCCGCTCCACTTTGATCGCCTTGCTGAAGTTTCTGATATCCATCAGAAACTCCACATAGAAAGACAGGATGCGGATGTAGCACTCCTGCTGATGCTCGCTCAGTTCACTGAAGGAATCGAGCTCACCATAGTAATCCTTGAAAAGCAGGTCGGCAAAGATGTCTTCGCTCAGAATATAGGAGACAAAGAAGGCTTCCAGGCATAAGGGTTCATAAGACAATGCGATCTCGCATCTTTCCCTGATGTCCTTCTTTGAACGAAACATGAAGGTGATGGCCTTTTTCATGTCCCTGTCACAGCGCGGATCCATCGTATAGTTTTTCAGCCTGCCCGTTTCAAAAAAGGAAGTGAAATACGCCTTGACGTCATCCTTTTCCTGTTCGAGCCCCGAAACCAGACTGTTAAAATCAGCCATCGATGCCCTCGTTTTTCAGATGATACATGACAGCGATCGTCTTGGCGTCATCGATCTGCCCGTTGGAAATCATTTCAGCGATCTGCTTATAAGTATAACGCTTGAGGTCGATCCTTTCATCCGGATCGAAATGCTGGCCGATCTTTTCATCCGCTTCGCCGTAATACAGATGGATCCTCTCCGAACAATAACCGCAGGTCGGAATGATCGAACCCAGCTTTTTGATGTTCTTCACGCTGTAGCCGGTCTCTTCGACTGCTTCCCTCAGGATCGTCTCATCCGGATCTTCGCCCTTTTCGATCTTGCCGGCCGGAAATTCCAGCATTTCCTTGCCTAAAGAATAGCGGTATTGGCTGACCATGTAGTATTTGCCTTCGTTTTTCAAAGCGATGCAGGCACCGCCGTTATGAAGGACGACTTCCCGGATCGATCTTGTCCCGTCATCCAGTTCCACTTCATCTTTGACCACATGGATCACTTTACCGTTATAGATCTCTTCTCTGCTAATCTGTTTTTCCATCTTCCAGCATCCTTTTCAGTTCCTTTGGAACGCACAGCTTTATTGTACTATTATCATAAAGGTTTTTCTGCTTTACGACCAGACAATTCAGACGGTGGCGGTATGTCAAAACGATCTCCAGTCCTTTTTCCATGTTCTGATAGGCCATCGCCTCCCGCAGATCGCGTAGATTCACCCCGATGGGTGTAAGCAGTTTGGACAGAATAGGCAAGGCCAGGGCAAAATGTTTTCTGTCCAGCATTCTGAAAAGCTGCACAAGCGTATCGATGCAGATATAGCCGTCAAGTCTCTTCTCCTGACAGGCATTCAAAAGACTGCGTCCGTCTGCTGCGCAGTCTTCTTCCTTCAGGATGGCGAAGATCACTTCGGCCGAGAATAAGACCTTCATCCTCTGGTCCCCTGCTTGAGTCCTTCTGAAAGACAGGAATTGCTTTTTTCGATCAGGATCAGTTTGGCAACGATCATCCCGTGTTTTTCAATATAGACTTCTCCGTTTCGCAAGGCGTATTTGAGATATTTGCCGAAATTGTTTTTCATCTGCGTAGCTGTGGCAATGATCATAAGAGACCTCCCTTACTACATTATTCGTTTGAAAAACCATTTCACCTGAAAACAAAAAAGCGGTCAAAGACCGCCTTGTACAAGAACCTGTATTTATTCCTTAATCGCCGGGCAGATAGAAAACCTTTTCGTCGCCCTTTGAAAACATGTATTCACCTCTGGCGTAGGTCTGGACATAATCCGGATCCTCCAGCTTTTCCTTGGTCGAAGTTAAAGAAGCGTTCTCATCTCTTAAAGCTTCCAGTTCCGCTTCGACGACTTTCGCCTGCTGCTGCAGGGTGAACATTTTATAGATCTTATCCAAAACACCGGTCAGAATCGCGATCGCTGCAACGATCAGCACGATCGACACCAGTTTGGAAATAATACTGTTTTTCTTCTTCTTGCCTTTTTTAGCCATACATATATTATATTACATTCATTTTTCCAAAAACAAAACTGCTAAAGATCCGTCTGATAGGTTTCCTTCTTTTCTTCCAGGATCTCATACATGGCAAAAGCCTGTTCCTTGGAAGCCGATTCCCTGACTTCATTGACCCGAATGAGGATCTCGCGATGACCGAAAATGATGCGGATGGTATCACCCACATTCACTTCCCCCGAAGGTTTGGCCTGCCTCTCATTGATAAACAGGCGGCCGTTCAAAGCGAGCTGTTTTCCCACTTCCCTGCGCTTTAAGATCCTTGCGACTTTCAAATATTTATCAATTCTCATTTCTTCTCCAGTTTATCCAGATTGTCGACCAGTTTCAGCATCTTGCTGATATTCTCTTTCTGATTGTCCAAAGAGATGGCCAGTTTATTGTTCTTATAGGTGATCTCCATATCCCGGGAAAGCGAATTGACAAACTCAAAGAGTTTGACCCCGTCGATGTGGTCGGAATACTCCTGGGAAAGGACGATCGTGAAACGGCCCTTGAAATTGGACACCTTGTCGATCAGATTCAGGTTGCACAACAGTTCCAGTTTCTTCTTGTCAAAGAGAGCCTCAACTTCCTTTGGCAGTTTGCCGTATTCATCGGTGATCTTGAGATAGTAATCAAAGAGATCCTTCTTGTTGTCGATATCGTAAAGCTCATGATACAGGGAGAGCTTGTCGTAGTCGTTGTCCGAGAAAGTTTCGGGAATGAAGCTGGAGATCGGGATATTGACGTTGGTCTTGACCTCCTCTTCTTCCACTTCCTCGCCCTTTGCCCGCTGTATCGCCTTGTTTAACATCGCCAGATACAGATCCAGACCGACATTGTCGATAAAGCCGGACTGCTTCTCACCGAGCAGATCACCGGCACCGCGTATGGTCAGATCACGCATGGCGATCTTATAGCCGGAACCAAGAGAGGTGAATTCCTTGATCGCATCCAGACGCTTCAGGGAAGACTCGGTCAGCTGCTTTTTCTCCGGAATCATCAGATAGGCATAGGCAATGCGGTCGGAGCGGCCGACCCGGCCCTTGATCTGATAGAGCTGGGAAAGACCGAAATTCTGAGCATTGTCGACGATGATCGTATTGGCGTTGGGAATATCCAGGCCGGTCTCGATGATGGTCGTACAGATCAAAACGTTGATCTCATTCTGATAGAAGCGATACATGATATCTTCGATCTGTTTGCGGTCCATCTGGCCATGCGCCACGCCGATTCTGGCGTAAGGCAGATCTCTTTGCAGTTTCCTGGCCAGTGAATAGATCATCTCGACATTGTTGTAAAGATAAAAGACCTGTCCGTTTCTCTCCAATTCCCGCATGATCACTTCCCTGACCAGATTCTCGTTCTTGTGAACGACATAGGTCTGTACCGGATAACGGTTGGAAGGCGGTGTATCCAGAGTGGAAAGACCGCGTATGCCGATCAATGACATCTGAAGAGTACGCGGGATCGGTGTTGCCGAAAGCGACAGGACATCGATGGAGTTCTTCAGCTGTTTGATCTTTTCCTTGTGTTCAACGCCGAAACGCTGTTCCTCATCGATGATCAGTAAACCGAGATCCTTGTATTCGATGTCTTTGGAAAGGATACGATGGGTACCGATCAGAATGTCGACCCTTCCCTCCTTGAGATCCTGCAGGATCTTTCGCTGCCTGTCTTCCGGGATGTAGCGGTTCAGCAGTTCCACCCGGACCGGAAAATCATTAAAACGCTTTTTGAAGGTATCAAAATGCTGGAAGGAAAGCACCGTTGTCGGGCACAGGTAAGCGACCTGCTTATCGTCATTGACTGCTTTGAAAGCAGCCCGAATGGCCACTTCTGTCTTGCCGAAGCCGACATCACCGCACAAAAGACGGTCCATCGGCTTGGAATCTTCCATATCCTTTTTGACTTCTTCGATCGCCGTTGCCTGGTCGGCAGTCAGCTCATATTCAAAAGCGTCTTCGAATTCCTTCTGCATCGGCGTATCCTTGGAGAAGGCAAAGCCGATATTGGTATCCCTCACGCTGTACATTTCGATCAGCTTTCCGGCAATGTCGTCGACGCTTTCTTCCACCCGGCGCTTGGTCTCCACCCATTCTTTTGAACCAAGCTTGTGAAGCTTGGGCACGACGCCTTCCTTGGAAACGTATTTGCGTACCAGCGAAAACTGGGAAAGCGGCACCAGAAGCTCGTCATTTCCCTTGTAGATGATCTTGAGATAATCGCACTTGATGCCGTTGACCATCCTGGACTCGATTGCCACATACTGGCCGATGCCATACTGGTCATGGACGACGTAATCACCTTTTTTGAGTTCCTCATAGGAATTCAAGGTCCTGGCTTCGGCATAGCGGTTGGCGTAGCGGCCGCTGTGATGGCGTTTCTTGAACAGTTCCCTGACGGTATAGATCGAAAGATCCAGATCCTCGATCGTAAAACCGCCGAAAAGATCGCCATAGCCGATATTGATGCCCTGCTTGAGTTCATCCGTATAGATGGAATACGGAATGTCCATGCGGATCAGCGATTCAATGATCTCCTGGCAATGCTTGTCATCCAGGATCGCCAGCTTGTAGGTACTTTTTTCATTGCGCAGGACGTTGGTGACATAATCGATCGTCCCGTAAGGAAAATCGATCTCCGAGATCTTCGGAATCTCAGAAAACGGCTTGCCTTCGATCCGCTCCGCCCTGGAAATTTCCCGCTTGAAGTCGGCGAAGACATAAAAGCGAAGCGGCAGTTTATGTTCCTCATACATCTCCTGGATGTAGGAGATCGTCTCATCTGAAAGCATCTTCAGATGGGAATCGATCTTTTCTTCATCGCTGAGATAAAGCTGCGCATCATCAAAATAATCCAGAAGATGGGCCTTATCAAAATAAGCATAGTAAAAGTATTGCGACTGACGATAGACATCGGAATAGATGTACTCCAGTTCCAGTTCCATCTGACCGCTTTCCGCTTTGATGTTGTCTTTCAGATACTGTTTTTCTTCCGCGGAAAAGAAGACATCTTTGGCAAAACAGATCTCTGCTTCATCGACCTTTTCGATGGTGCGCTGTGAGTCGTTGTCAAAGATTCGGATGGAATCGATGATGTCATCAAAGAATTCGATTCTTAAGGGCTTATCATAATTGACGGAATAGACATCGACGATATAGCCTCTGGAGGCAAAAGTCATCGGCGTCTCAACGTGGCTGGTCTTTTCATAGCCCAAAGCGATCAGCCTTTCGATCAGTTCTTCCTTATCCAGAACATCATCTTTTCTGATGGTGATCAGTTTTTCCCTTAATTCTTCCTTTGCCGGCAGATGGCGTATCAAGCCATACGGCGAGATCAGAACGACTTTGGTCTTTTCGCTCTTGATCATCCTGTACAGAGAATTGAGTCTGGCTGCCCGGTTTTCAAAAGAAGAAGCGATCTCTTCCGCCCGCAGCGATTCTTCCGGCAGATAGGTGATCAGTTCATCTTCCTCCAGGTAGGAAGACAGGATGTCTCTTAGACGGTTGGCCATATAGGCGTTTTCCTTGACCACGATCAATGGCTTTTTCCTGTTTTTCACCGCAATGGCGATCTTTAAAGCCTCTTCGGTCAAAGAGTTATAACTCAAAAAAGAATGAGATGTCTCATTCAGTATCGGTTCGATCTTTTCCAGTATATTTAAAAATTTCATTAATTGAATTTTGACATGACCAGATCATAGTCGTGGTCAAAGGCATAGATCAGGGCATCTGCCCCCTTTTCCAGCACTTCATCAAGGACCTTTTCGTCTTCCGAAGAAAAACGTCCCAGGACGTAATCCTTAGTGTCTATCTGTTTGTCGTTGGAGATGCCGATGCGCATGCGGTTGATCTTAGAAGTGCCCAGGAGGTCGATGATGTTGCCCATCCCCTTCTGGCCGCCGCTGGAACCCTGGGAGCGTAAACGCAGTTTGCCAAGAGGCAGATCCAGATCATCGTGAACGACGATCAGATCTTCTGTTGCCACATCATAGAAATGCATCAGGGAAATCACCGCCTGACCGGAAAGATTCATGTAAGTCTGCGGTTTGGCGATGATGATCTTTTCACCTTTGTGGCGATAGATTCCGTATATGGCCTTGCACTTGCTTTTATCAAGGGTCAGATCCAGCTTTTCACAAAGACGGTCAATGAGTAAAAAACCCGCGTTATGACGAGTTTTTACATATTCCATTCCGGGATTTCCTAAACCGACGATCAGCTTCATTCCTTATTTTCCGGCTGCGTCTCCTCTTGCGGCTTTTCTTCTTCCTTTTCTCTAGGCGGATACTTGTCGTAGATCTCCAGATCCTTCATATAGGTCTTGCCGATCTGGGTCGCGGCAAAAGAGTGCAGATCTTCCTTATAGTAATCTTCCATCGGCTCGCCCGAATAGGCCAAAGTCGATGAAGCAAAACGCTTGAACAGACCGATCAGATTCTTCTCGTATTCATAGCCGGCATAAGTACCGTCAAGAAGTGAAGAAAGGAATCCGACACCGGCATCTTCCTTTTCGCAAAGGGCATTGTAGATTGCCTTGGTCAGCTGGTACTCAACTCTGTTTTCCAGTTCCGGCAGTCCGGCGATCTTTTCCTGCAGGGCGTTGAGCACATCAAATTTAGACAGTCTTCTCGCCTTTGCCAGATCCATGTAAAGCCAGACAAAGACATCGGCGCTCATGGCAACCTGCTGCCTGGAATACTTGCCGTTTTTCAAAAAGATCGCTCTGAGATCCAGATCGTTCAAAGTTCCGCTCAGATCCTCGTTCATATCCATCTGTTCGTACAGTTTCAGGATGCGACCCTTATTCTTGAACTCTTCCGCTTTTTCGTTTTCGATGTAAGCGTTGATGCGCTCGTAGGCGGTATCAGTGCCCTGAAGCATCTCCTTGTAACACTCGATGTATTCTTTATTGTGCCTGTAGCGGCTGATCAGTGTGAAATTACGGTACATTACATATGCCAGTAAAGCGAACATCGCTACAAAAAATATCATTTCCATACTATTCTCCCAATAATTCATTACTATTATAGCCTAAACAGCCTCAGATAATTTTCATTTAGCTGCTTTTTGAATTCTTCCTCATCCACCTGCAGTTCTTCTGCGATCTTTCTTCCGGTATAGACGACGAAGGACGGTTCGTTGCGCATGCCTCTTTTCGGCGCCGGTGTCAGATAAGGACAATCCGTCTCGATCAGCAGGCGATCCAAAGGAACTTCATGGATCACTTCGATCGTATCCCCCGGTTTTTTCCAGGTAACCGGACCGGCGATCGAAATATAGAAGCCCAGTTTCAGAAACTTCTTCGCCATTTCCGCGTTATCCGAGTAGCAGTGCATCACGCCTCTTGCCTGATGTCTGCTTAAGATCTCATAGGTATCTTCGATGGCGTCCCGGCTGTGGATGATGACAGGCTTGTCAAGCTTTTCTGCCAGAACGACCTGATCTTCAAAGATCTTCTTCTGTCTGTCCCAGTTGTCCTTGTCCCAGTAATAGTCCAGACCGATCTCACCGATCGCGGCACATTCCTTGTTCTCATAGATCTTCGCGAAGCTTTCAAAAAGCGCCTCATCAACATCATCGACATCGCCCGGATAGATTCCCAAGCTGCGGGCAAAGCAGATCCTTGGATGATGGATCGTCAAGCCATAGGCATAATCTTCCAGATAAGAAGAAATGATCATCGCCCTTAAAACATCGGCAGATACCATGCGTTCCAGTACTTCATTGATGTCTTCACGGAAGGCCTTATCGTTAATGTGACAGTGTGAATCCAGCCAGTTCATCATTTACCCAGACAGAAGTTTCTGAACATGTGGTCGATCAGATCCTCCTGATATTCCTTTCCCAGGATCTGGCACAGATAGTGATAAGCGGCATCCAGACCGGTCACCAGCACATCCGTCGTATCCGTGTCGATGTGTGTTTTTACTTCTTCCAGTTCATTCAGGCACATCTTCATCAAAGCGATCTGCCTTTCGTTATTCAGGATGTCTTCATCTGCCAGAGAGATGTCATCCTTATACAGCTCATTGAGATATTCCGTCAATGAAGAGATATCCTTGTTCTTCGCACTGATCGAAATCCCGTCCATCTTTTTCAGATCGGACTTGTTGTAGACGACGATCATGTTGCGGTCCTTGTATTCTTCCATCAGCTTCTGATCTTCCTCGCTGATGTCGTTTGCGTCAAGTACCAGAAGGATGAGCTTGGCATCATCGATCGCCTGAACGGTCTTTTCAATGCCGATCTTCTCGATCGCTTCATCGGTCTCACGGATACCGGCAGTATCGATCAGGTTCAGGGTGATGTTTTTAAGATTCACCTTGCCCTCCACCAGGTCCCTGGTGGTCCCGGCAATGTCGGTGACGATCGCCTTGTCTTTTTCCAGCAGGGCGTTCAGCAAGGAAGACTTGCCGACATTGGGCTTGCCGATAATGACCGTATCCAGTCCGTCCTTGACGACGCGGAAACGTTCCGCCTTATCGATCATCTGCTTTGCGCTCTTTATCCAGTTTAAGACATGAGGCTTGATCACCTCGTTGGTCATTTCCACTTCATCTTCGTATTCCGGATAATCGATATTGACTTCAATCATCGCGATCACGTCTTTCATCTGTTTCATCAAAGGATCCAGAAGACGCTCGATCGAACCGTTGACGCCGCGGATCGCACTCTTGGCCTGGATCATGCTCTGAGCCTTGATCAGGTCATTGATGGAATCGGCTTCCGAAAGATCGATGCGGCCGTTGAGATAGGCACGCTTGGTAAATTCACCGGCTTCCGCCAGACGGCAGCCGTTTTTTAAAAGGAGATTGAGGATGAGCCTGGTGACATAGATACCGCCATGGCAGTTGATCTCCACCATGTCTTCCAGCGTATAGGACTTCCCTGCCGCAAAAAAGGAGATGAGTACCTCATCAATGATCTCTCCTTCATCTCTGATGTGCGAGTAGACGATGGTATTGGGCTTGATGGTCTTAACATCCGAGATCTTTCTGATGATCTCAAAGCTTTCATCCCCGGACATCCTCACGATGGAGATGGCCCCTTCCTTCAGTGCCGTCGATATCGCACAGATCGTATCATTCAACATACACTTCCATTTTACTTCAAAAACTGCTTTTCCCTAAATCATTCTTCACCTGCGTGTTTTTATGGATCAAACGTTTGAAAGGAACCGTTTTTTCATCCAAAAGACTTTGATCTGCCTGCAAGTAGACCTGTTTTTCTTGAAAAAGGTCTACCCGCATTTTAAAATGAAAGTAGAAAAACATTATTCTATCATAATATACTAGGAGGAAAAGTATGGGTAAGTATGTTATCAAGGTCACTGCTTCAGGCAAGTACCACTTCAATCTTCTCGCCGGCAATGGCGAACCAATTCTTTCATCTCAAATGTATGCTGCCAGAAAAGGCGCTGTCAAAGGTATCAGAAGCGTTATGAAGAACGCTCCGGAAGCTCCGGTTGTCGATCTGACTGCAAAGAATGTCGTTCCTGCCAAGAACCCGAAATTCGAGATCTACGAAGGCAAGGATGGCAAGTGCTACTTCAGACTGATTGCTGCCAACGCAAAAGCAATCGGCAGGTCCGAAGGCTACAATACCATGGCTGCCTGCAAGAACGGCATCAAATCCGTCAAGAAGAATGCCGAATCCGAAATCGAAAAGGCTGCGAAAAAACCTGCTAAATAGTCTCAGCGATTCATAATCAAACAAGAAAAACCACTCCCCATACAGGGAGTGGTTTTCATTACCATATTGTTATCAGTAATTATGCAAGGATCCTTGCGATCAGACCTTCGATAATGCCGAACAGCGAGAAGTCCTGGCCGCCATAGACAAGCATCCAAGGCTGGATGGTGTTGTTGAAGAAGTAAGCACCAAAGCCAACCAGTAAGACCATGATGACACCGTTGAGTGCGCAGGCGATGATCGTACCTCTGACGCCGCCCTTGGCATTGGCAATGATTGCAGCACAGCCGTTCTCGAAGAAGCAGGTGAAGATCAAAGGAATGATGACCGTCGGGAACATGCCTCTGGTCAGCAAGATGGTGATCGTTGAAGTGATGACTGCAACGATGAAGCCGATCAGTAAGGAATTCGGACCATAACCGAAGATGACCGGGCAGTCCAAAGCAGGAATAGCACCCGGAACCAGTTTTTCGGCAACACCCTTGAAAGCCGGAACGATCTCGGCGATCAGCATACGAACGCCCTGCAGCATAACGGTAACACCGACACCGAAGTAAACGGAATGCGTGAACCAGTATGAGAAGAAGCTGCCGCCATAGCCGAAGACTTCAGCCGGTGAAAGGCCGTTTGCGGATACGACGAAGTACATGATGATGTAGACAAGTGAAATTGCGATGGAACCGGTGATGGAGACTTCTCTTAAGAAACCTAAGGATTTCGGAAGTTTGAAGTCTTCGCAGCTCTTGGACTTGTCACCGACCAGGCCGGCAACAAAGCCGCCGATAACGGACAGAGTCGTCGTCGGGTGACCGATCGTGAAATCATCTTTTCCGGTAACTTCCTTGACTAACGGACGCATCAGGTTTGGTGCAACGATCATGTATAAAGCAGTGAATACAGCTGCTAAACCGATCAGCTTGCCGCCTGTCAGACCGGCGTCAACACCGGCAGCGATGAAGACGTACGGGAACCAATACAGCATATGTCCGGTGAGGAATACGGATTTCCATGGCGTGAAACGGGCAACCAGCAGGTTGATCGCGAAAGCCAGGATCATGACGATACCGATCTGGGTACCGTACTGTCCGCCGATATCGATCGAAGCCGGAGCAGATGCATTACCAGGCATCAGAGTATTAAAGGCAGTGATGATACCATCGATCGAATTGCCTGTAATAAGTCCGGTACCGGTATTCAGTACGAAGAAACCGATTGCGGTCATCAGAGTGCCTCTGACGACTTCAGAAACAGATTTCTTCTGCAGGATCAGGCCGACCATTGCGACTAAGGCAAGGAAGATTGCGCCCTGACCAAAGATTTCATTGATGATAAAGTTGAGAATTGCCATAAGTAGCCTCCTTTTTTTAACTTATTATTCTCCCCTGATACTATTTCTGTTCATTCATATAAGCCAAAACCTTTTCTTCAACTTCCGAAGAGTCCATAAAGTTTTCGATGATGACCACCGGAACAGTGGCACGGTCCTCGATCCTTTCTGCCAGCTCTCTGGAAATGAAGATGACATCACACGGATTGGACAGGCAGGTGCCGACATCTCCGCAGAATGTGTCCGCTTCAATATTGTGCTTGTGCAGAATATCGTCGATCGCCATTCTTAACATGAGGGACGAACCGCAGCCAAATCCGCAGACACATTGAATTTTGGGTACCATTATCTCTGATCCTCCTTTCCTTTATTGATCAGATCATAGAGATCTGTATCCGTTTCACATTTCGCCAGAAGATCGATCATATCCGTTTCCATCAGTTTTGTGGCGATCTTCTGAAGTTTTTCAATATGTGCTTCCCTGTCTTTGCAGGCAAGGCACATCACGACCCTGACCGGGTCATTGCCGGAACCAAAATTGACCGGATCTTTCAGATTAATCAAAGAGATCGAGGTATTTTTCACTTCTTCGCAAGGCGCAGCATGCGCCAGGGCGAAACCCTTGGCAATGACCATATATGGTCCCAGGGTCCTGACGCTGTCGATCATATGATCGATATAGCCCTCTCCAATATCGCCGCTGTCGATTAAAAGCTGTCCGGCTTTGCGGATCGCATCTTGCCAGTCATCTGCCTGGATCTTTGCGGCAATCTTGTTTTTTTCTACCAGCATTTCCATTTAAAACAGACCTCTTCAAAAAAACAGACCAACAATTTTCTATGATTCCAAAAACTATTTCTATATTTATTGTAGTCAATTTCCGGTGCCCCTACAAGAGGATTGCCGCAAAACCGGTGCCTGTTTTTATGCAAAATTTTTTAAATTCAAATTGCCCAAAAGAAAAAAGGCAGTCCGGAACGTTTCTTCCTTTCTGCCTTTTGTTACTTATTTCTTGCCGGAGAATTTGTTTTCGCTCAGATTGAAGTCGATTCTTTCCAGGACATTCATCTGGGCATCCGGATTGTTCAGCAGTCTCTTGGACTGATTCAGGATCGCATCCTCCACCAGGTTTCTGGCCAGACGGCCGTTGCCGGAGTTTGGATCGTTGCGGCTTTGGATCAGTGTGAAGTAATCCTGCAGCGGACGCAAAGCATCTTCGGCGATGACATAGTCCTTGCCCTTGGCGATCGACTTGGCGATCAGCATCAGTTCCTCACCGGTGTAATCCGAGAATTCGATGATGTTGGCAAATCTGGATTTCAAACCGCTGTTTGCCTCCAGGAAGTCCTTCATTTCCTTGGTGTAACCGGCCAGGATGACGATCAGGTCGTCACGATGGTCTTCCATCGCCTTGACTAAGGTATCGATCGCTTCCAGACCGAAGGAATCATCTTTGCCTCTGTATAAGGAGTAGGCCTCATCGATGAACAGAACACCGCCTAAAGCCGATTGAATGACCGACATGGTTAACGGTGCGGTATGACCGACATATTTGCCGACCAGATCCGCTCTGGTGACTTCAACCAGCTGCCCCTGTTTCAGGATGCCGACAGCCTTCATCATACGGGAAACCAGTCTGGCGATCGTCGTCTTACCGGTACCCGGATTGCCTGTGAAGATCATGTGCTTGGAGATCTCATTGGTCTTGAGACCTTTCTGCTTTCTGATCTGGTTGATCTTGATCAGGTTTTCCAGAGAAAGCAGATAATTCTTGACATCTTCCAGACCGACGATCTCATCGAGTTCCTTC
>CADAHV010000016.1:0-16441 GCA_902787775.1 uncultured Erysipelotrichaceae bacterium | reverse complement strand
CCTTTCTGCTTTCTGATCTGGTTGATCTTGATCAGGTTTTCCAGAGAAAGCAGATAATTCTTGACATCTTCCAGACCGACGATCTCATCGAGTTCCTTCTGGATCTCTTCTCTTTCGGCTTTGGCATCATCGATGATATCCAGATCCAGAGAGATCTCATTGAAGGTCGCTTTGATCGTATCTTCGTAGCTGATCCTGACCTGCTGGCATTCGTCGTGTTTCAAGGCAATATCGACCATCTCGTTATAGATCTTCTTGACGCTCGGCGAGATCGAATCGATGCCGTCGTTTGGTTCATAGATCGAACGGAGATATTCGTTGATCGAAGGATCGACTTCCAGCTTGATCTCCAGCTGATTGGCACATCTGGTAACCAGGGAATCGATCAGCTGGCTGATGATCTTGACCAGGGATTCTTCGTCCAGTTTCTGTGTCTGGACCTTGTCGGTGATCTTTTCGATGAAAGACTTGCCGAAGATATCCATCAGCTTGGTCGGGTTCTTTTCCGAAACAAAGACCAGGATCTTATCGTTGCCGTTGAGACGGTCAATGATGTCCCCGGACAATGTGTTGGTCGCTTCCACCAGCTGATTATTCTTTAAGGTATAGCGCTTGTTTAAGACGCAGTTGCCTTCCATGACCAGTTCCGCCAGCATTCTGTTGAAGATCGGCGAAGCTTCTTCGAAGTTCTCGACCAGAATGATCGGATTCTTGCCGGACAAGGCAACATAGATGTCCTGCAGGAAGAGAACTTCCTGCGAAGAGGACTGGTATCTGGACATATCCAGCTCAATGACTTCATTGGATACCGTCAGGCCATACTTCTTGAGCAGATTGCCCATCGTATAGACCATCTGGTGTCTGCCGGTACCGTTGCTGCCGTAAAGGATGATCGAATTGCGGATCTTCTTAGGATCGGAGCCGACGACGTATGGTCTGCGGAAAGCCGTAGTAAAAGCCTTGCAGGCTTCATCTTCGCCGATGATCGTCTCGGAAAGATCCTTATAGATGTTCTCAAAGACTTCCTTGGAAGCCTTGCCTAAAACGACCGTCTCCGGCGTCTCGATGGAAATATTGAAATCACGTTCGATGTCCGATTTCAGTTTTTTCAGATCTTCATCCGAATAATTGAACTTCTTGGTCATCTCTTCGATATCCTTCTGGTTCTGCAGAAGGATCTTGTTGAGTTCGCTTTCGGTATCCTTCAGGATATCGACGGAATCGTTGTAGATATTTGAAAAACTGCTTCTCTTTTTAGAGAAGAGTTCTTCCATCATTTTTTCTTTTTCTTCGTGTCTTGACATATTTACATCCGGTCGATTATTTCTTTATTGATCCTGGACATCAGCAGTTCCTTTGACCTCTTCAAGGCCTTGAGGACATATGCCAGTCCGTCATAGTAACCCTTCTCATAGACGCCGTTGGAGTTGAAACGGTTGATCTCATCGTTGACTCTGGCTTCAATGACATAGAGGTCTTTGGAATTCTGATAGGCATCACCATAATACTTTTCCAAAGCATCCTTATGCCCTTCCACATAAGCGTTGACATTCGTCGTTCCATAGTAAACATGTTCGACGATGGCCTTGAAGCATTCAAATCTGGTCTGGTACTGACCGATCTTGTCAGGAATGCGCGGTCTTGAGATCGCCGCCGGATCGGCAACGCTGGTATATTCGTGGGCTTTGACTTCCTCGGTCTTGATTTCCTCATTCTTCACAGAATCCAAATTAGAGAAAATGTCGTCGATGTCCATCTTTTTCTGCTTTTCGACCTGCTCGACCAGCTTGAACATATCAATCTTCTTTTCAGACATTATTTGTTCTCCTTGAACGGCTGTTCAACTAATCCGTCCTGTTTCAGCAATGACTGCAGTGTATTGATATCTGCATTCAGATTCATATAGTCACTCTCATGGAGTGAATTGTAGATCGTCTTGAGTGCTTCGTTGATCAGCTTGATCGTCTTGACGAGCTGTGTCTCACACTTCTTGAACTCGTCACCCTTGATCGCCGAATCGGAAAGGCGCTTGTAGTTTTCCAGAATACCTGTCAGAATCGGCAGATAGTACTGATAGAGCTTGTTGAGCTTAGGATCGACTGTACCGTCTTCACGGTCGACCAGATCGATCTGTTTGAGCAGTTCACAGGTCTGGTATAAGCCGTTGGTGACTTCCTCATTGGAAAGGTTGGAGTTGAGTTCATTGATCTGATCGATGAACATCTCGGCATCCGAGAACTTCTCCTTCTTCTTTTCCGCCTGCGGTTTCTTCTTTTCTTCCTCTTCCTGCTTCTTTACGCTGCCGCCCTGTCTGGCCAGTTCAGCCAAAGCAGAAATGACCTTATTGTAGGCTTCCGGATAATAGGCACGGAAATCCTTCAGCTGACAGATCTTTTCACCCTTATAGGAGATGTAGAGATTGTCGACTGTCGTATACTTGCCGCTCTGGGCAGAAATCGAAACATCATCAAAAAGGATCAGGGATACATTGTTCCTGAAGTATTCGGATAGTACTTTATCAATCTGGGCGTTTCTGGAATTCTTTACATAACTGGAGGACTTGTCTCTGTAGACATTGGAGCTTCTGCGGTACGATGTTCTTCGTCTGTCATCTTCACCAAAAAGGAACCTGACAAACTTGAACAGCGCGTAGAACACAAACGCCGTCACGATGCCCGGAATGACCAGTCCGAATATGATCAAACCGCCGCTCTCAAAGAACATGTCCAGTAAAGTCATCATGATGATGAATCCAAAAATGCCTATTCCGCCTCTTCTTCTCATAATACAATAATTATAGCATTTATATCATTGGCAAAGGAGTGCTAATTTTCTTTAAAATTTGGTATTGTTTTTACGTTTTTTTATATAATAGATTTAAAGGAGGTATTCTGATATGACTAAATTTGAGGATACTGTAAAAGAAATGGAATCTCAGGTTGAAGAACTTGAAAACGATCTCGCTGACAAAGCCGATCAGTTAGATGACGCCGGAAAAGAAAAAGCTAAAGCTCTTGTTGAAAAGACGGAAGAAGCTATTAAGTCTTCTATAGAGAAGGTCAGAAGCATTATCAATGATGTTCAGGAAGATGACAAACTCGATGAATTCCTTGATAAAGTAAAAGCTAAATCAATGGAAGCTGTTGATTTCACAAAAGGAAAAGTCAACGAACTCACCCAGAAAGCAAACAAGGACAACAGACTTGACAAGCTCGGTGAAGACATCATGGCTGAATTCGACAAGCTGAAAGAATCCGATGCTTACAAGAAAACAGCTGACTTCTTAAGCGATATTTCCGCTAAAGTAAATGATTACTTCAACAAGCCGGAAGTCAAGGAAGTCATCAACAAGGCCAGAACAACGACCATCAAAGTCGCTGAAAAGGGTGTCGAAAACCTTAAGAAAGCCTTAGAGCCGAAAGAAGAAGCACCAGAAGCACCAGCAGCTCCGGAAGCTCCGGTTGAGAGCCCGGTCGAAGAAGAACCTAAAGAATAATAGAAGATTCCATGAGAAAAGCCCGATCTGAGAAAGACCGGGCTTTTTTTATGTTTTTAAAGATTGATCAGTTTCTGATAGACCGCTTCCGGATCGACCTTCTTGCCATCGATATAGCGTTCAAAGATGTTTCGCTCGTCGCCGATGTAGCAGAAGCGCTCCAGGGCATCCTGCAACGAAGTCACATATTCTTCATCCAGCATGTTGTCGATGATCAAGGCATTGAAACGATAGCCCTTTTCGAGTTTGCCGACCCGATCGAAGATCGAACCGCCGGTCACCGTCGCCATATAGAAGGCATTGGCCAGTTTGATCCGCCGGTAGTCTTCTTCATAGAATTCCTTCATCTTGGAGATCTGGGCAGCTCTGGCGATCTGACGGTAGATGCCTAAGAAATGACCGCCGCCCACATCGGACCCTAAGGCGATCTTCAGGCCCTTTTCATGCATGGCCGAAGCCGGCATGATGCCGGCGGTGATGTTGGAAGTCGCATCCGGACAGTGCACGGAAATGCCGTCGCATTTTTTTAGGATCCTTTCTTCAACTTCACTCGGGAAAATGACGTGGGCAAAGATCTTGGGACCCTTGCCTTGCAAGAGCCCGCAGCTTTCATAGATCTGGCCATCCGAACCAAATTCCGGGTAGAGCTCTTTCGCCCAGGCTGCCTCCGCTCTGGATTCCACCAGGTGGGTCTGTACGCCCAGATCATATTTTTTGGCCAGGTCGCCCAGTCCTTCCATCAGTCTTCTGGAACAGGTCGGCGCAAAACGCGGCGTCAGGATCGGTTTTACCCTTTCGCTGTACTGATGTTCCCTGATAAAGCGTTCCGTTTTGGCTAAGGAAGCATCCGTATCATCGACATAGTAGTCCGGCGAATTCTGATCCATATTGACCAGACCCGTATAGGCATAAAGACCTGCCTTGTCCAGCATCTTAAATAAAATATCACAGGCATCGTAATGAAGCGTCGTAAATAAGGACAGATGGAAGCTGCCCTGCCGTAAGAATTCTCTCACCAGTCTGGCATAGACACTTTTGGCATAGCCTTGATCCTTATAGTTGGATTCCTGCGGGAAGGTGTATTTGTTGAGCCAGTCAAACAACAGGCAATCCATGCCGATACCGCGCTGGGTGTATTGCGGGGCATGCATATGCAGATCACTGAAAGCCGGAATGATCAGCCGTTTTCCATAGTCGACGACTGCTTCATCTTTATACTTTTCAGGCAAGGCTTCCGAAACTTCTTCAATGAAACCGTCCTTGACCACGATATAGGCATCGGGAAGGACCTTTAATTCCTCATAGGATGCGGAAGAGATGATGTTGCCTTTGTAGATACGGACCATAGGGTTAGTCTCCTTTTTACTCAATTATACAGAAAAGAGAGGAAAATCCTCTCTCTTATTTGAAATCACAGCTGATTCAGTTTGCCGTCCTTTAATAAAACTCTCTGGTCGGACATCGCCGAGACGGTATCGGAGTGGGTAACCACGATGATCGTCTTGCCGAATTCATGGGACAGTTCCTTGAAGATGGAAATGATCTCTTTTTCCGTAGCCGTATCCAGGTTGCCGGTCGGCTCGTCGGCGAAGATCAGATCGACATTGCTGGCGAGGGATCTGGCGATCGCCACACGCTGCTGCTCACCACCGGAGAGCTGGCCTACCATTCGATCCGCCTTGGAAGAGACGATACCGAAACGTTCCAGCAGATTATAGGCGACATTCTTTCTGTCTTTCGGCAGCTTATTGTCGGTCTCCGACATTGCCAGCAAGACATTTTCCACTGCCGTCAGATAGGAGATCAGATTGTACTGCTGAAAGACGATGGAGATCTCGTTTCTTCTGTATTTGTGAAGACCGATCTCCTTGATGTTTTTGTCTTTGAAATAGATCTCGCCGCTGTTTGGCGTATCCAATCCGGCAATGATCGAAAGAAGGGTCGTCTTGCCCGAACCGGAAGGACCCAGGATCGTATAGAAACGTCCCTGTTCGAAACTGTAGGAAAGATCTTTCAGGATCTGTCTTTCGTATCCGCCGTCGATATAAGAATAATTGATATTTTCAAGTCGTAATATATCTGACATAAGCCTCTCCTAGTTCGTATTCATCAGGATCTTCTTCGGATTGTAGCGCATGATCATGAAAGACGGGATAATGACCGAGATCATAACGATGCCAAGACCCAATACAAAGATCTCGGCAATGATCAAAGGCGAGATCCTTACTTCGTATTCTGCGATCAGATCATCCAGGGAAATCTCTGTCGTGTAATCCGTATTCCACGGATCCAGATAATTGCCGGTAAAGATTTCCTCTTCCTCGCTGACGTCACTGGATGCGATCTGGGCTTCCAGGACCGTATTGCCGATCCGCTTGGCGATCAAAGAACCGGAAATGACCGATAAGGTAAATCCAAGCACCGCAACGATCGCCAGCTCAATGAAGAACTGCAGGATAACTTTTAATTTCGAAGCACCGATCGATAAAAGAACACCGATCTCATACTCTCTGGTCTTCAGCGTCAAAGCGGTGACCAGGGAAATGATGACGATCGCATTGATGACCACCAGCCAGACGATGAAGTTGGCATACATGCTCAAAGTATCCAGCGGTTTGGCCAGACGCTTGAATTCTTCGTTGTTGGCATCCAGAGAAGTAAACTGTGACAGTGACTTCTGATAGTCTTCGACAAAGTCTTCGACATGCAAAGGGTCATCCAGCAGCAGTGTGACGTTCTCGATGGCCATATTCCGTTCCATGTTTTCCATGCTCGGACGGTTGTCCGGATTGGCGTAGAATTCATCATCCGGATTCTGCGAGGCATAGTAATCAAAGTTTTTCTGGTTGATCGGCATCTGCGCCGCATAGGCCGAAGTGGAAGGCATGAAAATCATGTTGTCAGGATTCTCATACGGAGAGGCATAGTCGTAATTGGACATGTCCGGCGTTAAAGGTGAATTGTGGGCGAAGATACCGATGATCTCAAAATCCGCATTGAGGTCTTCCTCAGTGATGCCGCTTCTTTTCTGATAATTGTTAAGAAAACCGGTTGCCAGATGTAAGATGTCGCCTACACCCAGCCCGTTGGTCTGCGCCAGATTCTCCGAGATCAGGCAGACAAAAGCTGCCTCATCGATCTCCTTCTGATTATAGAAACGACCGGAAGTGATCCGATAATCACCGTCTTCAAATTCGATCATGCCCGGATACATATTGGACTTGATGAAGAAGACCGGCTCCTTATAAGTTTCACAGATCATCGCACCCGTATCATCATAATAACAGGTCTGACCGCTGTTTTCTTCCATACTCTGTTCACGGCTGTTGTTCAGATGAACAAAATCGACGGAATTCTCGGAATCGGTATACCACATGTTGTTGGAGATCGAGTTGGCCATCCTTACGCGGGGATCCGCCAGGAATTCAGCCACATCGGCGACCTTGACACGCGGATAATTGCGGTAAAAATCTTCGATCTCATCCTGATCGGTCAGCGTCTCCACATACTGATAGACCTTATTGTAGTCAACGGCATAGGTCACGACCGCCCGCATCTTCTGGCGGGTCAGAGTCTTGGCGGACTCCGAAGCAGAGGAAACGCCCAGACCGATAATGACCAGATTGCCGATCAGAAAGAATGTCAGCGTCAGAAGGATCGACTTTGACGGTCTTCTCGTGACATTCTTGAAAGCTCTATTGATAAAATTCATAATTTCTCCCTAGTTTTTATAGGCATCATCGTTGATCGTGATGTAGACGGTGATGTCTTCCGGCAGATACGTACCGGCTTTGATTGGCTTGTCATCCCAGCGTCTGACCGAGATCATGTCGCCGTTGTTCTTGCCCTCCTGGAAGGCATAGACCACTTCATAGGTAATTTTAAACTTGTCGCAAAGCGCCCTTGCCTCTTCTTCAAGCAGATTGCAGTTCGCGAAATCATACCAGGTAAGCGGCGTGATGCCGTCTTTTCTGAACAGATCTTTCGGATCTTCAAGAAGGATGTTTCTTCCTCTGGAGATATAGACATTCAAAGTGCCGCCGACATAGACGCCGTTGTCATGACGGACGATGCAGTTGACCGGCACATCGTCGGAGAATTCCTTGATCCGGTTGACCGAGATATCGGCACCCAGATCATTCTGTTTGTCTTTCCAGTCATGCAAGCCGCCGGTCGCATGGTATTCCTGACCGACAAAGCTCTGCGGCAGATCGACGATATTGCCAAGCGACATCGTCAGTTCGACGACGTTGGTCGGATCGATCAAAGCACCCACACCCAAAGACTGGCTAAGTACGGTGTCTTTCGTCGAAGAGGAATAAAGCTCCTTGCTCATATCCAGATAGACCGTCGGGTTCTTGCGGCTCCAGGCTTCGACCTGTTTCTTGGACCAGCCGACCATATCCGGCATGAAAACAGCCTTGCCAAGAGAAACGACAACGGTGATCGTATCGCCTTCCTTGATCGTCTTGCCGGAAGCGATCGATTGAGAAATAACGTAGTCCTGTTCAATCGTATCGGAATACTGTTCGACCTTGTTCAGGTTGACTTTCTTCTGTTTTGCCCAGGCTTCGATCGTCGCGAAAGGTTTCTTTTCAAAGTCTTCGACCGATACCTTGCCAGCCGGAGCCGGACCTTTGGAGACATTGATCTTCAATGTGCAGCCTCTGGTAAAGGTATCTGCTTCACAGCCCGAGAAGGAATAATCGATGACTTCATTTTCTGCCACTTCATCGTTGTATGCCGTGACAGTCTTGGTCTTAAGGAGTTTGTTGGAAGTGATCCAGGCCTGAATATCGTCCTTGGTCATCGAATTCAGATCAGGCACGGAGATGGACTCGTCCGGATCAGGACCCAATGAAAGCGTGAAGTTGAGTTTTACGTTGTTCTTGACTTTTCTACCGGCAGGAACGCTCTGTTTTAAGATCGTGCCCTCGGTTGAATCGAAATCGTAGGTATCATCAAAAATGACACCGCTGGTCTCAATGCCCTGCTGCTTGACCCAGGCCGCAACATCCGTCCTGGTCTTGCCGACAAAGTCAGGCATTTCGATCTTCGGAGCAAAGAACAGGAAATAAGCACCGATCGCCAGTGCCAATAATACAGCTGCCGCTATAAGCAGTGCTTTGACATTGATCGGTTTTCTTTCCCTTTGTACCGGTACTCTTTCTTCTTCTTTAAAACTGGCCGGCTTTCCGCTGTCGGAAAACTGATCCAGAAAGTTTTTATCATCAGGCATGATCTCCCAACCTCCTTAGTCCAATCTACTTCATTATATGCCATTTCGCCGCCTAATCTTCTTAAATATCTGCTAAGAATTCCTTAAGCTTTGGTCACATCCGATTATTGATATGTATTGATCAGGGTGAGCTTGCCGTCGGCATTCAGACGATACTCGCCCTTTTCGCTTGCCAATACGATGTTCACGCAAGGATCTTGCGCCAGTTTCAGCATATCTTCAAACGAGATCGCGTCATCCATCTGATAATTATAGTGATTGTATTCCCCGTAGGCATTAATGACGAGGTTGGTGCCTTTGCTGTTGTGATAATCGTTCTCATAGAAATCATCGATCGCCTTTTTGCGGCAGACATCAATGATATCCGCTGTCGTCTCTGACATTATTTTGCGCGGCACCATCTCATCATTGTTGATGCTGATCGACACATTCAGCCATTGCGGCCGTTCTTTGCATTCTTCCTCAAGCAGATCGGCGATCTTCGGATCCGGGATTTCATACCACACATCGAAATGACACTGATCTTTGCCGCCCGCCTTGACATAGTGATCGCCCAATCCGAAGCCTCGGGTATTTCTTGCCCCATAGGCAAACAGTAAGGAGACGACCATCATCGCCAGGAAAAAGGCCGGTAGCTTGTAGTTGAAGTAAAATTTGCGCCGATACACGAAATATGCCGCAACATAGACCGCAAACAGCAGCAGATACAGCACGAAGTAGTTTCTGAAGAAACTGCCCAGTGTCTTATAACGCAGGCTGAACAGGGTCGCGATCATAAAGAGCGAAACCGTCAGATACAGATTGATCACCAGCGGATAGGAGAAGAAACTGTTCGAACACTGATTGGCTCTTTCCGCTTTGCGAAGCACATAGGAACGATGTAAAAGCCAGGCAGATAACAATCCAAATCCAATCAGACCGACTATAAATATAAAATCAGTCTTTTCATTGCCGACAATTGCCGTAAGCAGTTCTCCCGCCATGTAGAGCGGCGAAAAGAGAGAGACCAAAGTGAGATTCGCATACCTGTTGCCCGCCACAAAAGAGTAGGTAAAACTGCTCAACACGGAAGTGATGGAAAGCGGCAAGACCGTATACGCACCCATCATGATGACGCCGTCGACGATATCATTGCCGATCAGATACAGAGCAGAATGATACATCACCAGCACTAACGCGGCCAAAGCCATTATCAACAGGGCAAAAGCGGTGTTGAAAGGTCCGTCTGAACGGTACGCAAAGGCCAGGATCCCTATGGCAATGCCCGCATAGACGATCAGGAAGCAGAAGAGAATGGATGTAGCCAGGATCCTCTTTCTGTCGACCGGCAGGGCAAAATAAGAATCGACCGCCCTCTTGTCATGGACATGGTAGAAGACGATGATCGGCAAGATAAAGGAAAACAGCACTGCAAGAAAGCCCTGCAGGAGCAGATCCAGGCCTTTGATCGTGTTGCCGATCGCATTGAAGGCAAAGAGGAAAAAGACCAGAATCAGCAGATAGCGGTTGGAAGTGAGCAGATATTTAAAGTATTCCTTGGAAAACATCATTTGCTTCCTCCTTCATGTTCATAAATAAAGAGCTCTTCAAAATTGACCGGCAGAGTATCAAGAATGAGCGGATCAAGTTTTTGCAGTTTTTCTTCGACCTGCTGTCTGTCGCCGCGTATGACAAAGGAATAGACAGAGCCTTCTTTCCGTGAATAAAGGATGTCGAATGCGTCAAATACCGATTCATCGATTGGCGAAGCAAAGGCCAGCTGGTATTTATTGAGATTGGCCTTGGATTCCAGAAGATCGCCATAGGAAGCGATCCTGCCGTTTTCCAGAATGCCATAGGAATCGCAGATATCCTCAAGTTCCTTCAGGTTGTGGGAAGAGATGATGATGGTCGCTTTCTGTTCTTCGATCAGCTCATACAGCATCCTCTTGAGATCATGACGCACGATCGGATCGAGTCCGTCAAACGCCTCATCCAGCAATAAGAGCTTCGGGGCGATCGACAAAGCGAATAAAAGCGAAGCCTGCCGCTTCATTCCCTTGGAAAAGGAAGAGATCGGCTTGGTATCATCGAGATGAAACAAGTTCAGCACCTCGTTATATGTCTTCATATCGACATCATAGAAAGAAGAATAAAACTCCTTCATTGTCCTGATATTGGCGGCGATCGGATAATACGGCTCGTCGCTGACAAAGAAGATGTCCTTTCGGACCGCAGGAGTTTTAAAGGTATCTTCCCCGTTGAACAGGACCGATCCATGATCGGCCTCATAGATGCCGGCAATGCACCTTAAAAGAGTCGACTTGCCTGCGCCGTTGACACCGACCAGACCGAAGATCGAACCCTCGTTTAAGACAAGATCCAATCCCTCCAATACTTTTTTATCTTTAAAAGCCTTATACAGACCCTCTATCTTCAGCATGTTTCCTCCTTATACAGTTCTTCCAGTAAAGCAATCACCTCATCCTTTGCAAAACCCTCCTGTTTGAGGGTATTCAGGATCGCCAAGGCATCCGCCTTCTTCTTTTCTTCTGCCAGATCGTGCTTGCCGGCCACAAAGACACCCTTCTTGTTGAGAGTATAGATGTAGCCGTTTTTCTCCAGTTCCTGATAGGCCTTCATCACCGTATTGGGATTGATGCCCAGTTCCAGCGCCAGGCTTCTGACCGAAGGAAGCTTGTCATCGGGTTTCAGGATACCGGCATTGATGAATTTCTCGATCTGCGAACGGATCTGTTCATAGATCGATTCTTTCCCCTGCAGGTTAATTAAAAACATCAGCCACCTCCAATCTGTATTAACTGTATTAATTGTATTATCTGTATTAATCATTGTCAAACCAAAAGAAAAACGGCATTCCTGCCGCCTGTCTTCTATGAAGCTGATGATTAACCGAGTTTTTCGAAATCGAAATCCTGCAGCGCCTCAAACAGGGCTAAAGCTTCTTCCTTGTCCAGGGTGATGCCCTTCTGCATCTTGTCTTCTGCCCGGTTCCATTTGCGGATGTCCAGTTTCGGTCTGCCGGTACCGTAGGTGATGACATTCACCTCGCAGGTGTAATCACCGCTTTGTGAAAGCGTCGCGACTGCGTCATTGATTTCGTATTTGAATTCTGCCATATTTCCCTCCCTAAATGATGACGATATTTTTAAAGCCTTCTTCTTCGGCTGTCTTTCTTAATTCTTCCATGTACGCCTCATCCGGTTCCTTGAAGTTTCTGTATTCCTCACGGACACCGAAGTGACGGTATTTGATCAGCTTGTAGCGGATATCCTTCTTTTTGAGATAGAGCCTTAAGATCTTGCCGACCACCCGGACCGTCGACCACGCTGGAGGCAATGATCTTGTTGACCGGCGCTTTATTCATTAAAACTCCTGGCCTTCTTTTCATTCATATGCCGCTGCGGTGTCTTATCGACCACCAGAGCGACGGAATCGTTGGCGACCACTTCGCCCTTTTTCAGTTTCTCCAGTTCGGAACGCTTCATCAGATAACCGGTTACCCGGATCAGATCGCTCAGCTTTTTATCCTTCCTTTATTTCAAAACTATCATATCAGATATTCTCTCAAACCCTTCGTTTCGCCCATATAAAAGGCCTTCTTAAAGAAGACCCTCTAAAATCGGCGATTATTCTACATAGATCTTGATCCGATACAGCTTATCCTGATCGATCGCAAAGATGTCACCGTAAAGTATGACAATATTGTCCTTCTTGCCGACCTGCTTGCCGAAGATGCAGGCGTAGCCGTTTCGATCGACGTATTTGCCGCTAAACTTCTCACAGTTTTCTTTCACACTGTCGCTGAGTTCGATATCCGAGATCTTGTAGGAATCCAAAGGATAATTGCTCAGATAGAAATCGGCAGAACTGATGATCGCTTCATCGATCGGGATCTCCTTTTTGGACTCGTTGATCAGATCAAGGTCGCACAGATAGTGATCCCAGAAATAAACTTCGTTTTTTTCTATACGGCTGTTTGCGCCGATGGTCTCCGGCAGCTGCAGATCAAAGATCAGACGGGCGTATTCCACGTTGTCGTAGCCCGGCGTGAGCGTGTAGTCACCAAAAGAGAAGATGTAATAATCTTCTCTTTCATTCATACAGCCGCCAAGCAGCAGCATCATCAGCAGTACAGAAAGCAGTTTTCTCATTTTTCAATTGTTTTGGAAGCGATGATATCGACTCCCAGATCCAGGATATTCTTCACGACCACATCGCCCATATGGACCGGTGCTTTGACGTTGACTGTCTTCAAGGCAGCCATTGCGTCCATGATCCGGTCTTTCGGAAGCGTGGCAGAAGAAATGATCGGCAGACGTCTTGCCTGACACGAATCGATCGGAACCGTCGAAGTCAATGTCCGCATCGGCGCCGTCAGTTCATTATAGGCATAAGTATAACCCCTCGGGCAGGCATTTCCGCTGACTTTAATCTCGCCGTCCTCCTGAGTGACTTCCAGATGGCAGCCCCGCGGGCAGTTGATACAGATCAGTTTCATTCGATGACCTCCCAATGCAGCTGACCGTCAAGGTCCTTAGTCTCTTCTTTTCTCAAGAAGACCTTCTGCATCTCGCTTGGCACGATGCCGAGCTTCTTTATCTTTTTATCGATGCCGTTTCCATAGACATGGATGTACGACTCTTTGAATACTCTGTTGACCCGGAACATGAATTCGAGGTCTTTCCCCTTGTGGAAAGACTGCGGCACCATGTAGGATACCCCGTCCCCGGTCACGTTCACAACCCTTTCCGCTTCTATGCCTTTTTGCAGCACATAATCGGCGGCAGCATGTCCGGCCTTTTTGCCTTCCTGCGAAACATAGTCAACCAGATCGTGGACATGCAAGGCATTGCCGCAGGCGAAGATGCCCTCGATCGATGTCATATAGGTGTCATCGACCACGGCGCCCTTGGTGCGCGGATCCAGTTTCACGCCCAGTTCCTCGATCAGGGTGTTTTCCGGGATGAGACCCACGGAAAGCAGCAGGCAATCACATTCGATCTCCTGTTCAGAACCAGGGATCTTCTTGAGGTCTTTGCCGACTTCAATCAGGGTGATCGAAGTAAGACGGCTTTCGCCATGGACGGACTCAACAGTGTGCGACAGATAAAGCGGGATATCGAAGTCTTCCAGACACTGTTTGATATTTCTGGCCAGACCGTTGGAATACGGCTGCAGTTCGGCAACGCCGATGACCTTCGCTCCTTCCAGCGTCATTCTTCTGGCCATGATCAGGCCGATATCGCCCGATCCCAGAATGAAGACCTTCTTGCCGACCAGATAGCCTTCCTTGTTGAGGTATTTCTGGGCAGTACCGGCAGTATAGACGCCCTCGCAGCGGTTGCCCTTTAAGCCGATCGCCCCGGCCGGCCTTTCCCTGCAGCCTGTCGAGATGACGATCGCTTCGGTCTCAATCAGCTTCAGGCCTTTTGGTGTCTGTACTTTCAAAGTCTTGTCTTTGATCTGAATGACCGTTGCATCATAGATGACTTTGATGCATTCATTGTCCTTGATCAGATCGAAATATTTCTCGGCATATGCCGGACCGGATAATTCTTCATTAAAGGTATGTAAACCGAAACCATTGTGGATGCACTGCTGCAGGATGCCGCCGTACTCGCCTTCTCTTTCCACCAGCAGGATATCTTTCAGACCGTTTTCATATGCCCCCAAGGCAGCGGCAATACCGGCGGAACCGGCACCGATAATGACTAACTGATGTCTTTCCATTACAGTTCCTCCTTTGCCTTTTCCAGAAGGACCCGGGAGCCTTCCCTGTCTAAAAGGACATCCGTCACATCCATCTTCAGCTCTCTTGCCAGGATCTTTAAGACTTCCGGCTCACAGAAGCCGCCCTGGCATCTTCCCATGCCCGGACGGATGCGCATCTTGACGCCCTTGATCGTGCGGGCACCGCACTTCCTTAGAATCACATCCTTGATCTGTCCTTCCGAGACCTTCTCGCAGCGGCAGATGATCTTGCCGAAAGACGGATCCTTCTGAATCAGATCATCGATCTGTTTTTCATCCATCTCCATCATGTTGATGAACGGCTTTCTGCGGATGTAGTTCTCCTTGACCTTGCAGTCAATGAATTTTGGCATGACGATCGTTTCCACGACATCCTTGGCGATCGCCGGGGCAGCGCTTAAACCCGGCGATTCAATGCCGGCAACATGAATGAAGCCTTCGATCTCATCATCTTCCTGAATATAGAAATCCTTGAGATCGATATGCGGACGAAGACCGGCAAAAGTGTGAATCATCTTGCTGTACGGAATATCCTTCACCGTCGAAGTGATCTGACTGCGGACATAGTCGAGGCCCGATCCGGTGGAATCGTCCTCTTTATCTTCAATATCATCGGAGTTTGGCCCTAACAGAACATTGCCATGGACCGTCGGTACGGCCAAAACGCCCTTGCCCTTGGGGCCAGGGACCGGATAGATGACATGTTTTACAAAAGAACCGTTCAGATGGTCCAGAACGAAGTACTCGCCCTTTCTCGCCTCTACCTTGTATGGCGAAGGCCGAAGCAGCTCTGTAATTTCATCACAATGTGCACCGGCACAGTTGATGATGAGCTTGCTTTCGATCGAATCGTCGATCACAAAATGATCGCCGGCCTTTTCGATCTTTCTGACCGGATGATTCAGCTCCAGTTCAACACCGTTCAGCATTGCCTCTTCCATCGCGGCAATCGTCACTTCCCAAGGGGTGATGATGCCGGTCGTCGGCAAAGACAAGACCTTGGTGATGCGGTCCGCCAGATGAGGTTCTTCCTTTAGAGCCTCTTCTCTGCTCAAGACTTCATAAGGAACCTTTCTTTCTTCACACTGGCGGATCAGGACATCGAGTCTTTCTTCTTCCTCTTCGCCTCCGGCCGCCACAAAAGCACCGATCGGCACATAGGACACCTGCAGTTCCTTGCACAGATCGGGATACATTCTGTTTCCTAAAAGATTGTATCTGCATTTTAAAGTACCCGGTTTCGGATCATGACCAGAGTGCACCATGGCCGAATTGGCCCCGGTAGCACCTTCAGCTACATCATTCTCCTTTTCTAGAACCAAAACCTTCAGATCAAATTTGCTCAGTTTATGAGCGATGAGTGAACCGGTTATACCTGCTCCAATTATAGTAATATCAAACATCAACTCTATTATAAAATAGATTCTTCCTCCCAAAACACCCATCTTGTTTTTTCCCTCAGGTGCTCATTCAAAGACCTGTGATAGAATACAGGTGTAAGGAGATTTTTCATGAAACAGTTCCAATGCGTTGTTGAAAACCCGAACGGCATTCACGCCAGAATTGCTGCTCTGATTGCCCAGCTTTGTGTCTCTTTGAAAAGCTCAGTGACGATCACCTGCAATTCCAAAAGTGCCAATGCCAACGATGTCCTGCAGATTCTCTCCCTCAATGCCAAAAAGGGCGATGTCCTGGAAGTTACCATTGAAGGCGAGGACGAGGAAGAATACTATGAAAAACTAAAGAAGCTGGTCTGCACCGATTGTTATGAAAAGAGTGAATCCGGCATCTTAAAGGTCGCCTTCTACGGCACCAAGGACTATGACCGCCTGTTTTTCTCCAAACTGGCCGAAGAAAAAGGTCCGGGCACCTACAATGTCGATATCACCTATCTGGAATCAAGACTCACTGCAGAAACAGCCGCTTTATCCAAAGGACACGATGCCGTATGC
>CADAHV010000015.1:0-21684 GCA_902787775.1 uncultured Erysipelotrichaceae bacterium | reverse complement strand
GCGGAAACTCTCGTTTCGATATACGAGTACGCTTGCGGAGATCGTGTAAGTCGGTAAGTCTTCGGACGAATCGCGGTGATCAGCGAAGCAGGAATCCCATGGCTTTAGCCGTGCGGAGTGTCAATGTCCTTCGTTCATGACTCTTTCGATATCGGCAACTTCCTTAATGATCTCCTTGGACAGGTTTTCACAGCCCGTACCGGTGATTAACAGGTCGTCTTCAATGCGGATGCCGATGCCTTCATCGGCAATATACAGGCCCGGTTCATTGGTGATGACGTTGCCTGCCTGTAAGACGCCGCCCAAACCGCCGTCCACATCATGGGTATCGAGACCCAAATGATGGGAAACGGAATGGAAGTAGTATTCACTGACATCCTTGTGTAAACCGTGTTTCGGTAATTCGATCTTATAAAAATCAATGACCATCTGGTTGAGTTCTCTCATCTTGACGCCGACTCTGGCGTTTTCTTCCACGATCTTCTGTGCCTGTAAGACGATCTCGTAGATCTCTTTCTGACGTTCCGTAAAATGTCCGTTGACCGGGAAGGTTCGGGAGATATCGGCACAATAGTAATTGTGGGTCGCACCCAAATCGCAAAGGAAGAGTTCGCCGTCCTTCATGACGTGATTGTTTTGCGAGTAATGAAGGATCGTCGCCCTTTCGCCGCTGGCCGCAATCGTCTTGAAAGCCAGAAGGTCACAGAGCTGTTGCGCCAAAACGAAACGGAAGACACCATCCATCGTCATCTCGTTGAGCTCCGGCTTGCAGGTACGCATCATCTGACGGATGCCCAGATTGGTGGTGTGGATGGCCTTCTTGATTTCGGCAACTTCCTGTTCGTCCTTGCGCAGACGCATATCGGTCAAAATCGCAAAGCTGTCTTTGATATTTAAATAAGGATATTTGTTTCGTAAGGTGTTGGCATACAATAATGCTTCACTTTCCTGCTGATCAAAGGTGTAGTGCCACAGATCAAAATAGATGCGGAAATTGCCGTCTCTTCTTGTGCGGTTTAATAAGGACGCAATGTAGCCGTCGAGATCGCCACGGTCTTGTACATCCTGGATGCCGGAGATCTCGCTCGCCTCATTGGCCATCATGCGGCCGCCAACCCACTTGGCTAACAGTTCATCATATGGCAGGATAAACAGGCTCTGGCGGACCATGCCGTCGAGCTTATACATGACAAGGACCATGTCCTCCTTGTCCAAACCGGTCAAATAATAGAAATTGCGGTCCACATAGAAGTCATAGGCTTCATCCTGGGAACGCATCGGCGCTTTGCCGGAAAAAAATACGAACGCGCAATTGCCTTCCATTGAATTTAAGATCTTATTGCGTCGCTCAGAATATTGATTCATCTTCTTTATCTTCCTTTCTATAAGACACCTTCACGATGCGCTCATTTTCGATGCACGCATCGACCAGTGGCTGATAATCAAATAAGCTTTCGTAGTGCAGACACTTGTCTTCCTTTGGCTTGGTGACCGGATTCTTCGGATCGAAGATCGTGCAGCAGTCCTCAAACGGAAGGATGGAAGTCTCATAGGTATCGATCCTCTTGGCGATATCGATGATCTCCAGCTTGTCCATCATGCATAAAGGGCGAAGGATCAAGGTATCGGCAACCTTGCCGATGACACTGATCGATTCCGGGGTTTGCGAAGCAACCTGGCCGATCGATTCGCCGTTTGTGATGACCTTGATCTTGCGGTTCTTGCAGATCTGATCGGCGATGCGGTACATCATACGGCGCATGATGGTGATGCAGTATGGTTCATCGACATTCTTATAGATCGCCAACTGCAGATCGGTGAACGGAATGATGTGCACATTGATCTCTTCCTGGCAAACCGAAAGCTTCTCCGCCAGAGTCAGGACCTTATCCAAAGCCTGTTTGGATGTATAAGGCTCCGAGGCAAAATGGATGCACTCGATCTTTAAGCCACGCTTCATCGTCATATATGCGGCAACCGGGGAATCGATGCCGCCGGACATCATGACCATGGCCATGCCGTTGATGCCGGTCGGATAACCGCCGCCGCCTCTGACCTTTTCATCCATGACATAGATGAAATCCTTATCCACAGAGACATAGATCATCAGATCCGGTTCATGGACATCCACCAATAAAGACGTATTGTGCAAGATATTGCCGGCCAAAGCCCGGTTGATCTCATCCGAGCGCATCGGATAGGATTTGTCATGGCGCTTGGTCGCAATCTTGAAGGTCTTGACGTTGTGATTTTCCGCCAAAGCCAGTGTCACCTTCTTGACTTCCTCTATATCCTTATTGACCCGGATGGCACCGGAAAAATAGCTGTAGCCGAAGATATCCTTGAGTTCTTCTTTGATGCTTGGATAATCTTCCCCGTTGAGCTTGATAAACAAGCCATCATGCAGGGTGTTGTAAGTCAGAGCCTTGTGATCCTGTAATCTTTTCTTGATATTATTTGTCAGCTGACGGGTGAACTCCTTGCGGTTTTTTCCCTTGGTGGAAAGTTCACCATAGCGGACAACGATGTGGTCATATAACATTTCAGGCATATTTATCAATGATCTCCTTCAGATTGGAAAGGAAGTAATCAGCTTCTTCCATGGTATTGGTATAGTCAAAGGATATGCGGATCGCATGGTCCTCATCAAAGCCCAGGGCATTGAGGGTGCGGTTGTTTTCGTTCTTCTTGGAACCGCAGGTCGACTTGGACGACACCATGATCCCCTTGTCGTTCAGTGCGTTTAATAAGACTTCCGAAGGGATCGGTGTTGAAATATTCATCAGGGTCGGCAAACCCTTGGCATAATTGATCGTACAGATTTGGCTTAAACCTTCATAGAGATAATCATGAAGCTCCTGCAGTTTCGCGTGATACTTTTCCTTATTTTCATACGCGATGCGCATCGTCTTGGCTAAGACGATGTTGGCTAAGGCATTGGACGTCCCGCCTCGAAGCGAAAATTCCTGCTGACCGCCCGAGATGATCGGCAGCAGTTCCACAAACTGCTTCTTCATCAAAACTCCCGATCCTTTCAAACCGTGGATCTTATGAGCGGAGAAGGAAGCCATGTCGACATTGCTTAAGTCAAGATCGGCCTTGCCCACGCCCTGGGTGATATCGGAATGGAAATAGGTGCCGGGATGTTTCTTGACGATGGCGGCGATACCTTCGATGTCATTGACCGCTCCGATCTCGTTGTTGACCTGCATGATCGACACCAGCAAGGTATCGTTTCGCAAGGCACTCTTCACTGCTTCAGGCGTGATCTGACCGTTTTCATCCGGCATCAGATAGGTCACCTCAAAACCAAAATTCTCTTCCAGTTGCTTAAAGCTGTTGTAAGCGGAAGAGTGCTCGTAGTAAGACGTGATCAGATGTCTCTTATCCTGATGTTTTAAGGCTAAGCCCTTGATGGCGAGAGAATTGGCCTCCGAAGCCCCGGCTGTAAAGATGATCTCATCTTTCTTGACACCCAGCATTTTGGCGATGAGGGCACGCGACTTCTCTTGCATATCATAAATAGCGACGCCATCATCGTAAAGGGCATCGCTATTACAGTAAAATTCATCCAGTAATTTTTTATAGGTCTCTCTCACTTCCGGCTCCAGAGCCGTCGTGGAGACCGCATCAAAGTAAACTTTCACTAGGCATTCTCCAGGATCTTTTCATCTGCGTTCTCCGGAAATAAGGTCTCCATACAGGAGATGGCTGTCTTCAAAGCCTTGGTATACTCGCCATTGAGATACTGGAATTCGGCTTTGGAGAGTTCTCTGTCGATCTCCGGATAGGTCGAACGGTACTTGTTGCCGAAGACGATGGCGTTTTCCACCATGATGCCCATACCGACGACGTTGTTGATGTTGTTGTAGAACTTGTAGATGAAATCGATCGCCTCATTGAGCAGACCGTTTAACTGCACGATATCGATCGGAATCTGCGCGATCAGTTCCCGCAGCTTGGCGATGTAGTCTCTGGACTTCTTGAGGTCATCCTTATAGGATTCATCAATGCTTGGCAAAGAATATTCGGCAAGCTTGCTTTCAACTTCAGAGACAACCAGCTGCAGCTTGGTGAGCTGGGTAAAGGCTCTGCTTTCCCCGTCCGTTGACTTGTCGATCGTATTCTTGTAGGAATACAAAGTCTTCATATCGGCATCGATCTGTTTATCCAGCTTGCTGGCATCTTCCAGAATCTCGGAAGCCGGCTTGGTGCAGTTGGACAGATCGGCGGAAACGTTCAGATATCTTTCCTTATATTTATCGGCATTGTCGCGCATCTTGCGAAGCACTTCCTGAAGGTCTTCCAATCCGAAGCGGGCAGAATCCTTATCGTAGGCGATGCGGACATAATTCTCGACTTTTTCCATGTCGTTGATATGACCCAAGACACGGTCATTGGTTTCCCTGGCCAGCTTGAAGGCCTTGTTTTCTTCTGCCAGTTTCTCGTTGAGGTCGTTGAGTTCGTCTTTTGCCGAAGCAACTCTGGTCTTGATGCCCTCGGTCTGTGCCTTGCTTAAGGCCTTGATATCCTCATTGAGGTTGGTCTCGATCTCATTGATCTTGTTTTCGATATCCAGATGGGCAATATAGACCCCTCTTTGTCTGGTCAGAGCCAGTTCGCGCTTGGTCTCATCCAGCATCAAAGGCAATACGCCCTTGGTATCCTTGACCAGCTTTGGCACGGCATTGGCCGAAACCTTGATCTCTTCCAGAAGATCATCGATCGCTTCCAGATCCTCTTGCGCTGAGATGTAATCGGAAGAATACATCATCTCCTCGGAAGAAGAGAAGAGATCTTCGCAATGCTGCAGCTTCTCGACAAAGCCGTCATAGGCAATCGACAAGAGCTGGGCATTTTTATTGATCGTCGTTTTGACGACGCGGTATTTCTCTTTCAGCTTGGATGAGTATTCACGCTGAATGTTTTCTTTCTTGGAGAATTCCTCTAAGAAGGAATCGATCTGCGCGACTTCGTTTTCACATTCTGCCAGTTCCTGTGACACTTCGTTAAGCATCGCGGTAGCTTCCTTGTAGGAAACGGTGGAAAGCGCATCGTCGACATCGCCTAAGCGGTCCTGCACATCATTGATGTGGGCCTCCGCCTGTTCATAGCGTTCGAAGTAATCGGCAACCTGCTTGGCCATCTCTTCGTTTCGTCTGGCCATTGCCTGCCGTTAAAGCGGACGTAAAGTTCATCAAGCTGTTTCTTGAGGTTCTTTTTCTGGGTCTTCCTTCTGGTGACCAGAATGGCAATCACGGTGATCGCCACTAAGACACCGATTGAAATCAGTAGGTATTCGGTCTTCATACAGGTTCATTTTACTATTTAAGAAGGCATTTTTCAATTGACTTCCCACCAATGATTTGCGATAATATTTAAGCACATAAATTTTTATAGCAGCATGTAAAGTTGCCGCCCAGGCGCCAGTACCTGAGGGAAACAAGTAGCCAAGCGCTATTGGCCAAAGTTGAATACGGACACCCACGGCAATGATTTACACCTGTTCTTAACTAAGGAGGAGAAAAACTTATGTCAAGAAACACAGGTCCTACTTGGAGATTATCCAGACGTTTGAACTTCTCTGTTCTCGAAACAGGCGAAGAACTCACAAAGAGACCTTACATCCCGGGACAGCACGGTTCCGCTACCAGACGTATCAAGCAGTCTAACTATGGCTTACAGAAAGCTGAAAAGCAGAAGATGAGACATATGTACGGCTTGAGCGAGAAACAGTTCTACAACAGCTATCTCAAGGCCGTTAAGAAGAAAGGTGTCACAGGCACAAACCTCTTCATCATGATGGAATCCAGATTAGACAACCTGGTATACCGCATGGGCTTTGCCAGCACAAGAAAACAGGCTAGACAGATCGTTTCTCACGGACACATTCTGGTCAACGGCAAGAAAGTAGATATCCCATCTGCTCAGGTCAAGCCGGGTTCGGTCATCGAAGTCAAGGAAAACTACAGAAACAACCAGTTTGTTGCTGAGACCTTAGAGTCAAAGGCTTCCTTCAAGGATTTCGTCGAAGTAGACAAGGACGCCCGCAAAGGCACGTACGTCAGATATCCGGAGAGAAAAGAACTCAACCAGGAAATCAACGAACTGCTGATCATCGAATACTACAACAGACAGTCGTAATTCGGGGTAATAAAAGTGCTGAAGAAATTCGGCACTTTTTTTCTGCCTTAAACTGATATAATTTGACTATGTTAGCCGATTATCACGTACACACACATTTTTCCGATGACTCTGTCTACCCGATGGAAGAAGTCGTCAAAGACGCCATCGCCATGGGTTTGGATGAGATCTGTTTTACCGACCACGTCGATTACGGTGTCAAGCTGGATGTTGGCGAAGCGGGAACGACAAGCCGCTTAAATGAAGACGGCACGCCCATACGCAATGTCGACTACAAGGCCTACTTCCCTATGATCGAATCCCTGCAGAAGAAATATGAGAAGCAGATCGTCATCCGCAAAGGCCTGGAAATGGGTTTGCAGTCCCATCGCATCGAACAGTATGAAAAACTCTATGAGACCTATCCGATGGACTTCATTCTTCACTCCAACCACCAGGTCAATGATGTCGAGATCTTCTTACCTGAATACTTTGCAGGCAAAAGCCAGAAGGAATACAATCGGGTCTACTACGAAGAACTGTTAAAAACCGTACAGCTGTACAAACACTATTCGGTATTAGGTCATATCGATGGCTTCAACCGCTACGATCCCAAAGGCGAATGTCCATTGGAAGATTTTGAAGATATTGTCTATGAGATCTTAAAGATCGTCATTGCTGATGGCAAAGGCATCGAAGTCAACACCGCCAATGTCCGCTACCACTTGAAAAACACCACCCCTTGTAAGGGAATCCTCAAGATGTATAAGGAACTCGGCGGAGAGATCCTGACCATCGGTTCCGATTCTCATGCCCCGGGCCAGCTTGGCTTCAACATCGCCCAGAGTCAGGAGATGTTAAAGGACCTTGGCTTTGAATACTTCTGCACCTTTGAAAAGATGAAGCCGATCTTCCACAAACTTTAAAAAAGAGATGAACTACTTGTTCATCTCTTTTAGTATGATCTCTCTTATCTCCTGTACTGCCGTGTCCAGATCGTCATTGCAGACGACGTGTTCATAGAAATCGATATCCAGAAGTTCCTTCTTGGCCTTGGAGATCCGCTTGAGGATGGTTTCCTCGTCTTCCGTACTTCTTTCTCTGAGCCTTCTTTCCAGCTCTTCGATTGACGGCGGAACGATGTAGATGCTCAAGGCATCCGGGCACTTCTCCATGACCTGCTTTGCCCCATTGATCTCGATCTCCAGAAGGACGTTCTTGCCTTCTTCCCGCATCTGTTGGACATAAGCCTTTGGCGTGCCATAGTCATTGCCGACAAAACGGGCATGTTCAAGTAATTCTCCCTTTTTCACCGCTTCCAGAAAGCGTTTCTTGGAGACAAAAAAGTAATTGACGCCATCCACTTCCCCTTCTCTCGGAGCGCGGGTGGTCATTGAAACAGAATAAGCCAGCTGGAGGTCTTCCATCGGCATCAGTTTCGACAGGATCGTGCCCTTGCCGACACCGCTGACACCGCTGAAAACGATCAATAATCCTTTTTTCATACACTAATAATACAATAAAAACTATAATATGAGTATGGATATTTTATGCCCTGTCTGTCTTAAAAAACTGCACCCTGTAGATAAGGCTTATAAATGCGAAAACGGCCACAGTTTTGATCTGGCCAAGGAAGGCTACCTCAATCTCAACCGCAAGAGTTCGCAAAACACCGGTGACAATCCCGAGATGATCAAAGCCCGCAAACGCTTCTTGGAAAAAGGCTACTACGACTTCATGAAGAAAGAGGTCAACAAGCTCCTTAAACCCGAAGATACCTTAATCGATCTGGCATGCGGCGAAGGATATTACACCAAAGACTTTGTCTGCAAAGACAAGGTCGGCATCGACCTTTCCAAATCCGGTCTGAAGATCGCCTCCAAAAGCGACAAGTCGACGACCTACCTGCTCAATTCGATCTTCCACAATCCCCTTTCAGACAAGTGTGCCGATAAAATCGTCACGATCTTTGCCCCGATTGCCGAAGAAGAGATCCTTCGCCTTTTAAAAGATGATGGCTCCTTCATTCTGGTGAGACCGGATGAAAGACACTTATATGAACTAAAGAATGCCATCTACGCATCGGCCTACCTCAACGAAGCTAAGGATGTCTTTGTCAAAGGAATGAAACGGGTCAGACAGATTCCCGTTTCCCAAAAAGCCACCGTTCCTCACGATGACCTTCTCGACTTATTTATGATGACTCCCTATGTCAACACGACATCGAAGGAAGACAAAGAAAAACTGGAACAGATCGAAACATTGGACGTTTCCTTCTGCTTTCTCATCGATGTATTCAAAAAGGCGATCTGATCAATCGCCTTTTCCTTTGACTGTTTTCTGCACCAGGCCCACGGCCCTGGCTGCCAGTTCCAGCGGCATAAAGCGGACCGCCGCAATCATCAATCTATTGAGTGTCCCATCAATCGCAAAGGCCTTGCCCGATTCAAATAAGGCATAACCGGTCTTGGCTGCATCGATCGGCGTGCGGGTGAAGGCCGAGGTGTTCATCGCCGTATCCTTACCATCCGCCACTGACCAGAAATCGGAATTGGTCGGACCCGGACACAGGACGGAGACCTTGATGGAATCCTTTTTCAATTCTTCCCTTAACGCCAAAGAGAAGGACATCACGAAAGCCTTCGAGGCATAATAGACAGCCATATAAGGGCCTGGCATAAAGGAAGCAACCGAACCGACATTAATGATGTGGCCATAGCCCATTTCCTTCATGTCCTTAACAAAATAGTGGGTCAGGGCGACAAGAGCCTTGTTGTTGAGATCGATCATGCCAAGTAGTTTATCCAGATCGGCATCAACAAACTTCTTGTAGTCGCCATAACCGGCATTGTTGACTAAAACGGAAACCTCAATGCCCTTTTCATGGCAATAGTCATAGACTGCCTTGGGATCCTTGGCCAGATCGCAAGCCAGAATCTCCACCCGGATCTTGTATTCCTCTTCAAATTCTTCCTTGATCTTTGCCAGTACTTCTTCTCTTCTGGCAACCAGTAATAAATTGTAGCCGCGGTAGGCAAACTGCCTGGCAAATTCCTTGCCGATACCGCCGGATGCACCGGTAACTAGTACTGCTCTCATGCTTCCTCCAAAGAATCCGCTATGGATTCGATTTTATTGAGACGATGCTTCATACCCGACTTGGATATGGCCTCTCCATAGTTTTTCTGATAATAGTCGCAAAGTTCCAGTAAAGATGATTCAGGATAACGGACCCGGATGTCTGCCACATTCATCAGCTTCTCGCCGATGTGGTCGAAGACATCTTTTTCGATCAGCTTCTGAATGGCCGCCAGCTGTTTCTGACCGGCCCGAATGCTTTTTTCGACATTGGCGATCTCACAGTTGTCAATGCGGCTGAGGGAATTCTTTAAATCCCGGGTGATCCTTTCATCTTCAAAACGCATCATCGCATCGTGGGCCCGGATGGCCGCCAGGAAATTGGAAACGTAGTCCGCTTTTTTCAGATAGACAATGTAGCGGCTTCTGCGCTTGACGATCTTGGCCTTCATGTCAAAACGCGAAATCATCTTGACGATGAAGTTGGCATATTCCAGTTCCTGCAAGGAAATCTCCAGATGGTAATTGGTGTTCTGCGGATCATTGCAGGAACCATAGGCCAAAAATGCGCCGGCTAAATACGAGGCTGCGCAGCAGTTGCGCATGACGATCTCGTGGTTTGGATGAGACTCCAGACCGCGTTGCGAATATAAGCCCAGATCCTCCAGAATGTCCTTGCCACCGCTTTCGATCTCGATGGTATAGACATTGTTTTTCTTTAAATTGGTCTTCTTGGCGACCTGCAGAGTCGTATCGACATCATATAAGCTCTTTAATAAGGTCATGATGCGCTTGCAGGTAGTCGGCGATTCGCTGCGTATGAGAATGCCGAGATTGCCTTTGGAGATGGTGAGCGAAGAGGTCAACTGGATCAGGGCACTTAACTGCGCTCTTTGACAATGGGTCTCCAGCTTGCCGTTGGCGATCTCCTGTTTGATATCGGTAGTAAATGACATTAGAGAAGCTCCTTGATCGCCTCTTTGATCAGCTTCGGTTCATGGCGGACCAGACCGTTTTCAAACTTCAGCATGTGCTTTTTGATGACCGGAATGCCGCAATTGCCTTTATCCACCACTTCGATCGAATTCTGGCGATGATAACGCTGACGGTTGAGTTCCGGTATCTCATCGGAATGCATCAGTACCATATCGACCGGTGTCTCGTGTTTTTTAAAGGCATCCAGATGATCCTTGAGATCATAGTTGTAGGTCTCGTTGGACTGGGTCATGCAGTTGGCGATGTAGACCCGCTTGGCCTTGGCTTCGTTCAAAGCCTTATTGATGCCCGGGATAATGGTGTTGGGCAAAATGGAAGTATACAAGGAACCGATGCCGTATAAGATCAGATCAGCCGCATGGATCGCTTCGATCGCTTCGACATTGGCCTCCACATTGCCCTGATAAAAGACCGTCTCGATGTTGTGAATGAGACTTGGAATATTGGCCTCACCCTTGACGATCGTATCATCATCCATGCGGGCAAACAGTGTGACGTTTTGTAAAGTCGAAGGAATGATGTGGCCCTTGACCTCCAGCATCGATGAGGTAATGCGGATCGCTTCATTAAAAGAACCGGTCATATTGGTCAAAGCCGTTAAAATCAGATTGCCCAATGAATGGCCGGCAATATCCATATTGTCTTCCCCTTCAAAGCGGTAATTCATCAGTTCATGCATCAAAGGTTCCGAATCGGACATCGCACAGATGACATTGCGTATATCGCCCATGGCCGGTATCGTATAGCGCTTGCGAAGCCTGCCGGTGGAACCGCCGTCATCCGCCACGGTGACAATGGCTGAAATGGAGGTGTCTTCCATATCGCGGATGCCGCTGAGTATGGCGGATAAGCCATGGCCGCCGCCGATTACTACGATATCTTTCATTTTTCCTGTTCCCTGTGTGCGATATAGCACAGATATTTCTCTTTATAGTGTTCGTACAGATAATTTGCGATGGTCACCGAACGGTGCTGTCCGCCCGTGCAGCCCACGCAAATCGTCAGATGTCTTTTTTCTTCGTTGTCATAGGACTTGAACATCAGATCCAACAAGTCCACCGTCTTTTTTAAATAACGCTTGGTCAGTTTGGAATTCAAGACGAAATCACGGACCGGCGCATCGTTTCCTGTCAGATCCTTCAGTTCGGCGACATAGAACGGATTGTCCAGAACTCTGACATCCAGTACCATATCGGCATCATCCGGCACGCCGTTTTTAAAGCCGAAGGATTCAAAGGTGATGGCCAGATTTTCAAAATCATCGAAGTTCAGTCGCTTATCCAGTATCGCCTTGAGATTCTTGGTGGAAAGCGTCGTCGTATCGATGACGATCGCATCCTTTTTAAACTTCTTTAAGATACTCTTTTCAATCTCAAAAGCCTCATCCAGAGTAGATGCGGTATTGGAAAGCACCAGCGGATGAACCCGCCTGGTAAACTTGTAGCGATTGATGATGATGTCCTTGTTGGCATCCAAAAGGATCAGATCCGGTTTGTATTCCGAATTGGAAAGCAGATTATAGAACCGTTCAAGATCGGAGATGACGATGGTCAGTGCCACCTTGTCATAACGGAAAGACTCATCCGTCTTGATCAGTTCCAGAAGGTCCGGCAAAAGCTCTGCCGGATACTGGTCGATACAGGTAAATCCCATATCTTCCAACATATTGGAGGCCGTAGACTTGCCAGCCCCGGAAATACCACTTATCAATACCAGTCGTTTCATACCATCATTATATAACACATTCTATGGTGTATCATTCTTCCCGATCTTCCTCTCACAAAAAAATCGCCCTATATAAAGGCGATCTTTTCGTATCCTTCCTATTTCTCGTCGCGCAGTTCGTAGAGGATGTCGCGCAGTTCGGCTGCCCTTTCGAAGTTGAGCTGCTTGGCTGCCTGCCTCATTTCCGCTTCGATCGAAGCCATCATCTTTTCCTTTTCCTTCTTGGTATGGGTATGTTTCTGACGATACTTCATACTCATCTCTCTGGTCTCCTTGGAATGGATGACCTCGTTGAGTTCCTTTCGGATGGAACGCGGGATGATGTTGTTTTCCTTATTGTAAGCTTCCTGGATCTGTCTTCTTCTGGCTGTCTCGTTGATGGCCTGACTCATCGAATCGGTCATCACATCGGCATACATGATGACCCGGCCATGTTCATTACGGGCCGCACGGCCGATCGTCTGAATCAAAGAGCGCGAGCTTCTGAGGAAGCCTTCCTTATCGGCATCCAGAATGGCGATCAGAGATACTTCCGGAATATCCAGACCTTCTCTTAAAAGGTTGATGCCGATCAGCACATCATACTTGCCGGCACGCAGGTCATGGATGATCTCACTTCTTTCCAGGGTCTTGGTTTCATGATGCAGATATGCGACCTTGAAATTGAGTTTCTTCAGATAGTCGGTCAGATCTTCCGCCATCTTGACGGTCAAGGTTGTAACCAGTGTCCTTTCATGTTTTTCGATGTTCTTGCGGATTTCTTCCATCAGATCATCGATCTGGCCGGAGGTCTTGCGCACTTCCACTGTCGGATCCAGCAGACCGGTTGGACGAATGAGTTGTTCGACCGGCTTTGGGGAATGTTCCAATTCGTAGTCGCCCGGTGTTGCCGACATGTAGATGCGCGGCGCCTTGAGCTCTTCCCACTCTTCAAAGGTCATCGGACGGTTCTCCAAAGCGCTCGGCAAACGGAAGCCATACTCCACCAGCGTCAGCTTGCGCTGATGGTCGCCGTTGTACATGCCGCGGATCTGCGGCAAGGAGACATGAGACTCATCGACGACGATCAGGAAATCATCGCCGAAATAATCAAAGAGGTTGTATGGCCTTTCGCCCGGGACACGGTGGTCGATATGCATGGCGTAGTTTTCAATGCCTGAGCACATGCCCATCTCTCTTAACGCTTCAATATCATAACGGCAGCGCTGCTCCAGGCGCTCGTATTCCAGCAGCTTTCCCTTTTCCTTAAAGTACTTTAATCTTTCTTCCAGTTCCTTTTCAATGTTGTCGCAGGCAATCAGCAGATCGTCCCTGTTTCTGGCATAACCGGAAGCCGGGAAGAAAGAATAGACGGTATAGCCGTTTAAGACATTCTTGGTCAAAGGATCGACTTCGGTGATCCTTTCAATCTCATCGTCAAACATTTCAATGCGGATGACAAACTTATCGGTATGACCCGGACGTACTTCAATGACATCCCCTTTTACCGAGAAAGTGCCTCGTAAGGCATCCATATCATTTCTCTGGTACTGCATGACCACCAGACGCTTGATCAGATCCTGACGGTCGATGATCTCACCGACCTTCAAAGAGAAAAACATCTCCTTATAGTCTTCCGGATTGGAGCCCGCATAGATGCAGGCAACCGACGCCACCACGATGACATCTCTTCTCTCCAGCAAGGAGTTATAGGCCGACATGCGCAGCATATCGATCTCGTCATTGGTCACCGCATTTTTCTCGATGTAGGTATCAGTCTTGGGCATATAGGCTTCCGGCTGATAAAAATCGAAGTTGGAAATAAAGTATTCCACCGCATTCTCCGGAAACAGTGCCTTAAACTCCGAATACAGCTGACCCGCCAAGGTCTTATTGTGGGCAAAGACCAGGGTTGGCTTATTGACCTTTTCAATCACGTTGGCGATGGTGAAAGTCTTGCCGGTACCGGTAGCACCCAAAAGGACCTGTTCGTGTTCACCTCTTTTTAATCCTGCCACCAGAGAATCAATGGCCGCCGGCTGGTCACCCATCGGCTTGTAGTCGGAATGTATCTTAAACAACTTTTCTTCCATACCTAACATTATACATGAGACAAGAGTCTTTCCCGCTCCATTAGAGAAATGGTGCTATGATAGTGACAGAAAGAAGGACATTTCATGCATAAATTCCAAGCAATTTCCAACAAGAAACTCAATGAATTGAATGAAAACTACCTGGCTGACGATACCAACCGCATCATCCGCAACGCTTTATGTGAGAATGACGTCGCCACGATTTCCAAGCGCTTAGAAGCCAAGGCCGACAATCCGAACTTCTTCTCGATCGACCTCAAGACTCTTCCGGTCACCAATCAGATGGCTTCCGGCAGATGCTGGCTCTTCTCTTCCTTAACCTTATTAAGAGAGATGGTCGCCAAGAAATACAAGATCAAAGACCAGTTTGAATTCTCACAGAACTACATTGCCTTCTATGACAAACTGGAAAAGATCAACTATTTCATGGAATCAGTCATTGCCGAAAAAGACAATTCCGCTACCCTCAATACCGAAACATACCGCTACCTGCTTCGCTTTGCGGTCGGTGACGGCGGTCAGTGGGATATGATGGTCGCCTTAGTCAAGAAGTACGGTCTGGTTCCGAAAACTGCCATGCCGGAGACCTACCAGTCCTCCCACACCAGAACGATGAACCAGCTGATCAACCGCCGTTTGAGAAGATTCACAGCGGATATGATGAAGGCAGAAAACAAGGAAGCCATCGCCGCTTTGAAGGACGAATGCCTCAAACAGCTTTACGCCTTGCTGTGTGACTGCTTTGGCGTACCGCCGAAAACCTTCACCTTTGAATACTACGATCAGAAAGACAAGTACCATGCCCACTATGATGTCACACCGATGGAAATGTATGAAAAATACCTGGGTGTTGATTTAGACAACTACGTCGGCATCATCAACGGTCCGACGGAAGACAAGCCATTCTATCAGACCTACACAGTCAAATATCTGGGCAACGTTGCCGGTACCGACAATGAAGTCTTCTTCCTCAATCTGCCGATCAAGGATTTCAAGGACCTGATCTTAAAACAGATGAAGGACGGCGATCCTGTATGGTTTGGCTGCGACTGCGGCAAGGATTCCAACAGAGAACTGGGCTTATGGGATGATCTGTCCAATGACTACGAAAATACCTTCAAGCTTGATCTGGAAATGTCCAAGGCCGACATGCTGGATACCCTGGAATCGGCAATGAACCACGCCATGGTCTTCACCGGCGTCAACCTCGTTAAGAACAAGCCGACCCGCTGGAAGATCGAAAACTCCTGGGGTGACAAGGTCGCCAACAAGGGCTACTATGTTGCCTCCGACACCTGGTTTGACAAGTATGTCTTCGAAGCTGTCGTCGACAAGAAGTACCTCAACAAGAAACAGCTGGCAGCCATGAAGAAGAAACCGGTCGTTCTCGACCCATGGGATCCGTTTGGCTCTCTGGCTGACTAGAAATCAAAAAAAACAGAATCAAAAAGGCAGCATTGATCAAAACGATACATGCTGCCTTTCTTTCTGTCTGAATCAAAGAGGATTATTGTTTCTCAATGTCGTACACAAAGACCTCGTGGATCTCTTCGCTGTAGCCTTCATAGAAGCCCTTCGGCATGCCGGCAATGATTCTGGCACCGCGATTGTACAGAAGCAGGAACTCCCCCTTATTCTTATCAAAGGAAAGACCCTCAATCTCCCCTTGCCTGGTCACATCATCAAAGGTTTTCTCTAAAGAGACCTTGCCTGTCTGCTTATTGTCTGAAACCTCAATCCTGTACATATGGTCCGGTGCATCCTCTTCCGCATCGCCGTCATCGCTGGTGACATAGAGGTCTCCGTCATAGTAGGCAACGCCCTGTATCCATTTCGGAGCCTTTTCCATCTTCAGTCTTCCTTTATAATCTCCTGTATCAAGATCATACATGTAGAGATACTCGCTGGATACATCATCGATCCAGGAAGACATATACACGGTTCCGGAATCCGGATCGACGGCGATGCCGCTGCACTCCAATTGTCCGGTTTCGGCGTTAAACGGGAAGACCCTTTTTAACTTCAAGGTGTCACCGTCATAGACGGCAACCTGGATGTTCTTTCCTTCGCCATCCATAAAGTATTCGACACCCAGATACAGCTCGTTGTTGTAGACATCGATATCACCGATGTGGTTGACATCCAGAGTGTATCCTTCAAACGGATTCTTGTTTTCAGCGACCAGATTCCAGTTGCTGTCATACTTTGACAGAGTCGTAGAACCGCTCACCCAATAATATCCGTTTTCTGTGCAGATGCCCTGTCTTCCGTTGACCGGATGAACCTCTTTCAGCTTGTAATTGGCACTGTTTTTTGTTTTGCCGGCACAGCCATACAAAGCAAGCAGAGACAGAAAGCCCAGAAACATCAAAACTTTTTTATTATGCATAGTTTCCTCCCAGTTAAACAGAACAATATTTAAAAATTCAACTGCTTACAAAAATATTATATTAGGGTCCCCGATTGATTATCTATAGTTGATGAAAATGAATGGAAGTATTCTTTTAATCCAAAAACTTGTCATACAACAATCATCAGCTTTTGTATGAATTCGATATTATAATAACAGTAAAAAAAAGAAGGTATAGGATATGGAATGGGAAGTGAAAATCATTGAATGGTTACAAAGCTATGAAGGAACATTTACCACCTCTTTGGGAAAGGCTCTGGCCTTTCTCGGCGATGAAAAAGGGTTGTTAATCATGATATTGGCTGTCATGTTCTGCTACAAGAAAGAAAGCGGCAAGAAAATGGCGGTCATCATCACCACCATGCTGTCATGGCTGGCAATGATCAAAGGCATCGTGCTTCGTCCGCGTCCTTATTTGCAGTATCCCGACCGCGTCAAGATCCTCGCCAAAGTTGAAAGCAGCGCCAACGCCAGTGATGTAGCCGCCCAAGGCTATTCTTTTCCAAGCATGCATTCCGCATCCGTCCCGGCTCTCTACTTCACTCTGGCGGAGTCGATCAAAAAAAGAGTTGCCTACATCATAGCCTCTTTATTGACATTGCTTGTCACTGTCTCCCGGGTCTTTGTCGGTGCCCACTATCCTACCGATGTCCTGGCTGGCTTATTGATCGGTTTTGCCACCATGGGCATCTACCGATTGGCGGAAAAGCACATTCAAAATGAATGGTTAAGGACCCTGCTTCTTTTAATCACGACACTGCCTGGCCTCTTCTTTGTCCGTACCAATGACTACTTCACGTCTTTAGGACTCTTAATCGCCTTGACTGCTGCCATTCCTTTTGAAAGCAAATACGTCAACTACGAAAATACGGCCAGTATACCGGCAAAATTTCTTCGCCTGGCAGGTGCGCTCGTGCTTTACTTTGCCCTCAATTCCCTGCTTAAGCTTCCTTTTGACAAGAGCTTCTTAGAAAACGGCAGCTTCTTATCTTTGCTGGTAAGGACCCTTCGCTACGCGATCGTCATGTTTGTCGTATTGGGCGTCTATCCGATGGTCTTCCCTTTCTACGAAAAGATCGGCAAAAACAAAAACCAGTAGAAAAACAGAACCCTCTGCAGTCTCAAATATACGTCTATTCAACAGATAGTATCTGTTCTCAAAAAAAGCAAGAAAGATAGAATAAAGTTGCAGATATATCATTCATAGGAAACAACACTGAAGGGTATTTGATATATTGGAGTTGAAAAAATGAACGAAAACGAAAAATCAAAGACAGTGAGCTGGTACAGGTCTCCGGCGGCAACCGTCAGGAAACATATGAACTGGGTCAATACCTGTATTCCAAATTCCCGGAAGAATTTGATAATCCGGAAAAAATCACTCTAGACCAGGTCTATGACTGTCTGCTCAAAAAAAGTCCCGAATTTCTATTCCGTGTGTGAACCGGGTGATGCACGCACCAACACCTATACATTCTTTGACAACAAGGATGAAGAAATCAGCCATGCGGAATTCATGAAACTTCTGCAGGACATGAACGGATAACAAAAAAAATACAAACACGCAATATCTGAAAACAGGAAAAGGCAAGACCCATCGGCACGATTACGTGATCCGGGTATTGCCTTTTTTTACAGGTGCAATGTTATTCGACTCATCAAATGGCTGATCGCTTTTCATCAAAGCCTCGATCCATTTCTTTGATCTGTCTGCAGAAGGATTTTTCTTGTTTTCATTCTCATCATACTGAAAAAGGGATTTCCCAATTGAGCTACACGATAGTATTGTTTCTGTTATAATTAATTACGGTTTTATTGAAATGAAAGGAGCACAAAATTATGTTTAAAATGATTTTTAGAAAAATAAAGAACAGGCTGATCATGTTTCGCCATCGCTTAAAAAATAAGAAGCCTAAAACAGAAGAAAAGGCTACTACAGAAGAAAACAAAAAGGAACAAGAAACAGTCAAAAAATAGACTTATCCTATCTGACTCTGACGACAGAACATTATAACAAGCAGCATTCAAAAGCTGCTTTTGTTTTTTTTGATCTGTATTGCAATCGGTTTATTTTTATCATCCGTTTCTAATATATAATCAAATCTGTCAGAAAGAATTTGTTTCCGCTCAAGGAGAAAGAATAAATGAAAATAAACAAAGTATACAAAATACTGATATGCACACTTCTGTGTCTCTTGTTTTCCGGATGCACTGCCCCAAAACAGGAACAGAACGATGTGCAGCCAAGTGCACCCGTTATAGAAGAGACAGCAGCTGATGAATCATCACAAGGAGAAACAACGATGTACACCTATAAGACACAGGAAATCCGGGTACAGAACAATGACCTTAGAATCTATGGCGTTGCCTATGTTCCTGAAAAGAACACCAAAATGCCGCTGGTGATTTTCTCTCACGAACTGGGAAATGACCATACGTCAGGTGAGCGCTATGCGAAGAGGCTGGCGGAAGCCGGATATGCTGCCTATGTCTTTGATTTTTGCGGCGGCACAGTCGGCGGCAACAAAAGCGATGGAAGCAACAATACGATGTCCATCCTGACAGAAGCTTCCGATCTTGAAGCAGTACTTCAAGCATCCAAAACGTGGGACTTTGTTGATCCAAGTCAAATCATCCTTCTCGGCGGCAGTATGGGCGGCCTGGTCACAACCGTTGTCGGCAGCACACACCAGAATGAGATCGCCGGCATGATCCTCATGTACCCTGCCCTTTCTGCAAAGGAAGACAGCAGCAGTGAAAAATATCAAAACGAAGATGAGATACCGGAAGATGTCAGCCTGTTTGGCGGCTGGATCCATGTAGGCAAAAACTACATCACCGATCTTTGGAAAGTTGATTTTAATGAATTGCTTGCAGACTATAAAGGGCATATGTTGCTGCTCCACGGCGATAAAGACAAAACAGTCCCGCTCTCCTGGTCAGAGAACGCAAAAGAAATCATCCCGGATTGCGAATTCTATGTGATCAAAGACGGCGGACACGAATTCTTTGGCCAGCCGTTTGAAGACGCAATGTCTCATATCCTGCCCTATCTGGATAAGCAGTTGAATTCTTAAGTTCAACAAAAAACCTCCTAAAAGAAAACACCGTTTTTTGAACAGCGTTCGTCAATCTATGAGTTTATAAACATATTTCGTGATTTCTGAATAAACATGGTATTCTATCGATGATGTGAGATGAACACGCCCCCTGTCGAGTTGGGGTAACGCTTTATTCCACATCTTTTTATTTTGGAAAAGCATATGATCATGGATACCATTCGAAAGAAATATAGAGAATCTTTCAGACTGGTGCTCTTTTATGGGCGTTCGCTGCCGTATGCTATAATAAAAGTAATTACTTTTTGAAAGACTGACAATATTTTATCGACACAGGGCTGCATATCGATTATTTGAAACAGATCGGTTTAAGGGAGTGGGTGCTATGAAAAAGATTATTATTGTATCAATCAGTATTTTAACTATCCTAATGCTTTTTGGTTGCGGTTCGAAAAAGGATTATACTGCGCAGGATGTGGCTGACAGTATTGCCGACATTGCAGCTGATGATGAAGGCAATGTCGTTGTAACGCTTGTCAACGGCAAGACCTTTTTGCTTGGAAACATGAAGGGCGACAAAGGTGATAAAGGCGATAAGGGTGATAAAGGCGACAAAGGTGAACGCGGTCCGCAGGGTTTGCAGGGAGCGCAAGGTCCTCAAGGTTTGCAGGGAGCACAAGGTCCTCAGGGTCCTGCTGGAGCCAATGGAAAAGACGGCAAAGATGGAATCAACGGCAAGGACGGTAAGGATGGAGAGATCCCGACTGATTATGTCAGAGACCTTGAATTCATCAAAGATTTCCTTGTTCTGACTTACCCGGATGGCAGCAAAGTCACAATTAATCCAAAAAACGAAACGATTAATGTGACTCATCATTTTGAGATTGATCCTCCTTATCCTTGGCGTGAATGAATTCCATTCATCTTCGGAGCACAAATACAAATACAACATTTTTAGTTTCTGAAAACAGTACACTAAAGTATACGTATACAGGCATCAGGATTATCTTTTGTTTTGATTCACCAAGATCAATCGTGTATCCTGATCTCTGTCCCCAGATCAACAGCGTCATAGAGCTGCTTTACTTTATCTGTCGGCATGTTGATGCACTCAAGAGTCGGATTGTTTTTCCATTCATCGCCGCCGAATACCGTTCTCCATGAAGCATCATGGAAGCCGACCATATGCCCGCCCGTTTCTTCATCGAAGCCGATCCAGTAATCCACATGTTTCTCATAATCTTCGCCGGTCAGTGTGGCATCTGTAGTCTTATACAGGACATGATAGGTACCATAAGGAATGATTTCGGTATCTTCATTGCCTGTTACGATATCAGAAATGAATAGCAGATTGTCACCTTCGTAATAATACAGCTTCTGTTCTTCATAAGAGACTTCGATCCATTCGCCGATTTTTGAAATCGGTGTTTTGACAGGTGCTTCGTCTTTTTGATCGCTCATATAATCTCTTCCGACTTTCTCGCTTTCCTTTTCTTCCGAACCGACTCTCATATCAGGATGCAGATTTATGACATGACCTCTTTCTAGCACATAGAGCAATGACACCAGTCCAATAATTCCCAGCAGTAAGGCCAATATCTTTATACCGGAATTCAGAGCCCTTCGGATCCGTTCCTCTCTTTTTTCTTCCAGAAATCTGTATACTCTTTCCATATCTTCCTGACCGAAATGGGCAGGCTTGCCAAGCCTTATCTCATTCTCGGAAACACCGAGCGCATCAGCGACATATCGGACATACTTTTCATCGATCGATTTGGTTTTGCAGTTATACCATTTGTTGACGATGGAGGGATCAGGATAATCATAGTTTCCATCGTTTTCCATGGACTTCAGGATCAGCTGATGAAGCTGTTTGTAATCGATCCGGCGGTCAACGCAAAGTTCTCGGATATATTTTGTGCTGTTTGCCATTTCGCCTCCTTTCATGTTTTGAATATACAGGTTTTGATGAAATATTTCATTGCACGGCGTGCAAAATCTGTTTTCTTCATTATAAAACAGCTCCGATTTTCGAAGCTGTCATCTTTTTGATGAATTGTGTTCGGTAATCTACACCTTTATAAACATCTCGACAAACTAGGTTTGTTTGATTGGCTTCTGAGTTACTGACTCAACTTTATTCCCATTTCAATACGCATATTGTGTTCTTCAGGCCCTTGGTTGGAATAGGCGTATCGGTCAAAACCTATCATCTCAAAGC
>CADAHV010000014.1:0-30218 GCA_902787775.1 uncultured Erysipelotrichaceae bacterium | reverse complement strand
GGCGGAAAGGGAAGATCCTTCCATCATGCGTTCCTCCCACAAAAGAAGAATCGCCAGGGGTTCCGGCACCAGAGTGGAAGACGTCAACAAGCTTTGCAACCAGTACGACAAGATGAAGAAACTGTTCAAAAACATGTCTTCACTTAAGTCGATGTTCAGAATGTAATGTGCGGACGCTATAACTTTAAAACATCGGATTCCCGTAAAGGAAAGCAGCTGAAGGAACGTGCCAGAAAGCTCAACCTGACGTATAAGGAAGGGGAGATCTTTCCAAGCGACAATGTGCTTTGCATCATCCCGGCAGAATCAAAGATCGATCTGACCACCATGAAGTGGGGCATACAGAACCGTTCCTTTCAGATCAATGCCCGCGTGGAGTCCCTCAATGACAAACCAAGCTATGCAGAGATTAAAAACAAGCGCTGTGCTGTCATCTGCAACGGTTTCTATGAGTGGGACAAGGAAAAGAAGAAGTACTATATCCATACCGATGAGGAATTCATCTATCTGGCTTGTATCTTCAACGATGCCAATGAGCTCCTCATTCTGACAAAAGCGTCTTCCGGTGAGTTTGAAAAGATCCACCATCGTACGCCGATCATCATGGATCAGGATGAAATGCTTCGATATATTCATTTGCAAGATGGTCTGTTTAAGCCGAAAGATCTGAAATTTGAGATCCAGGATGATGATTTGAAATTATTCTAACGAGTCAAGTAAAAATACTTGACTCTTATATTATTTTGTGCAATTATAGTAAGGCAGATAATTAACAGGAGGATATTATGGTAAAACTGAGATTAAAGAGAATGGGTGCCAAGAAAGTGCCTTTCTATCGTATCGTTGCTGCTGATGCCAGATCCCGCAGAGACGGAAGAGACATCGAAACAATCGGTACTTATGATCCGACAAAGAAACCTGCAATCGTAAATATTGACGAAGAAAAAGCATTAAACTGGCTGAACCAGGGTGCTATTCCGACGGAAACTGTTCGCAGCCTTCTCGCTAAGAACGGTACGATGAAGAAGTTCGCAGATTCCAAGAAAAGCAAATAATGATTGATCTTGAGAAAGTTCTTCTGAACATCGTCAAGCCATTGTGCACGGAACCGGAATCCGTCATGGTCAAGCAGATGGAATCTCTCAACGAGAACGAACTGCTTCTCTATGTCTACGCTCCGAGTGAAGATATTGCCAGACTGATCGGCAAAAAAGGTTCGATGGCAAATTCTATTCGTCAAATGCTGCAGGTCGCATCTAAGATCGAAAACAAGAGGATCTCAATCAAGTTTGAGGCCCTGTAAAGAGGTGAATAATCATCTCTTTTTTAATATAATCTAGGTATGGAATACGTATTAATAGGAAAGATTGTCAACACCTTCGGTATCAGGGGAGAACTTAAAGTCGACTCCTATACCGATTTTGTAAAAGAAAGATTTAAAAAAGGTTCTACCGTCTATATCGGTGAAAAACATGAACCGTTTATTGTCAACGGCTATCGTCAACACAAAGGTTTTCTTCTGGTCAGCTTTAAGGATCATGAGGATATCAACCTGGTCGAGAAATACAAGAACATGATGCTCTACAAGGCCAAAGAAGATATTCACAAGCTCAAGAAGGGAGAGTACTATTTCTCCGATCTCAAGGATCTTGATGTCTATGTGGATAATGTTCTGATGGGCAAGGTCCTGCAGGTCGAAGAGGGCATCCGCAGCAACAACCTCAGGATCTATAAGAATGAAGACGGCAAGGAATATATCGTTCCTTTTATGCCGGTCTTTGTAGAGAATGTCGATCTTGAAAACAAGCGCATCGATATCGTCAAGATGGAAGGTCTTTTATGAAGATCACTGTCCTGACTCTGTTTCCGGAGATGTATGAGGGCTTTCTGAACGCTTCGATCATCAAGCGGATCCTGGCCAAAGGACTGGCAGAGATCAAGATCGTCAACATCCGTGACTATTCCATGGACAAGCACCATCACGTCGATGATACGCCTTACGGCGGCGGTGCCGGGATGCTGATGAAGGTCGATGTGGTCCATCGGGCTCTTCTGGACAATATCAGCAATGACTACACTTACACGGTCCTCACCTCGCCTAAGGCAAAACCCTTGAAGCAGGAGGATCTGGTCCGGCTTTCCAAACTGGATGAATTTGTCATCATCTGCGGTCATTACGAAGGCATCGACTACCGCATTGAAAAGTATGTCGATGAAAAGGTAAGCATCGGTGATTACATACTGACAGGCGGAGAACTTCCTTCGATGGTCATGATCGACGGCATTCTGCGTCTTCTGGAAGAGGGGATCTCCTCGGATTCCTTGAAGGAAGAATCCTTCAATGACGGTTTATTGGAATATCCCCAATACACCAGACCGGTGGAATACAACGGCGATCGGGTGCCCGATGTCTTACAAAACGGCAACCACAAGGAGATCGCCCGTTACAATCTGAAGATGGCTTTAAAAGAAACGATGTTGAATCGTCCGGATCTTCTGGAAAAGCGTGAATTATCCGATGAGGAAAGAAAACTGATAGGAGAGATCATCAATGAATTATAAGGAAGAGATCAAAGCAGTCGCTTTTGATTTTGACGGTACGCTGATCGATTTTAAGTACAATGCGACGGAGCTCACAAAGACTGCTTTAAAAAAGCTTTGCGATTCGCGCTATAAGGTCTGTGTGGTTTCCGGCCGTCCCTGTTTTCTTGCCTTGAAGGCATTTGAAGACAAATTCGGTGATCTGCCGCTCGACTATGTCTTTGGCTGCAACGGTTCGGAAGTCATGGACGTGAGAAAAGGTGAGATCAAGATCCTGACGCCTTTGAAAGCGGAAGATGTCCGACACATCGCTTCTTTGATCAATGCACCGTATCTGATCAAGGGAATCTATGACGGCGAGACCTTTCTGGTCGACAAGATGCCGGAAGATCAGGAATTCATCGACTGGATGAATGCCAGATGGCTGACACCGGTTCTTTACGACTACGCCAAGAACGATAAAGTCCGCTCCAAGGTCATCTGTCTGAATAAAAAAGAAGACCGTGACAGGGAAGATGCCTATCTGAAAGGCGTCGATCTGAGCAACTATAACGCCTTCTATTCTTCGCCCAACTGTTTCGAGATCGCTCCCAAAGGTGTTTCCAAGGCCAGCTCCTGTGAATACCTGGCTAAGGAACTGGACTGTTCGATGCAACAGATCCTGGCGTTTGGCGACAATGACAACGACATGGACATGCTGAAGGCAACCAGCGGGGTCATCATGGACAATGCCAGGGAAGAACTGAAGGCTCAGATCCCGCTTCATACCGGCAGAGTCGATGAAGGCGGCATCTATGAATTTTTAAGTCAAAATGGTTTGATTTAAAGGGTTTTTTATGTTATATTAGTTAAGCGCTGTTCCGCTTTTCATTCATGATTATGAACAGATGTCTATATTTTGATAAAGGAGAAAAAAGATGAATTTAGGTTTAGTTAACGAAATTACTAAAGACCAGATGAAGTCCGATCTTCCTTCACTTGCTCCCGGACAGACTGTTCGTGTTGATGTTAAGATCAAGGAAGGCGACAAATCACGTATCCAGGCTTATGAAGGTGTTGTAGTCAAAGTACAGGGCTCCGGCATCGGTCAGACTTTCACTGTCAGAAAGATCTCTTCCGGTATCGGTGTTGAAAGAACTTTCCCGGTTCATTCCCCGGTCATTGACAAGATCACTGTACTTCGTGTCGGTAAAGTCAGAAGAGCGAGATTATTCTACCTCAGAAATCGTGCCGGCAAGTCAGCCAAGATCAAGGAAGTCAGATAATTTCTCCAAAGCCGTGTTTCACGGCTTTTCTATTGAGTATAATGAAGATAACGATGAAAGAAAAAAACACATTAAAAGATCTGTTCTGGTTTTTTATCAAGGCGCTGGTTTTAGTCGTCATTTTAATCAACTTCGTCTTTATTCCCTGTGTGGTCAACGGTTCCAGCATGAACCCGACGTACAACGAAGGCGAATACGGCTATTCTTTCATCATCACCAAGAAACTGGGAATCAACCGTTTTGATACGGCAGTCATTCGGGCTTCTGCTTCCAATGAAAAGCTTCTGGTCAAGCGGGTGATCGGCATGCCCAATGACACGCTGGAATACAAGGACAACAAGCTTTATATCAATGGTGTCTATTATGAAGAACCTTTCCTTGGCGATGTGACGACGCCGGATATGAAGGTCGTCTTGGGAGAGAATGAGTACTATTGTCTGGGCGACAACCGCAACGTTTCCCGTGACTCACGTTTTTACGGCCCGTTTGACGGAGGCCAGATCGTATCGACCCATCTGATGATCATCTACCCGTTCAACCGCTTCGGATTCAATAAATAGAAAAAATGAAATTAACCGTATTGACAGACAACAACACCTTTATTGATCAGTACTATTTAGGTGAGCCTGCCGTTTCCTATTACATTCAGGAGGATGGCCTGAATGTTCTTTTTGATACGGGATATTCCGATGTTTTTATAAGAAATGCCAAAAAGATGGGTATCGATCTTTCTTTGATTGATACTTTAGTGCTTTCTCACGGCCACAACGATCACAGCGGCGGTTTGAAATACCTGAAGGAGATCAATAATCATTTTGTTTTGCTTTGCCATCCGGAGACCTTTGAATATAAGGAAGATGAGAATGGTCTGTTTATCGGTTCGCCCATCAGCTTTGAAGATGTGCAGAAGAATACTGTACTTTCCTTAAGCAAACAGCCGGTCGAGATCAGTGAGAAACTCATTTATCTGGGGGAGATCGAAACGACATTCCCGTTTGAAAAACGATATGCCATCGGCAAGAAGATCTATCGCGGCGTAAAAAGCGCCGATTATATTCTCGATGATTCGGCTCTGGCATATAAAGGGAAAGAGGGTTTATTCATCATCACCGGCTGTTCCCATGCCGGTATCTGCAACATCATCGAATATGCCAAAAAGGTATGCGGTGTAAACAAGGTACATGGCGTGATCGGCGGTTTCCATCTCTTTGAGAAAGGGGAACGTCTGACTGAAACCATCGAATACCTGAAAAGTCAGAACATTTCCTTATTATATCCTTGCCATTGCGTGAGCCTGGAGGCAAAAATCGAAATGGGCAAGTCTTTGATGATTCATGAGTGCGGCGTCGGCCTGCAGCTCAATGTGGATTAAGTTAAAACTGTTCATTGGCAGCAGTTGTGAAAGTGAATACTATGGAAAACGAAAAAGGGTTTGAAAACAGCATCAACTGGTATCCCGGCCATATGGCGAAGGCCAGAAGGCAGATGGAGGAACAGCTTAAGCTTGTGGACATCATCATCGAACTGCGCGATTCCAGGATACCGGAGGCTTCTGCCAATCCGATCCTGAAGGAACTGTCCAGAAATAAACCGGTGCTGATCATTCTGAATAAGGCAGATCTTGCCGATGAAAAGAAGAACCTTCTTTGGAAGGAATGTTTTGAACATTGTCTGACGGCGGATTCGTTAGATGAACGTCTGACGAAAAAGGTCGTGGATGAAGTCAAACTGATCCTGAAAGACAAACTGGAGAAAGCCAAGGCAAGGGGCATCCGCAAGAAAGTTCTTCGGGCGATGGTGGTCGGCATTCCGAATGTCGGCAAATCGACCTTCATCAACAACATCGTCAAAAAGAAAGTTGCCAAGGCCGAAAACCGTCCGGGCGTGACAAAGTCTCTGCAGTGGATCCGCATCAATGAAGATGTGGAGCTTCTGGATACGCCGGGTGTACTGTGGCCGAAATTTGAAGATCAGAACGATGCCAGACTACTGGCATTGCTGGGATCGATCAACGACGATGTTCTGGATAAGGAGGGACTGGTGCGCTTTGGCTTGTCCTATCTGAAAGAGATCTATCCGGGTCTGATCAAGGAACGCTACAATGTCGATGAAAACGATGAACATCTTTTGGAAGCGATTGCCAAAGAGAAATTGTGGCTGGCAAACGACGGTTCGGTCAATCTTTCAAAGGCAGTGGACCAGATCTTAAAGGACATCCGCAGCAACCGCATAGGAAGGATCACCTGGCAGAATGCTGGAGAATAAGTACGAAAAAGAGTATTGGGCAAAAGATTCCTATGTGATGGGAATCGATGAGGCCGGCAGGGGACCCTTGTGCGGTCCTTTGGTGGTTGCCTGTTGCGTGCTGCCGATCAATTATCAGAATGAGGCGATCGATGATTCCAAGAAGCTCACGGAGAAGAAGCGCAATCTTCTCTTTCAGCAGATCATCAAAGACGCCCACCACTATGCCTTTAAGATCGTTTCGCCAAAAGAGATTGACAAGTACGATATCTACCATGCGACCAAACGGGCAATGGATGAACTCAGCCGTTCCACTTCCATTCATGCCCTGACGATTACCGATGCCATGCCGTTAAACCGCTATGACGTCGTCGATATGGTCAAGGGGGATGCCAAGTCGATCTCGGTGGCTGCTGCCAGCATTCTGGCAAAGGTCTTGCGGGATCACATCATGATGGGCTATGATGTGCTTTATCCTCAATATGAATATGCCAAACACAAAGGCTATGGGACGAAGCGGCATCTGGAGCTGATGGACCAGTACGGCATCAATGAACTCTACCGCTTATCTTTCAGACCCTGCCGTGAAAGACAGATGACACTTTTTTAAAAGAATAGGTATCTTTAAACTTCCTTACCAATAATGTAGTAGATGAAAAGGGAAGAACTGATTGCCTATTCTTTTTATTATGGCGGTGAATACAACAAGGTCTATCAGGCGATCAAGGAAAATAAGAAGATCGCTCCTTTGAAGATCGACAATGCCGTAACGATACTGGATGATCATTATCCGAGGGCTTTTCTTGATCTGAAGTATCCGCCGTTTGTCTTTTACTATTACGGCGATCTTGGCCTGTTCAATAAACAGATCTACGGGATCGTCGGTTCCAGAGATCCGTGTCCGTACGCTCTTGAGGCAACGATGGCTTTGGCGATGCATTATTCCGACAAGGTCATCGTCTCCGGATTGGCCAAGGGGATCGATGCGCATGCCCACCGCTATGCCGCTAAAACCATCGGGGTCTTAGGATGCGGTATCGATTATATCTACCCGTATTGCAATAAGGAACTGATTGAAAACGTCAAGCGAAACGGCCTTGTCATATCGGAATATCCATCCATGTGCAAGCCCTATGCCTGTCATTTTCCTTTCCGAAACCGGCTGATCGCCGCTTTATCGGAAAGACTCTATGTCATGCAAAGCTCCAGACGTTCCGGTACGATGACAAGTGTCAATGAGGCGCTGGAACTCGGCAAAGAAGTACATGTCTTACCCTATGATGTTTTTTCAAAAGAAGGTGCACAGAACAACACTCTGATCTATGAGGGCGGTCAGCCGATCCTGAACGAAGAAATTGCATTTTAAAATCATTTATGTAAATATTAGTAATTGTTAAAGAGGGTTGTTATGAAAAATCTGGTTATAGTAGAGTCTCCGTCTAAATCCAAGACGATTGAAAAATACCTGGGGAAGGATTTTAAAGTTACTTCTTCCAAGGGCCATATATGTGATCTTGCCACCAAGGGCAAGGAAGGACTGGGCGTCGATATTGACGACGATTTTAAGCCGACCTATGTGATTTCCCCGGATAAAAAGGCTGTGGTTTCCGATCTTAAGAAACTGGTGAAGAATTCAGATTTTGTCTATCTGGCAACCGACCCGGATAGAGAAGGAGAGGCGATCTCCTGGCACCTGGCAAGGGAACTGGGTTTGGATGTCAACGAAAAAAACCGCATCGTATTCAATGAAATCACCAAGAATGCCGTACTGAAGGCTTTGGATGAACCAAGGACCATCGATATGGCTTTAGTCCGTTCCCAGGAAACCAGAAGGATCTTGGACAGGATCATCGGTTTCAAGCTTTCCAAGCTTTTGCAGAAAAAGATCGGTTCCAAATCGGCCGGCCGTGTGCAGTCGATTGCCCTTCGCATGATCTGCGACCGTGAAAAAGAGATCAACGACTTCATCCCGGAAGAATACTGGTACATCATTGCCAAGTTAGGAAAGAAGCTCGATACCAGGCTGGTCTCTTATAAAGGAAAGAAAGTTGAAATCAAGACCGAAGAAGAAGCCGATAAGATCTTAGAGGCTTTAGGCGATCAGTTCACACTTTCCCAGATTCAGGAAAAGGCCAAGAAGAGATCTGCTTACCTGCCTTTCATTACTTCGACCCTCCAGCAGGAAGCTTCCACAAAACTCGGTTTTGGTTCCAAGAAGACAATGATGGTTGCCCAGAGCCTTTATGAAGGCGTCGAGCTTTCGAACGGCGCTCAGGGTCTGATCACCTATATGCGTACCGATTCAACCAGACTGTCCAATGAGTTTGTCGCTTCCGCTTACGATAAGATCGAAAAGGAATACGGCAAAGAATATAAGGGCTTTTATCGGGTAAAGAACGATGAGAGTTCACAAGATGCCCATGAGGCGATCCGTCCGACCAGTCTTGCCAATGAGCCGGACAAGATCAGACAGTATCTCAGCAACGATCAGTATAAACTGTATAAATTCATTTACTACCGTGCACTGGCTTCTCTGATGTCGGAAGCGGTTTTCAAATCGGTCACTTACATCTTTGACAATAACGGCTACGAATTCAGTGTTTCCGGTTCCAAGATGGAATTTGACGGTTTCTTAAAAGCCTATGGCGATTATGACGGTTCAAAGGATGTCATCCTGCCGAAACTGGAAAAGGGCGAAGTGATCACCTGCAAGGACATCGAAAAGGAACAGCATTTTACGGAAGCACCGTCCCGCTACACCGAGGCAAAACTGATCAAGGCCCTGGAAGAAGAAGGCGTCGGACGTCCTTCGACCTATGCGACGATCATCGATACGATCGAAAAGCGCAATTACGTTGAATACAAGAAAGCCTCCGATTCGGGCAAGACCAAGTACTTCTTCCCGACAGAACAGGGTATCTTGACCGATGAAAAACTAAGGGAATACTTCCTTTCGGTCATCAACGTCAAATATACGGCCAAGATGGAATCGGAACTCGATGAGATCGCCGAAAACAAAGTGGATTCGACAAGTGCACTGCGCGAGTTCTATGATCGGTTCCAGCCGTTAGTCGATTCCGCCTATGAACAGATGGAGAAGAAACAGCCGGAAAAGACCGGTGAGATCTGTCCGGTCTGCGGCGGCGATGTCGTGATACGCAATGGCCGCTATGGCAAATTCAAATCCTGCATCAACTATCCGACCTGCAAGTGGCATGAATCTTTAGTCAAGAAAGAAGAGCCGGAAGAAGTCGGCAGGAACTGTCCGCAGTGCGGCAAACCGCTCTTGAAACGCAAATCGAGATACGGCACATATTTTATCGGCTGTTCCGGTTATCCTTCCTGCAACTATCTGGAAGCGATCGAAGGCCAGCAGCCGCGCAAGAAATACTTCAGAGGTAAGAAGAAATAATGAAGGTGAGAGTGATCGGCGCCGGTCTGGCAGGATCGGAAGCCGCCTATCAGCTTGCCAAGAGGGGCTTTGAAGTTGAGCTTTACGAACAGAAGGGCATCAAACGCCATCCGGCCTTTAAGACGGACGATTTCGGTGAACTGATCTGTTCCAATTCCCTTCGCAGTGATGATCTCTACAATGCGGTCGGCCTTTTGAAAGAAGAGATGAGGATCCTCCATTCTCTGATCATGGAAGCAGCCGATCGTTTTCGCATTCCTGCCGGCAAGTCTTTGGCTGTCGACCGCCAGGGCTTTTCTTCCTACATCACGCAAAAGATCAAAGAAAATGAAAAGATCAGAGTCATACAGGAAGAGGTGACGCAGATCGATGAAAGCATTCCGACAATCATTGCTGCCGGTCCTTTGTGCGAAGGTGAACTGGCGCAAGAGCTTTCCAGACTCTGCGGCAACGATTTCCTTCATTTCTATGACGCGGTTTCGCCGATCGTCGAAAAGGATTCGATCGACTTTAATCATGCCTACTATAAATCCCGCTATGATGACGAAAATCCGGGTGACTATATCAACTGTCCTTTAAATAAGGAAGAGTTTCAGACTTTCTATGACGCGGTGATCAATGCCAGAAAGATCGCTGTTCACGATATCGACGATGAGAAATACTTCGAAGGATGCATGCCGTTTGAAGAGATGGCCAGAAGGGGCTATAAAACCTTATTGTTTGGTCCGATGAAACCCGTCGGTCTGGAACATAACGGTGTTCGTCCTTACGCTGTCGTGCAGTTAAGGAAAGACAATGCCATCGATACCTTATATAATGTCGTCGGTTTCCAGACCCATCTGACCTTTGGCTCGCAAGAGGCAGTCTTAAAGACCGTTCCGGCTCTTGCCAATGTCCATATCGTCCGCTATGGCGTCATGCACCGCAACACCTATATCAACTCGCCCAACATCATCAATAACCGTTATCAGTTTATCGAACACCCCAACATCTACATCGCCGGTCAGATCTCCGGTGTAGAAGGCTATGTTGAATCAGCCGCTTCCGGTCTGTACAGTGCGCTTTGCCTTTCGCAGGAATTAAAGGGCGGCATCCGCTATGAACTGGGGGCCGATACGATGATGGGGGCAATGGTCAACTACATCTCTGATGCCGGCATCAAAAAACTGGAACCGATGAATGCCAACTTCGGTATCTTCCGCTACGATTACAGCGGTCCTAAGGCAGAAAAGAAAAAGGTATATGTAGAACATGCGCTCGCAAAAGTCAAAGAATACGCAGAAAATGTATAAGCTGCTGGATGAATTCATCAGCTACATGTACGATAAACGGACCGGTTCGGATATGACGGCCGATTCCTATTACCGCGATATCGACAGATTCATCACTTATCTGACAGATCATGACATCACTTCCTTAAAAAAAGTAAGCAAGGAAGATGTTTTTGATTATGTCAGTCTGCTTCGTTCGGGCAAGATCACCCGAAGCAAGATCTCCAATGCGACCTATGCACGAAACCTGAGTGCGCTTCGTTCGTTTTACCGTTTCCTGAATGAACGTCATGTCTGCGATGAAAATCCTTTCCTGCAGTTTCGCAAGGTCCATGTTGAAAAACATCTGCCGGATGTCCTCACCCTGGATCAGGTGGAACAGCTGCTGAATGTTTTTGATCTGGATGATCCTCTGGAAATCAGAAACCGCTGCATTCTGGAAACCATCTATGCCTGCGGTCTTCGTATCTCGGAATGTTGCGACCTCCGGATGGATCAGATCGATCGCCGCTCCGGGATCATTCGGGTGATCGGAAAGGGCAACAAGGAAAGAATGGTTCCGTATTATCCGCGTCTGGACGTACTTTTCGATCTGTATCTGAAGACATTCAGAAATGAGAACGCTTACGATGATTTTCCTTATTTTTTTGTCAGTATGCGGCATGGAAAAATCTCGCCAAGAAGTGTTCAACTTTTACTGGAAGATGCTAGAATAAAAGCTGGATTGTCGATGGACGTGCATCCGCACATGCTCAGACACTCCTTTGCGACCCACCTTCTGGACAATGGGGCAGACCTTAGAACGGTGCAGGAACTGCTTGGCCACGAGAACCTTTCGACGACGCAGCTCTACACCCATCTGACCTATGACCGCTTAAAGAAGGCAGTCGATTCAGCACATCCGCACGCAAAATGAAAAAAATTAAATTTGATTTACGATTCCTCTATCTGTTTATTCCGATGCTTCTGCTGGAGCTGATCTTTCATCTGGTCCAGTTTAAGTCTCTGGAGTTTTTTACAGTATTGAGGATCTTTTTATTTGTATCGTTCTTATCGTTCTTCATCAGTCTGATCACGACCCGCTTTTCTTCTAAGAAAGTGTATTTCATCGTCGGACTGATCGTCATGATCTGGTTCTGCGCCTACAGCTTTGTCGAACTGATCTTCAAGAACTTCATGGGCGATTTCTACTCGTTTGGCACGGTAGGGGACGGCGCACTTCGTATTGCTCAATACGCTGTGATCTTCCTGACAGCGGCGAAGCTGCCGTATTATTTCTGCTTCCTGCCGTTGATCGTCTACATTCTTTTGCACAAGTATGTACACTTCAATGACAAGGGACCTTTCCAGCTGCCGGCGATCTTCTGTATTTTATCGTTCCTGCTGCTGATCCCGACTATGGATCTTGGCTCGGGTGTCAACTCGATCTTAAAGACCTATGACACGTTCTCCAACAAGACGGTCATCATCGACAAGTACGGCATCGAACACTTCTTTTTCAGAGATCTGAGCGCTTTGGCTTATAAAGCTCCGGATACCATCGAAATAATCGAAGAAGAACCGGTCGAAGAACAGACACCTGTCAATCAGAGCGTCAAGCGTGAGATCAACGACGGCGAATGGAAAAACATCGCGAAAGAAGAAGTCAATGCCAACATGCAGACGATCGACAAGTATCTGATGAACCGTCAGATCACGCAGACCAATGAGAAGACCGGCATCTTCGAGGACTATAATTTCATCTATTTCATGGTCGAAGCCATGGATTATCTGGCGATCGATAAAGATCTTACGCCGACTTTATACAAGATGTATTCAGAGGGCATCCATTTCTCCAATCACTATACGCCTTTATATTCCTGTGCAACGGGTGAATCGGAACTGGTATCCTATCTGTCCATCTTCCCATACGTGAACGTATGTACACCGAACTACATTGCCGGCATCAGCTACTACGAAGCCTTGCCTTATATGTTTAAAAACAAGGGGTATTCAACCTTTGCCTTGCACAACTGGCGCGATGAATTCTATGAGAGAAGATCCATCCTGCCGGCCATCGGCTTTGACAACTATTACGATATTGACGATATCTGGAAGGATACCAGCATCCCGCATACCAACGGCTGGCAGTCCGATAAGATGCTGATCGAACAGGCGATCAAGCACATGGATGAGACAAACGGCAAATTCTTCTGCAACATCATCACTTCGGTCATGCATTTCCCGTATGATGAATCATCGTATTGGGGTGATTACTATATTGATCAGATCAATGAAGTCCATCCGGAGTGGACGATCGAATTCAAGCGCTACATGTCCAAATGCATGGATTTTGATGCCGGACTGAAAGTCCTTCTGGAATATCTGGAATCCAGCGGCAAGGCGGATAATACCGTCATCTGCATCTATCCGGACCATCGTCCGTATTGGATGGATTATGACCAGGTCATGGAAGCGACCCGTCACATCGATCCGCTGCGTTTTGGTGAAAACGGCATCTATCGTTCGCCGTTCATCATCTATAACCGCACCATCGAACCGGAGATCAATGAGAACTACTGTTCGACTTTGGATCATGCGCCGACCATTGCCAATCTGTTCAATCTGAATTATGATCCGCGTCTGTTTATGGGCACCGATGCCTTCAATGGCGACAATATCATCATTCTGGCCAACGGCAACTGGATCTGCCGGGACGGCTACTATGATGCGACCACTGAGAAGTTTATTCCGAATGATCCAAGTGCAGCGGTCTCTGATGCTTTCGTCAGCAGAACCAATGCCAATGTGCAGAATACGATCAAGATTTCGTATCTGATTATGGATGAGGATTATTTCTCAAAAAGACGTTCTATATGCAGTCCCCGCTGAGACTGCATTTATTTTTGCAGAAAATTCTGATAAAATTTTTATTAGTTTCTTATTGGGAGGAAACAAAAATGAAAAAATTATTATTAGTCTTACTTAGTTTATTAGTATTATGCGGCTGTGCTCCGGCCAGTGAACCTACTCCGGCTGCACCGGCAGAAGAACCTGCAGCAGCTGTCAACATGGCAGAAGCCAAGAGTGTTGCTGATTTAAAGGGCACCAAGATCGCTATTCAGACAGACCTTCACGAAGATCTGGCTAAGCAGATCGAAGACGTTGAATACTCTTTCTACGGTGACTTCGATATGGAAGCAACTGCTGTCAAATCCGGCGTTGTTGACGGTGCCATCATGGATGAACCGGCTGCCATCTCTTATTGCGCTAAGGACAGCGATTTCGCTTATGTTCCGCTCAAGAACAACGATAACGGTTTCACCGTCGCTGAAGCTGACTACGCCAACGCTGCTGCTTTCAAGAAGGGCAACGAATTAAGAAATACCGTTGATGAGATCATCTCTGCTGTCAGCATGGATACTTACTACCAGCTGATGGAAGAAGTCTTAAAGGTCAACCAGGGCGAAACAATCGATGGTCTCTGCTTAATTGCTGAAGCTCCAAGCACAACCAACGGTGTCCTCAAGGTCGGTATGGAATGTGCTTCCGAACCGTTCAACTGGACAGATGTCGACGGTGCTTCCTTTGGTTCCGAGATCATCGCTTCCGGTGAAGGTGCCGGTCAGCCTTGCAACGGCCTGGATGTTCAGGTTGCCAGATATGTTGCCAACAAGCTCGGTATGGAATTACAGGTCTACGCTTTAGACTGGGATTCATTACTTCCTGCTCTTGATTCCGGCACGATCGACTGTGTCATCGGTAACATGTCTCCGAGAGAAGACAGAAAGGTCAATTATGACTTTACTGCTTCCTACTACGATGTTAACTACGTTGTTTTATACAAGAAATAAGATTTAAACTGTAAAACATGTTAAAGGACGCATTATTTCTTTTAACCGAATACAAAGAATATTTCATTAAGGGAACACTGAATACTCTGCTGTTCTCTTTTTCAGGTACTGCGATCGGCATCCTGATCGGTCTTTGCACGGGTATTATCCGCACGGCACCGGAATCAAAGAATCCTGTTCTGCGCGTCATTCAGAAGATCGTCAATGCTTTGATCTATTGCTACGTCGAAGTCTTCAGAGGCACCCCGATGATGGTCCAGTCCATGGTCATCTACTGGGGCTATGCCTTTGCGACCGGCGGCAAGACATTGGATCTGACGCTGTCGGCGATCATGATCATTTCGATCAATACCGGTGCCTACATGACCGAGATCGTCAGAGGCGGCATCATCTCCATCGATAAGGGACAGTTTGAAGCTGCCAGCGCGATCGGCATGAACCACACGCAGACCATGACCCGCATCATTATTCCGCAGGTCATTCGGAATATTCTGCCTTCAACCAGCAATGAGCTTTTGAACAACATCAAAGACTCTTCTGTTTTGAATGTCATCGGTGCGACCGAACTGTTCTTCAACGGCGGTCTGATCGGCAGAAAGAAATACATGATCTTCCAGTCTTATCTGGTCGTTTCGGTCATTTATCTTTGCATTACTCTGATCGTTACGAACATATTACGTAAATTTGAAAAGGTTTTGGAAGGCAACGAGGATTTCCTCATCGTTCCTTCCCAGACGATATCGCAGGTGAATGGTGATGAACAGTAAGATACTTGAGATCAAAAATCTGAAGAAGAGCTTCGGCGATCACACAGTCATTCAGGACATCAACTTCTCGATTGAAAAGGGTGAGATCGTTTCGATCATCGGCGCTTCCGGTTCCGGAAAATCGACGTTCCTTCGCTGCATCAACCTGTTGGGAGCTCCTGATTCGGGCCAGATCCTTTTTCACGGCAAGAATATTCAGGATGCCGATTTTGATTTGTCGAAATACCGTTCCAAGGTGACGATGGTCTTCCAATCCTTTAATCTTTTCAAGAATCTGAATGTTTTGGAAAACTGCAAGGTCCCTCAGGAAGTGGTCTTAGGCAAAAGCGCCCAAGAAGCGGAAAAGACGGCATTGGAATATCTTGGCAAGGTCGGCATGGACAAATACATCAACGCCAGACCAAGACAGATCTCCGGCGGCCAGCAGCAGCGTGTGGCAATCGCCAGAGCCTTATGCATGACACCGGAAGTTCTTCTCTTTGATGAACCGACGTCAGCACTGGATCCCGAGACCATCGGCGATGTCCTGGATGTCATTCAGAAACTGGCAAAAGACGGCATGACGATGATCATCGTCACTCATGAAATGGCTTTTGCCAAAGAAGTTTCCAACCGCATCGTCTTCATGAACAAAGGCGTCATCTGGGAAGAGGGTACGCCGGATAAGATCTTCAATCACCCTGAGCGCAAAGAAACTGCTGATTTCCTGGCTCGTTACAGAAAGAATTAAATTATGGATATCTCAAAAGTATTTCCGGTTGACAGTCATATCGATATCAAAGCAATCATGTTCGACTCACGCAAAGCCTGCGCTGATTCGATCTTTTTTGCGATGAAAGGCAAGATCAATGACGGACACAAGTTCATTGAAAAGGCCATCGAAAACGGAGCGATAGCGATTGTTTATACCGATGATATTGTAAAAACACACGACGATGTCCTGTATCTGAAAGTGGAAGATGCGATCAATGCCTATGTATCCTTCTGCAACGCTTTCTATGATTATCCGACCGAAAAGATGAACACGATCGGCATCACCGGTACAAACGGCAAGACGACGATCGCCTGGATCATCCGTTCGATCATCGCTCATTTCGTCAAGTGCGGCTACATCGGCACGATGGGCTATTACTATGGCGAAGAAATCAAGGATTCCGGCTTGAATCTGACAACACCGAAGTCCGATGAGCTCTTCCGTATCGGCAAAGAGATGGTCGACTACGGCTGCAAGGCTTTGGTTATGGAAGCTTCTTCCGAAGGCCTGGCAACCCATCGTCTGGACCAGGTCCATTTCTCGACAGCGGTTTTCAATAACCTGTCCGGGGAACACTTTGATGTTCATGGCACAATGGAGAACTACTTCAATGCCAAATGCATCCTCTTTGATATGCTGGGTGAAACAGGCAAGGCCATCATCAACATCGACGATGAATATGGCAAACGTCTGTTTGGTATGACAAAGGCCATTAAGATCAGCTACGCCATTGATGAAGAAGCAGACTATCAGGCAAAGAACCTTGAACTGTATAACGATCATTCCGTCTTTGATCTGATCCATAAAGGCAAGACCTATCACATCAGCACCAACATGCTGGCAAGATTCAACATCTACAATCTCCTGGCAGTCATCGCTGTTCTCAATGAGAACGGCTATGCGATCGATTCGATCCTGCCGTATCTGGAGAATGTCGAACTGACTCCCGGCAGATGCCAGATGGTCAAATGCGGACAGGACTTCAACGTGGTCGTTGACTATGCCTTTACGCCAAACTCGTTCGACAAGGTCTTCTCCTTTGGTGAATCGATCACCAAGAAGGGTTCCAAGATCATTGCGGTCTTTGGCGCAGCAGGGGATCGTGACCATATGCGCAGACCCGGCACAGCGGCAGTTGCCGATGCGGTTCCAAGATCATTGCGGTCTTTGGCGCAGCAGGGGACCGTGATCATATGCGCAGACCCGGCACAGCGGCAGTTGCCGATGCCAGGGCAGATGAGGTCATCCTTTCCTACGATGATCCTTCCAGCGAAGACATGATGGAGATCCTGATTGACCTGTCTTCCTATTTCAAGCGTCTTAAGCCAAGGATTATCCTGGATCGTGAAGAGGCAATACGGGAAGCGGTCATGATGGCTAATGAGGGCGATACGATCCTGCTTCTTGGCAAAGGAAACGATGAATTCTTCCTTTGCAAGAATGGAAGAGTACCGTACATTTCCGATGAAGCGGCAGCAAAAAAAGCAATCGCCGAAAAAATGAAATTAATCGAAAAGAAGGCTTAAAAAGCCTTTCTTTTTATATTCCGATATGATAGAATAATTGAGCATTTATGCATACACACACTATGAATTCATCACTCCGTGCTTGAAAAAGTTAGTGATGTCCGAAATAGTGGAGGGGTAACGGAAAGAGAGGAAAATTTAAATGCAATTAGTTTCAATGAGAAAACTTCTGGAAAACGGTGTTCATTTCGGACATCAGACCAGAAGATGGGATCCGAAGTGCAAACCGTTCATCTATACGGCTAAGAACAGCATCTACATCATCGATCTCAACAAGACGCAGGAAGCTCTCCAGGTCGCTTATGACAAGATGAAGAGCATCGCGGAAGAAGGCGGCAAGGTCTTATTCGTCGGTACGAAGAAGCAGGCACAGCAGATCATCCTGGATGAAGCTACCAGATCCGGAAGCTTCTACATCAACCAGAGATGGTTAGGCGGCACGCTCACCAACTTCCGTACGATTCAGAAGAGAATCAAACGTTTAATCGAAATCGAACAGATGGAAGCTGACGGCACGATCTCTGTTTATCCGAAGAAGGAACAGGTCCTGATTCACAAGGAAGCTGTCCGTCTCGAAAACTTCTTGGGCGGTATCAAGGAAATGAAGAAACTTCCTGATGCAATCGTCGTCGTTGATCCGAAGGAAGACCACAATGCGGTTTCCGAAGCTAAGAAGCTCGGCATCCCGGTATTCGGTCTTGCTGACACAAACTGTGACCCGGCAACCGTTGATTACGCTGTTCCGGCGAACGATGATGCGATCAAGTCGATCAAGCTCATGATGTCCTTACTGGCTGATGCCATCGTCGAATCCAAGGGCGGTATCCTCCAGGATGCTTACCAGGAAGGCGATATCGAAAATGATATCACGATGGAAGATGTCATCATCAACGTTGAAAAACACGCTGAAGAACAGGAAAAGAGAAGAAGAGCCAGAAACGAAGAAAGAAACAACCGTTTCAATAACAGAGGTCCGAGAAGATATAACTCCGAAAAGAGATATATCAACAAGAAGGATGAAAACACTGCAGCTGAAGCTCCGGCTGCCGAAGTAAAGGCTGAAGTTAAGGAAGAAACTGTTGAAGAAACAAAGGAGGCTGCTGAATAATGGCTATTACTGCTGCTCAGGTTAAAGAATTAAGAGATAAGACCGGTGCCGGTATGCTCGATTGCAAGAACGCTCTTGCAGCATCGGACGGTGATATCGAAAAGGCTATTGACTGGTTAAGAGAAAAAGGTATTGCCAAATCCATCAAGAAGGCTTCCAGAATCGCAGCGGAAGGTCTTGCCAAGATCGTCATCGACGGCAACAAGGCCTGCATGGTTGAAGTCAACTCCGAAACCGACTTCGTTGCAAAGAACGAACAGTTCCTTAAGCTTCTGGCTGATGCCGCAAACGTTATCTTAGCTGGTGAACCGGCTGATAACGAAGCTGCTTTGGCTCTTCCGGTTAACGGCGGTACTTTGAATGATGAATTCATCAATGCTACTGCTACGATCGGTGAAAAGATCGTCTTAAGAAGATTTGCTATCGTCAAGAAGAATGATGACGAAATCTTCGGTGATTACTCTCACATGGGTGGTTCCAAGACTGCGCTTGTCGTCTTAAAGGGCGGCGATGCTGAACTGGCTCACTTCATGGCTATGCAGGTTGCTTCTATGGCTCCTACTTATGTAAGTGCTGCGGATATGCCTGCTGATGTCGTTGAACACGAGAGAAAAGTTCAGACCGAAATCGTCAAGAACGATGAAAAATTTGCCGGCAAACCGGAAAAGGTCATCGAAGGTGCGATCGAAGGTAAAGTCTCCAAGGCATTAAAGGAAATGTGCCTGGTTGACCAGGAATACTTCATGGATACTGCCAAGAAGGTTTCTGCAGTCTTAAAGGAAAACAATGCTGAAGTCCTCCGTTTCGTAAGATACACTGTCGGCGAAGGTATTGAAAAGAGAGAAGAAAACTTTGCGGAAGAAGTCGCAAAGCAGATGAACGCTTAATTGATCTTCTCAGATTAACGGCCGGATGCTCATCCGGTCGTTTTTTATTTTCCCTTTTCTGCTAAAATAGTTTCAGAGGTGATAAAACTATGTACAAAAGAGTTTTACTGAAACTTTCCGGCGAAGCACTTGCAGCGCCTGATTTCCCGTTTTCGACCGAGGTTTTGGAATCGATCGGCAAACAGGTCAAACAGATCAATGAGATGGGTGTCGGTGTCGGCATCGTAGTCGGCGGCGGCAATATCTGTCGTGGCAGGATCTTTGAAGATCTCGGCTTTGACAGAGTAAAAGCCGATTATGCCGGCATGCTGGCGACCGTCATCAATGCGGTCATGTTTTCTGCAGAGCTGAACCGTTTAGGCGTTAAATCCGTTGCGATGTCCGCAGTTACAGCACAAAATGTCATGGATTTTGATGCCGATGAGGCAAACCGTCTGATCGAAGAAGGCAATGTCGTTGTCTTCGGCGGCGGCTATGGAAAACCGTATTATTCAACTGATACCGGTTCTGCTCAAAGAGCCAAGGATATTCACGCTGATGTCATCCTGATGGCGAAGTCAGGTGTCGACGGCGTCTATGATTCCGATCCGGATTTCAATCCTAATGCAAAGAAATTTGATGAGCTGACTTTTAATGATATACTTAAACTAGGTCTTAAAGTCATCGATCTGCAGGCGGCAGAACTATGTCAGGAATCCGGGATCGAGGCTTTTGTTTTTAATATGGCTGATGAAGACAATATCGTCAAAGCAGTAAAAGGCGAAGCTGTCGGAACAGTCATCAAATGCTAAAGGAGAATAGTATGGATAATCTTTTTTTAGAGATCGCCGAAGAAAAAATGGATGGGGCGATCAAAGCGTTTGAAACAGCTCTTGTTAAAGTCAGGACAGGCAGAGCCAACCCGACGATGTTAGACGGCATCAGAGTCGATTATTATGGTTCGCCGACACCTTTAAACCAGATCGCTTCTATCTCGATCCAGGAAGGCAAGACTTTGGTCATTAAGCCTTTCGACCGCAATTCCGTCAAGGATGCGGAAAGAGCGATCAATACTTCTGATCTTGGTCTGCCGGTACAGAACAACGGTGATGTTTTAAGAATCACGGTTCCGGCTCTTACCGAAGAAACCAGAAAAGGCTTCTGCAAGGATGTCGATAAGATGGCCGAAGAAGCCAAAGTTCAGGTCAGAAATGCCAGAAGAGAAGTCAATGACGAAATCAAGAAAGACAAGACGATTCCGGAAGACCTCTCCAAATCCTATTTAGAGGATATTCAGAAGGCAACAGACAAGGCGATTGTCAAGATCGAAGAGATCGCCAAAGCAAAACAAAAAGAGATAATGACGATTTAATGAATACTTTGAATCACCTGGCGATCATCATGGACGGCAATGGCCGCTGGGCTAAACAGAATAAACTTCCCAGGACTGCCGGACACTACAAGGGTGTCGAAGTTCTCAGGAATATCACGATCTACGCTAACCGGTTAGGTATCAAATGCCTGACCGTTTATGCGTTCTCCACCGAAAACTGGAAGCGTTCAGCGGATGAAGTCAACTACATCATGTCGCTGCCGAAGATCTTTTTTGCCTCATACATCAAGGAACTGATGGAAAACAATGTCCGGGTCATGATCATCGGTGATCGTGAAAGGATACCGGCCGAGACAATGCGGGTCATCGACGATGCGATCAATACGACCAGAAACAACACCGGTCTGATTTTAAACTTCGCTTTCAATTACGGTGCCAGAGATGAGATCGTGCGGGCTGCCAAGGCATACGCAAAAGACTACAAAGACGGCAAGGTCAGCGATCTTGATGAAGAAGGCTTTGCCTCCTATCTTTATACAAAAGATCTGCCGGAAGTGGACCTTTTGATCCGGACGGGCTCAGAAATGCGTCTTTCCAATTTCCTTTTGTATCAGCTGGCATATTCCGAATTTGTCGTCATTGATACCTTATGGCCGGATTTCAACAATGAAGTCTTGGACAGCTGCATCGAAGAATACCAGAGCCGTAAGCGTAATTTCGGAGGTCGAGATGAAACAAAGAGTAATTAGCGGCGTTTTCATCGCTTTAATCACGGTTGTTGCCGCATATTTCGGCGGGATCATTCTGGACGCCGTCTTATGTTTTATCGGCATCTACGGTTCCTATGAGTTTATCAAGATCCGCAAGGATACTTTTAACGTCCTTCTTTATGCCATCATGGTATTGACCGTGATGGGGATCTTCGTCCTTCATAAGTACGCAGTGGCCTTATGTCTTTTAGAGATCCTGATTCTGATGAGCGTTGCTGTTTTTGATGAAAAGGAAACTTTTGAAGATGCCTGTGCCGTTCTTCTGATGTCGATGATGATCGGCTACGCGATCTATTTCATGCGCGATTTCCAGCATACCAACAAGTTCATGTTCGGCTATGTCCTGATCATCTCGTATCTGACCGATGTTTTTGCCTATTTTGTCGGCGTGAAGTTCGGCAAACATAAACTCAATCCGCGTGTTTCACCCAAAAAGACGATCGAGGGTTCACTCGGCGGCTGGTTCTTCGGCTGCATCACGTCTTTTATCTGGGCGGCACTTTTCCATTTCTTTGATATGCCGATGTATTTCTTTGTGATTTCTTCTCTGTTTCTGCCGGTGGTTTCCGAGATCGGCGATCTTGCCTTCTCTTTAATTAAGAGGCACTATGGCGTCAAGGATTTCTCCAACCTGATCCCGGGACACGGCGGCATCCTGGATAGACTTGATTCACATATCTTTTGTATAATACTATTCGGAGTTTTGTTGTTGATATTTGCATGAAAAGACTTATATTATTAGGCGCTTCCGGTTCAATCGGAACGCAGACGATTGATGTCATCAAGGAACACAGCGACGAGCTTGAACTGGTCGGTGTTTCGGTAGGGCGCAATGTTGATTATCTGGTAAAGCTTCTGAATGAATTTCAGATTAAATACGCATATACCATTGAAGAGAATAAAGATTTAGCGGCGATGTTTCCCGGCACGCGGTTTTTTTATGGTGGTGAAGGACTGCAGGCGATGGCCAAGCTGCCGGATTACGATATGCTGGTCAACGCTCTGGTTGGCTTTGTCGGCTTTAAGCCGACATTAAGTGCCATCAAAAACCATAAGGATATTGCATTAGCCAATAAAGAAACTTTGGTTGCCGGCGGCAGGATCATCAATGAACTTCTGGAAGAATACAAAGTCAACCTCTATCCGATCGATTCGGAACATGTCGCCATATGGCAATGCATGCAAGGCCATGAAAAAGAGGATATTCACCGTCTGATCATCACGGCTTCCGGAGGTGCCTTCCGCGACCTCAACCGGGAACAGCTGGCTGAAGTCAAACTCTCCCAGGCTCTCAATCATCCGGTCTGGAACATGGGCGCCAAGATCACCATCGATTCTTCGACGATGATGAATAAGGGCTTTGAAGTCATTGAGGCTCATTACCTCTTTGGCCTTCCATACGACAAAATTGATGTTGTCCTTCATAAAGAGGCGACAGTTCATTCGATGGTTGAATACAACGATGGTTCGATCATTGCCCAGATGGGCGTTCCCGATATGCGCTTAATGATCAAATATGCGCTCCTTTATCCAAAACACAAGGGCGATAAGATCAGCGGCTATCTGGATTTTGATACCGTCTCAACGCTCAATTTCCGCAAGATGGATTACACCCGTTATCCTTTGGTACGTTTGGCAAAACAGGTCGGTTCCTTTGAAGGAAACTTCGGTGCGGTGCTGATCGGCGCCAACGACGAAGCGGTCTCCTTATTCTTGAAGGAGAGGATCCGTTTCATCGATATCGAGTCTTATATCTTTAAAACCCTCAAGGCGGCACACTTCATCAAAGAGCCCAATGCGGATCAGATCATCGAATCGCACCGCTGGGCAAAAGAATATGTCGATCAGCTCTGGGCAAACTCCTGAAATAGGAGTTTTTTTCTTGTAGTGCTATAATTTTAAAGATGACAGTTGCTAGAAATCTTATACTTTACATATTCATGCTGGGAGTAATCATCAGCCTTCACGAACTCGGACACCTCTTGGCGGCCAAGTTTTTCAATGTTTATTGCAAGGAATATTCCTTTGGCTTCGGACCGAAGCTTTTCTCTTATAAAGGAAAGGAGACGGAATACTGTCTGCGTCTGATCCCGATGGGCGGCTTTGTCGCAATGGCGGGAGATACGGACAACGATCTGGAGACCAAAGTCGATATTGAAAATCTGCCGCCGGAAAGAACTTTGACCGGCATCGCCAAGTGGAAGAGGGTCATCATAATGATGGCCGGCATCATGATGAATATTCTTCTGGCCATCTTTATCTATTCGATGATCATTCTGCGCGGCGGCCAGTATGCCACCAGCACCAAACCGGTCATCGTCACCGTACAGGAAGCTTCCCCGGCTTTAAGAGCCGGCTTGAAAGAAGGGGACATCGTAAACAAGGTTGAATTTGAAAACGGCCTGTCCTATGCCCCGGATACTTATCTTGAACTGATCAATTTCCTGGATGTCTATGACGGCAAAGGGCCTTGGATCATGACAGTGGAACGAAATGGCGAATCTATCCGTCTGGATGTGACGCCGGAGTTCAATGAAGAACAGCAGCGCTACATGATCGGCATCGGCTTCTCCAACCAGGCGGTGGAAGTGGTCAAGGTCAATCTGCTCAATTGCTGGAAATATGGCTTTGAATACGCCATGTTTATCCTGAAGCTGACCTTCTCGTCCCTCCTGTCGCTGTTCAAGGGAAAGAATCTGGATTCTTTGTCCGGACCGATCGGCATCTACTCGACGGTTTCGGAAACGGCTTCCCTGGGAATGGATTATTATATCCAGCTGATTGCCATGGTTTCGATCAATGTCGGCATCGTCAACGCTTTGCCGCTTCCGATCTTTGACGGCGGCAGGGTGGTCTTGCTGCTGATCGAAATGATCATCGGCCATCCGTTAAGCGAAAAAGCGCAGAATGCCGTCATGTCGGCTTCCCTGGGATTACTGTTATTACTGTTTATGTTTGTCATGTACAATGACATTTCCAAGCTGATAGGAGGATAAAAATGAAAATACTGGTAACCGGCGGTACGGGGTATATCGGATCTCATACCTGCGTTGAACTGATCGCTTCCGGCCATGAAGTAGTGATACTTGATAATCTTTACAATTCTTCGATCGATGTTCTCGATAAGATCGAGACCATCTCCGGTGTTCGCCCTGTATTCTACAAGGTCGACATTCTGGATAAGGAAGGAATGGAAAAAGTCTTCAAGGAGAATACTTTTGATGCTGTCATTCATTTTGCCGGATATAAAGCAGTAGGGGAATCGGTAGCGATTCCGCTAACCTATTACGAAAACAATATCGCCGGCTCGATCAATCTTTATCAGCTGATGAAAAAATACAACGTAAAGAATCTGGTCTTTTCTTCCAGTGCTACCGTTTATGGCGATGACTTTGAAGTTCCGTTCAAGGAAGAATACGGTTTAGGAACAACAACCAATCCATACGGCACAACCAAGAAGATGAACGAGATGATCATTACTGATATGGATAAGGCCGATCCGGAGAATTCTTCTGTCCTGCTTCGCTATTTCAATCCGATCGGTGCACACGAATCCGGTTTGATCGGCGAAGTGCCAAACGGCATACCGAACAATCTGGTTCCGTATATTGCTCAGGTCGTTGCCGGACAAAGGGATTATCTGCGTGTCTGGGGCAACGATTACGATACCGTTGACGGCACGGGCGTCAGAGACTATATCCACGTCGTCGATTTGGCCAGAGCCCATGTGAAAGCGATTGAATATGCCGCTTCTCATAAAGGCACGGAAGTCATCAACATCGGTACGGGCAAAGGCTATTCTGTTTTGCAGGTCTTACATGCCTATGAGAAAGCCTGCGGCCACTCCATTCCTTACAAGATCATGGAAAGAAGACCGGGGGATATCGCCACCTGCTATGCCGATACGAAAAAGGCTGAAAAGCTGCTTGGCTTCAAGGCCCAGTACGATATCGACCGCATGTGCGAGGATTCCTATCGCTTTACCCGCAACCTTGAAATATAACGATAAATATATAGATAAATAAATATATAAATTAAATAATAAAAATGCTGTGAATATGTTGATAGATTTATTGACAAATTTATAGCATTTTTCTATAATCAAAGTATGATGAACAAATCTTCTTTTGGTACGATGCTGAACTCATTGGTACCGATCTCACATCTCAATCAGGGCAAGGCTGCCAAGATTATCTCGTCTTTAGGTCCTGACGATGTCAAGATCATCGTAAAGAACAATGAACCTATGGCTGCGATCGTTCCGATCTCACGTTTTTCCGAGCTTATCGAAGCGGAAGAATTGCTGAAGGAGAGCAAGAATGGCTAAGAAGCGCAAATTACGTATCGATCGAATCATCATCCTGGTTCTTTCCTCGATTCTGATTCTGGGAGTGCTTGGCTTTGGCATTTATAAGGGTTTCTCCTTATTTTCTTCGTGGTATGCCGCAAGACAAAACGATAAACCGCAACAGCAACCGGTCCCGGTAGAGACAACGGAAGGGGTAAAAGTCGAACTGGTCGACTACCAGGTCTATACCGGTGATTCCGAAAACATCGGTTTCAACTTTATCGTTGCCGAACTGAAGTTTGAAGGCAAGGAGCCTGTCTCTTTTGATCTGGGCAAGCTGCAGACTTCGGAAAAGATCTATCTCAACAATGTTTCCAAGTATCTCAATACTCTGGAAGAAAAATCCTATAAGATTTCAAAACTGAATATCGTCAATTCTGTTGTATCCGATAAGAATATCTATACCTGCAAGGTATTTATTCCTTATACAACGGATTCCTATTCGCTGCGATTACTCAATTCGGCCGATGCTTCGATGATTGAATTTGATCTGAGCAAGAACAACAACGATATCTCAACCTTAAAATTTGAAACGGAACAGCAGATCGAGATCGGCAACACCAACGTCACTGTCTCGTCCTGTTCTGTATCGACGATGATGCTTCATAACGGCATGGAATATCAGGTTCCGGCTACAATGAATGTCTATACCTTCAATATCAATGTCAACAAGATCGAGGGTGACGTGATGATCACGGATGCGAAGTTTGTCCGCGGATCGACAGAAGAAGTCATCACCTGCATGGATGAGACTTATGAATCGGTCAAGGTCGGCAACTGCATTAAAAAGAAGCTTCAGTTGGGTGAAAACGGCGCACTGTTCTTTGAAACGATCGCCAACGCCGATGGTCCGGATTATTCCGGCTCGCTGATGCTGATGTTCTCTAACGGAAATGACTGGGTCAAGATTCCGACGGTACTGGAATAAACTATGAAAAAATTTCTGATCGTATTTCTTACATCGATGATGATCTTAGGCATCCTGCCGGCATTCGGCAGCTTTTCGCTTGCCGCAGATGATTATTATTCGATGGCTTGTGATTACGGTCAGTTTGAAGTTTCCTATATCGAAGATGACGGAACCTTCTCCAAGGTTTCCTGCCATTCCGGTTTTGATGAAGCCAAGAAGGCGATGAAAGCCAATAACGACTATGTTGTCCGTTATGCAAAATCCTATTCGCCAAGCAAGATCGTGGCAATGAACTCCGGCCTTGCTTACTCATATCCCGGCAGAAGGAATTCCTCGATCATGAATCTTTATCAGGATCCTTCACAGAAGGACTCTTCCAAATACAAGACGACCTATGTCGCCAACCACTATGAGATGACCTATGTCGATACCTGCGGCAGTGATGTCTATGACATTGCCGGCGGCGGCAAAGGGTATATCCGGATTGTCCTGAACGGCTTTGAAGGCTACACGGACCTGGAATACACTGATCTCGTGCCAAGCAAGTTCATACGCAAGGGTATCCCGATCTGGCTGGGCGGCCGCAACACCTATGAAGGAGAAGAGGCTTTCGAAGTCAGAGTAAAGCAGAACTATTTCACGCTGGAGAAAAACGGCAACTACGTGGACATGGTCTTCCATTATTTCCGCGCTTATCCGCGCTCTTCCAGCGACCGCGATTGTCTTTCCTATTCCCTGAGTGTCGATAACGGTGAGAATTATCTCAAAGCCGGTTTGACTCTTGATACAAAATATTATTCCAACGACGGCATCAACTTCTATACCGATCCTGATCTTAAATATCTGGCGGCGAAGGTTTACAACTATTATCAGTTTTTGCCGCTTCGTTCCAAAACGAGTATTTCCGCTGATTCATTCAACGGTTTCCTTAATAACATCTATTCCAGCGGTACGGTCATGAAAAATGAAGGTTCTTCCTTCATCAATGCCCAGAATAAATACGGCTGCAATGCTTTGATCGTCTATGCGATGGCTTGCCTGGAATCAGCCTATGGCACTTCCTGGTATGCCTTGAACCGCAACAACCTTTTCGGCTGGTCGGCATACGACGACAATCCGGGTTCGGCGTCTTCCTTCTCTTCCGTGGAGACCTGCGTCAACGAACAGATGGGCAGAAACCTCTACTGGTTTATGGATTACACCAATACCCGTTATTTCGGCACGGCTGTGGGCAATAAAGGCGCCGGCATCAACGTTAAATACGCCTCGGATCCTTACTGGGGCATGAAGATCGCCGCCATTGCCTATTCCATTGATAAGTATCATAACGGCAAAAACGGCAGCCTGAGCGATTACAACAAATACGCTTTGGGTTTTGTCAAAGACAACTATAACGATGTCTTGTATTCTTCCGATATCACCTGGGATCCAAACGTCTACAAGGCATATACCGGAAACGATGTCTTATACACCGGCAGATTCGGTTCGCATTACCAGAAGGATCTCACGGTTGTTCTGTTACAGGAAGACAGCAACCGCTACAAGATTCAATCGACCAATCCGGTCAGCGGCGGCAGCATCGTCACAGATGACGGTGTCATCAAATATGACTGGAACAATTCGGTTGGCTATATCGATAAGCAATACGTTGTAAAACTCAATGATGCTGATATTGAGAAACTTGAACCGGAACTTCCGCATGAGCCGATCTCGATGGCTGATTCCCTTGATTTAACTGATGGAATCCTGACGATCAGCGGCATCAGTCTGATCAGCAACATCAATATGCTTGACCAGTCCAAGGTCTCTCATAAGCTGCATATCTACGACCTGAAGGACGAAAGCGAAGTCAAGGTCATCGATTGCGATGTCGTTGATTCGCAAGGCTACAGCATTAATGACGGCTTTGACTACAAGTGGGCCGGTTTTGAGGCAAAGGTCGACTTAAAGGAAATGGACAAGAGTTCCTATATCTTCAGGATCGAGACTTCCTACGATGGAAAGAATGCCTTCACAACACTTTTGAAATCCTACAACGATGACATTTCCTTATTGACTTATAAAGATGAGCAGCGCGACTACAGCGTCCGTCTCAACGATTTCTATGGCTACCGCATCGAATGCGACATCGATGACCAGCTTTTAGATCATACAGCCATCAATAAACCTTCGAACCGTTCTTCCTTGATCACTTTGGATGAAGTGACCTATGAAGAAGGGGAAGACAGCGTCTATGCCGTCTTTGAAGGTTTAGGCATGATCTACTATCTCAACTACGATCAGTCCGTCAATATGCATGAACTCTATCTGGTCAATGATGAAACGGCGATCAAGGCCGATACGGTCACGCATGCCTGACGGCAAAGGTTTCCCTCAATGATCTTCAGGGCAGGTATAAGCTCATCATGAAGGTCAATAATGGCGAATACAGTGATGTCGCCGAGATCACCAATGCCTATGAGTACAACCATAACACTTACGAGTCTGAACATCTCAAGACTTCCTTCTTGAATGATGCGATTCGTTACAGGCTGCTCATGGATGTTTCCCACAGTGAATAAAAGGAGTATTCCTTATGAAGACATTTTTTGCGAATAAACTGAACTATCTGGTGATATTGCTTCTGAGTGCCGCAATCGGCATTGTCGGATTTTTAGGATACACATATCTGAACATTTCCAAAGACGTCGTCGTTCCGGATTTTCTCGGAAAAAACAAGAGCGAAGTCTTTGACTGGTGCGGGCAGCTTGATCCGAAGTATTCCTGCGAAATCGTCTATGAAAAAAGCCGCAGTGTTCAAAAGGATCTGGTCTTCCAGCAGTCGATAAACGCCGGTTCACCATTGAAGGATAAGATCACTATCACGATCTCTTCCGAACTTGAGCAGCCTCTGATGCTGCCACAGCTTTACAATACCGGCAAAGAAGATATCGAGAAGTGGCAGAAAGAAAACGGCGTCGAGAACGTGACGATCGTCTATGAAAACTCTGACACCGTAAATAAAGATGCGATCATTCGTATTGAACCAAGCGAAAACATTTTTAAAGATACACCGGTTACCGTCTATATCTCATCCGGCAGGGCAAATGCCTCGGATGACAAGATTGAAGTCAAATCCGGTGAATACACCAATCTTACTGTTTCGGCTTTTGAAAGCCAGGTGAAAGCATTAGGCCTTAAGCCGAATCACAATACCGCCAAAGATGATTACAGCACTTCTGTCACGAAGGGCAACATCGTATGGCATGGATCCGGCACCTATGAAAACGG
>CADAHV010000013.1:0-17607 GCA_902787775.1 uncultured Erysipelotrichaceae bacterium | reverse complement strand
AAAAACTCTCGCAAAGTGAAGAAGCGATTGACGGCCGTCAATTATTTGAACGTCTGTCTTCAGATAAAGCCGCAAAAGAAGCTCTGGATCATCTTGGCATGCGCATTGCCAAACAGATCTACAACCTCTATTGGATTCTGGATCTGGAAAAAGTCGCTATCGGCGGGGGCATCTCGGCACAGCCTGCCCTGATCGAAGCGATCAATACACAATTCAAAAAACTCATTGAAGGCCACCCGATGGCCAAATACCTGCCGATCAAGGACCTGCAGATCGTCAAAGCCAGGTACGGCAATGAGGCCAACCAGATCGGTGCCTTCCTGACCTATCTGGAACAAAAGGAAGCATAGCACTTAAAAAGGAGATTGCGTCATCTCCTTTTTCTATTTTTTCTTTTCTTCTTCGATCAGCTGTTTGTTGACAAGTTCCGCAAACAGGCCGTTCTTTTCCATCAGCTCATCGTAGGTGCCCGACTCCACGATCAGCCCGTCTTTCAACATGATGATCCTGTCAAAATGCATGACCGTCGATAAACGGTGGGCGATCATCAAAACCGTCGTATTGAGCTTCAGGATATTGTCTAAAACCTGTTTCTGGGTAATGTTGTCCAAGGCTGAAGTCGCCTCATCGAGAACCAGAACCCTTGGATCACGTATTAATGCTCTGGCGATCAATAAGCGCTGACGCTGACCGCCGGAGAAGCCGCTGGAATTCGATTGCGATATTTCCGTGTTGAGGCCTAAGGGCAGACTGCGGATATACTCACCGATACAAGCCATATCCAAAGCCTTCCACACCTTTTCCTCACTGACGTTGTCATAACAGCCGAAGGTGACATTTTCATAGATGGTGCCCGGGAAGAGCTTGGAGAACTGGAAGACCGAACCGATCCTTTGACGCAAAGAGCGCTGATTGAGTTTGGTGATGTCTTTTTCGTCGTGGTAGACCGCACCGGTCGTCGGCACTTCCATGCCCATGATGATCTTTAATAGAGTCGATTTGCCGCAGCCCGATTCACCAACGATCGCCACCTTTTCACCGGCCTTGATATTTAAGGAGATGCCTCTGAGGCAGCCGATATGATCGGCATCGTAAGTGAAGTGAACATCTTCCACCCGGATATTGCCGCGCAGGGTGCGGACATAGTCCAGCTGACCCTTCTGGCTTGGTTCGTATTCAAAGATCGGACGGATCGTATCCGCCATTGTCGACATGCGGAACATCGAGTTCATCGTAGAGACCAGAGAGTTGATGACGCCCTGGAACATCGCAAAGGAAGAAGTAAAGACCATGTAGTCTTCCCTGGCCAGTCCGTTTATGACCGTCGCACCCATCAGCGTGATCGTCGTAACTAAAGACAGAGCAGACTGAATCGGGCCGGAGTTGCGGAGCAGGAACGGTTTGGAATACTGGTTGTGCAGGATGCTCTGGTAAAGATCCGCCCACTTGGCATAGATGGATTTTTCTGCACCCATCGATTTGATCTTCATGATGCCCTTGATGGCCGAATAGAAGAAGCTGTCTGACTCCATACTTAAGGCCACTGTCTGGCGGTCGATCACCACACCCATGACGGCGGTCAGGATGGAGAATCCCACACGCACGGCCAGAAGAATCAAAGCCGGCGGCAATAATTCTTTGGAGATGCCGTTCATCTGCGCGATATAGGCACCGGAGAACGAGAAGTTCAGCAGGATATCCAGGAAGATATTGACGATGGTATTGGTCAGATTGTTGCACTGGCTGATACGCTTGGAGATCTTGCCGGTCGAGTTGTTCGAGAAGAATGATCTCGGTAACTGCAGGATCTTGGCCATGACCACACCCTGGACACGAAGCGAGACGCGGTTTCTGACGTTTGCCAGCATCCGCGACTTGATCTGGGTGACGATGACATTGACCATGCTTAAAAGCAGGAAGAGGGTGAGGATCGACTGGAACATCAGAGCGTTTCCTTCCACATCCTTGAGATAGACGGTATAGATCCACTGATTGATCTTCGGGAAAGCCAATCCCAAAAGGGTCATGATGCCGCTGGCGGCAACCAAACGGATCACATCGTTGGTCGTCAGATAGCGGAAGACCGCCATCACAAAAGTCAGCAGAACCGACTTGTACTGACGCATCGGCTGGGTAAAGACATAACAGGTCTGCTTCAGACTTCTTAGGAACTTTCTGGTGCAGATATTGGACTTGCCGTTTGCCGGATTATAAGCCTTGTAGCCAAAGATGCTTGGCTGCAGAACATATGGTTTATCCTGTTCATCAAAACAGAGGATATAGCTGGTCTTTTCTTCCGCTTCCTTCAGCAGATCATCCGTCTTGCGGTACATGACATTGTTGGGTTCCATGATCCTCTGGACCAGATCATCGGTGGAATAGTAGGCAAAGATCCGATTGGCAGGCAGCTTAAAACGATCCAGGATGTACAGCAAAGCCGCCTGCACGGCATCCAGGTCCATGTTCAGATTCACCTGCCTCTTGTCTTCCAGAAGCGCCTTGTCGGCACTTTTTTCCAACAGTTGGTTTCTTTCCTCTTTCTTTTTGATCAGGTCGGAAGTAATGCTCATTGTGAACTCACCAGTTTCTTATAGAGACCATCCAGGGCGTAGAGCTCGGAATGGGTTCCTTTTTCAACGATCTTTCCCTTATCCATGACGTAGATACAGTCGCAGTCGACGATCGTGGAAAGACGATGGGCAACGATGACACAGGTCGTGCCCTTGTCGCGTATTGATTTAATGACCTTGTCTTCAGTCAAGGCATCCAGAGCGGACGTAAACTCATCCAAAAAGAGAATCGTCGGCTCATGCGCCAGTGCCCTGGCCAGTTCCAGACGCTGTATTTCACCACCCGAAAAGTTCTGTCCGTTTTCCAGGATCTTGGTATTGTAGCCCAGGCGATCCGACATGATGCGGTCGTGGATCTGGGCATCTCTTGCCGCTAAAATAACTTCAAAGTCTTCCACCGTGTCATCCCACATGCGGATGTTGGCGTAGACCGTATCATCAAAAGTCGTCGCTTCCTGATCGACCGTCATGATCGAAGAATGGAAGACGACATCCGGAATTTCCTCACGCTTTTTGCCATCATAATAGATCTCGCCGCTTTCGGCTTTATAAAGATCGGCAATGACTTTTAATAATGTCGATTTGCCGCATCCCGTGCCGCCGACCAGAGCGATCATCTGTCCCTGCTTGATCTCCAAAGACACGTTGTCGAGGGCCAGGTCGTCACCGTTGTTGTAACGGTAGCACACGTTATTGACACTGATATTGCCTCGCAATTTTTCGTATTCCACGCCTTCTTCCAGCGGGATCTCTTTCGGCGTTTCCCGGTTCATGATGTCATTGACCCGTTCGATATTGGTGCGCATCGTCTGCATGGCGTTCATGGAGCTTAATGCCGAACTTAAGGAACTGCGCATATTGCCAAAGACATTCTGGAACATGGTCATCGTACCTAAGGTGAGTCTTCCCTGACCGATGAAGTAGGCACCAAGGAAGAGCTGTACTGCTCGAAGCAGGAAGGAATGGACGCCATCCACCATGGACATGACGCGGTTGATCCGCATGGAATCCATGCGGCTCTCGTTGGCCTGCATCAAGGACTCATACCACATCGAGAAGAAATCTTTTTCCGAACCGGTGGAACGGATCGTCTCGATCATATTCATACCGTTGAGGACGGAAGAATTCAAAGAGTTGGATGAAGTTGCATTGGCACGGGAGAGAATCGCGTTCTGTTCCTGCAGCTTCAAGGTGATCGCAAAATAAACTGCCTCAATCGCCAAAGAGACCAGGGCAATGGTCTTGTCATAGGAAAAGATCATGAAGAAATAGAAGATCGTCATGAAGGTGTTGATCATTCGCGGGATCAGAGAATTCATGATCGAATCCTCAAGTTTTTCATTGGAATCCAAGCGTCCCATCAGTTCACCGACCGAGTACTGTTCAAAGAAACGTAACGGCAGGTTCATCATCTTCTTGATCATACCGCTGTTGGAAAGAGCCATCTGCCGGCGGCTGGTCTGATTGACCACCCGGTTCTTTTTGATCTGGAAAAACATCTGGAACAGCGTACCGAAATACATGATAAACATGAAGCCGCTCGTTATGATCGAAAGACCCTGTGCCTGATTTGACGGCAGCATGTTCTGCTCGATCAGTTCCCTGATAAAGCCGCTGTCGGTAACGATGTCGTCCATCATGAATTTCATGCCTCTGGATAAGGCCAGATCGGTCGAGATACAGATCAGGGTCAGAATGATCATGGCGATGATCGGCTTCATGATCGGCTTGACGCGGTCTTTGATCAGTGAATACATCGATTCCTTTTTGCCGTCCGCCACAAAGTTTGGTCCCTTGGCAAACGTCAGCATCATACCGCCGTAGTTTTTCCTGAAACTGTTGTAAGGTGCCTTGTATTTCCCCTTGGCCGGATCAATGACCGAGATGGTCTCCTTGTCGACCTTGGTGACGATGACGAAATAACGCTTCTTCCAGTTGACGACCACCGGTGTCTTCTGCTTGAGCAGTTCCTCAAAACTCAGTTCCTTCAGTTCGCATTGCAAGTCATAAGACTCCGCCGCTTCTTTTAACTGTGCCGGACTGGTACCGTTTCGCGAAGAAACACAGGTCTCCCTGAGCTGATCCATCGGAACGTATTTATTAAAATAACCCAGCATCATAAACAGCGCCGTTGCACCGTTTTCACCGGATGTCATTTGTATGCGGATCGGAAAATTACTCATATCTATCTAATATTTTATCGTAAATGAGGGTGTCTCATAGGAAAAGGCGAATCGTTTTTACACTTTATGCGCTTGCGGTCCTTTTTCCGAATAGTAAAACAGAATCAGAGAAAAAATAAATATCATGAAAAACCGGGAGGCTTTGATCATGACAAAACTGAATAGCTCTGGCTTTTTTTATGCCTTTTTTATCTTGCAAAGCAAGCATTGAAAAAGAAGATCGTGTGATCTTCTTTTCTTGTTTGGATAATGCTTAAGAAGTATGATTGATCAGCCAGTCAGTGATCTCAGTCAGTCTTCTCAAACGATGGGTCGGCTTGCCAGACCTGGACAGTTCGTGGTTTTCACCTTTGAAACCGCAGATGCGGGTCTCCACACCCTTCCACTTTAAGGCCGAGAATAACTGTAAAGCCTCCGGGAACGGACAACGGTAATCTTCCGTTGACTGAATGAACAGGGTAGGGGTCACTGCGTTTTCCACATACTTGAGCGGGGAACGATCCCAGAACAGCTCGATTGCCTTGCTGTCAAGAGGAATGCCGTTCTCATACGTCGTGTCATAGGAGTAATCCGAATAGTAGAAATCGGCAACACGGTTGGAGATGGAACGCTGGGCTGCGGCTGCTTTGAAGCGGTCGGTATGGGTGATGATCCAGTTGGTCATATAGCCGCCATAGGAACCGCCGGTCACTGCCAGTCTTTCCGGATCGATCGGATAGAGTTCCAGCGCCTTATCGACAAAGGCCATGATGTCATCGTAATCGGTTGCCCCATAGTGCTTGAGATAGTCGGCAAAGGCATCGCCTCTTCCATCCGAGCAGTGCGGATTGCAGAAGATGACAAAGTAGCCTCTGGATGCCCACATCTGCATCTCGTGATAGAAGACCTCGCCATAGGCGGTCTTCGGTCCGCCATGGATATCCAGGATCATCGGATATTTCTTGTTCGGATCGTAGTCGATCGGCTTTAATGCCCAACCGACGATCTCGTCGACATTGAAACAGGTGAAGCGTTCCGGTTTTGCGACATAGTAGTCCTTGAGGACTTCCTCGTTGATGCAAGTCAGCTGTTTGAATTCCGGTGCCGCATAGACTTCCTGCAGCTTCATATTTTTCATGGCCACCACATAGAGCTTGTCATCAATGAAGGCCATATCATCAACCGAACCTTCGCCATCAGTGACTCTGCTTAACTTCTCACCGTCAAATTTTACGACGATCGACTTTTCCCCATCGACTGTGATGAAATACATGTCATCATCCTTTTTCAACATGCCATGTCCTCTGCCATAGCGGCAGTCGGAACCGATCGAGTTGTATAACATCCATTCGTTTTTCAAAACGAGTTTCAGATCATGGTCCTTGACCTCATAGAAGGACTGACCGCTGATGCAGGTATCAAAGGCCGCCGTCGCAAAGAGTCTGTCTTTGACAAAGAAGATGCGGCGGATAAAGGCCTTCTCATTCTGATAGAGAACTTCGATTTTGTCGTCTTTTGGATCATAGCGGTAGATTGATGAAAACATGCCTTTCATCGATTCATAGTCATTGGCCAAAAAGAAGATCTTTCCGTCTTTGACTTCGACGTTTTCCACATCCATCGTCTTTGGCGTGATGCGCCTGATCTCACCGTTTTTCTTGTTGTAAGTGAAAAGAGAATTGCGCATGCCGTTGATGAAGCCAATGCCATTGAAGAAGAACGGATATTCATCCAGGACCAGGTAGTCGCTTTCTTTCTTCGTCTCTTCTATAAAGGCATCTCTTTCTTCCTTGGACAGTTTATAGAAATCCGGGCAGCGTAAGTCCGTCTGTCCCTGCAGGAGATAGTAATCCTCATTCAGATCCTTTAAGTCAAAGACACCCATCGGAATGCGCAGGCATTCCTTTTCCTGACCGTCTTCCAAAGTGACATAGAGGGTTTCGACCTTTCCTTCTTCACCCTTTTTGGAAATTAAGAGCGTGTCGTTTAACACAAAGCTGTTGATCCTCTTGATTGGACCGTAGATCACTTCGTCTTTCCCGTCCTTTACACTTAACTTGTGTAAGGATTGTAAGTAGTCGTTGTTTTCCGGATCGGCGATCGTGTCGGTATAGTAAAGATCGCCCTTGAAAGAAAACAGGTTGGACAGATAACGGTACTTCAGCATCAGATCTGTTTCAATAGGCTTCATCAAAGTTCCTCCTTCAACATTTTCGATTGAATCATCTCATCATTATCTTCATATTTCAAGAAATACGATTGAAAAAGGAAGCTTATGCAACTTCCTTTCTCATTGATCTTCTTCCTCGATGGAAACACCTTTTTTCATGACACCGGTATTTAATCCCAGACCGGCCAGGGTCACAATGGCCAGATAATAGGTTCCCAAGGACAGGATGTGCGATAAGAACGTCGTTCCTCGAACCTGATTGATCATCAAGAAGATACCGCCGGCAAATAAGAGCAGCGATCCGCCAAAGACTCTTCTTGGCATCGGGAAGGACGCCACGATCATCGCCAGTACCGAAGCCAGATACAAGAAGGCAAGCAGACGAAGGACACCATACTCTCCCTTGATTGCCGCCGTGATGATTAAGGAAATGATCACAAAGACACCATAGAGGATGTATTGGCGCTTGTCAGGCTGTTCTTCCTTGATATAGACATAGGTCAGTAAGATGTAGGCAGCGATATGAAGCAGGGTACCTGCATTCAGCTGGTAAGTCGTCACGATGTCGGCCAAAGTAAACAGGCACATTGAAATTAGGATCGCCCGATGAAGCGGCGTGTTCTTCTTGTGATATCCAACATAAGCCATCAGGATGGCCAGGGCACCGATCGCCAGTTTATAAAAGACCAGCAGCTGGCGGTTGGATGGGAAGAGGGCCGCAAAGAATTCCATGATCAGGAACAAGAGGAAGATACCCGTTGCACACAATAACGGCAAGGCGGAGTACTTGCTGTCCTTGCGGATCCAGCCTTTGCGGATGCGGCGCATGTAACGGATGCGGCCGATCAGATAGGCGTTATAGAAGACAAAGAGCGACAGGATAAACAAGAAAAGGGAAATGGATAGGATGACCGCCTGACGCCAGGTCATATCAAAGTAGTGCTGACGGGAGGTGATGATGACATCGGAAATATTCAGCTCTGTCTCATGAGCCGAGAAATTCTGCTCATTGAGTCCCGCCTTGGAAGAGTAGTCCCAGCTGCCGTCCTTTTTGATCGTCGCATTGAAGACGTCATTGGCTTCCTGTAAGTAGACGATGATGTTCAGATCCTGATTGACACCGGAATGAATGGTGTTTCCATAGGCAAACAGAACAATCTGTTCTTCATTATCTGTCGTTTTAAAACTGAGGGTATAGTCATTGTCCTGCGGAAGCACGGCAAGGATCTCATCTTCCCGATAGGACAGATAGATGTTGCCTTCCGGATTCTTTCGGTCTTTCTTAGGAACCAGAACGATCTTGCGGTCAGTTTCCTTATCATAGCGAATGATCGGATCGATCGATTCGATGAGTTTATTTCCCTGATACAACGTGACCTTGACGCCGGAATCGATGTGAACAACGTTGTAGCGGTAGAAGTCGGTAAATAATTCTTCACCGCTGTCAGCCGAAAAAACCCAGGAGACATAAAACTCCGGCGTATGAGCCTGCAGGATATTGGCACCGGCCGTTGCCGAATCGTTCCAGCTTCTGAAAACACTGTCCTGATCGTTGTAGTCCCGGATCAGCAGCGTCAGATAGTTCATTAAGGCATTGGCCTCTTCTCTGGTGTTCTCGTTGATCAGCACCGGATCTTTGGCGATCTCCAGAAGTGCCGCCAATACGTGTATGGGATCCTTGTTCTCCCAGATGTGAATCAGTTTGTCTTCCAAAGAATAGGCATATTCGGCAGATGTCGGACAGATCTGTAAAAACAGGGAAAGTATATTATTGATGGTCTCATTGGCTTCCCGGTTATACCAGTAGTCGATGCCGGTGATCATCTTGTAGATGACGTTGGCCTTGACGCGTTTGGCTTCAAAATCGCTGTCGGTCTCTAAGATCGGCGTATACAGATCGACGCCATAACGCTTGTAGCCCCATTCCTCAAAAGGAACCTTCGGGACCGGATCGGCCTTGCCGATGATATTGAAGATATTGTGATACTTGCTTTCATCAACGGTCGTTGCCGTGCGCGGTGTGGCAAAGGTATAGGCAAAGACGTTGTCTTCGCCAAAGACACTGGAATCCGAAAGTCTGGCAGCGACAATGTTGGACACGGCAGCTGCCCGGGAAAATCCGGAGATCCAGATCTTCAAAGGATGTTCGAATTCCATGGAAGCGATGTAGCCGAAGATGCGGTCATAGACCAGGCGGGCGGAGTTGTCAAAACCGACATGAACACCGATATCACCGATCATGAAATTGGATTCCCACTCATCGACATAACCCTGACCACAGACACCGACGCCGATAATTTCAAACGGACCGTCTTTTCCTTCAATGGTGCGGTGGCCCATGACGGTCGAGATCGTATACTTGGAGGGATCCTTGTTGTAGTCGTCACTTCTTAAATCATAGAAGCCGGCCGTATAGAGATACATGTTGAGGTTCTCGTCGGTCGCTGAACCGTCGGCATGTTTCGGACGAAAGGCGGAAGTTGCCAGACCCAGCGACAATTTGGCCAGGTCATGGTTGTATTCTTTTGCCGTATGATCAAACCACTGCGGATTGAATTTGACGTTGATGGTCGTGTTCTTGTCTGTCGTCAGGGTATAGAAACGCGCCTGTATGGTTTGCGTCTCATCCTCTTCTCCCTCTGCCTGAACACAAAAAGGATGACACAGCAGCATCACAAAAACCATTAACAGGATTATTATCTTCTTTGTCATCTTCATATTCTTTTATTGTAGGGGTTCTAATCCATTTAATCTAGAAATAAAACATCGAAATCGACATTTTCTTCAATACCGTCCACCTGTCCCCAGGCGCAGGTCTGCCACAGTTTATACTTGCCCTCATAGCTTGACCAGTCGGTATAATGGGCCAGCCAGATGGTCCTCTTGTCTGTCTTTCGCCACAGATTCTCCAGATAATACTTGGAACCATACAACATCGGCGTATAGCCCATCTTTTCTGCTTCTTCTTCGAAGACCTGATACATGTGGTCGAGATCCTTCAGACTGATTTCATAATACTGGAAGCCCATGAAGTTCTCCCAGTCAAAAACCACCGGCAGTTCCAGACGGGTATCGCCCAGTTCACTCACGATCTGCCGGAACACGGAACGCACTTCCTCGGCGCTCTTGTCGTTACTGTAATAGTAGACGCCCAAAGGCATGCCGACACTCTTTGCCTTGGCCAGATTGTCCTTGAAAGACTTGTCCAAATATAAGATGCCGTTTCGGGAGAAGCCGATTCTAAGCATCACGAATTCGCAGCCTGCTTCCTTGAGCTTCACAAAATCGATATCGCCCTGCCATTCGGAAACATCGATGCCGATCAGACGGTCATCCTGTTTGTATTCCTCATAAAAATCCGCAAATGGGTAGACTTCTTCTTCTGCCTCTTCTTCTTTCGGATAGCGGCTCACCACACGGACATCCAGATCCCAGGAGGTCACATTTTCCGCCTGATCCGTCAGTGTCACAGTTAAAGGATAGGTACCGACTTTTGCCGTATTGACCTTTCCTTCCACTTCTATTTTCGGTTTTGGATCAAAGTCATCGCCATAGCTGATGATATCGAAAATATCGAAGTCTTCTCCTCTTAGAATCATCGCACCGTCACCGTAATTCAAAACGGTCGGCGCTTCACTGTCTTTAATGAAGACTTCATAGGAGATCTCGGAACGGTTGCCCGATTCATCGGTTGCCGTCACATAGACCCTGTAGGTACCGGGGAACTGCTCATCGATATCGCTTTGGTATTCGATCTCTCCCTCATCAAAATCGATGTTTCGCAAAACATCCTGTCTTGTATAGGAGACGCCTTGTTTCAGTTCCACGCTTTCCTTGATCACCTTAAGATCCGGCGGCGTCGTATCGATGACTTCGTAGTGAAGAACAACCTCTTTGGAGAACAACCACTTTTTCACCGTATAGGTAAAATCATAGGTTCCGATCTTCTGCGTATCCACCACATCGCTTTCCGGAATGACCTGGCCGTTGCTGGAAGCCACCAGAGACAAGGCGTCATACGTCACGCCTTTTTCTAAGATCGTATTCTTTTTGACAAAGGTGAGCTTGGGCATCATCAGATACAGGAATAAAAAGAAGCCCAAAAATAAGACGATGCCAAACCATTTATAGTGATTTCTCTTTTTCTGTTTTTCCATTTCATCTTTCATTATAGAAAAGTTATGAAATCAAAGCACCCGAATCGATGGGTACCTTTCTTTTTGTAACAAATTAAACGTATTGACACTTTGCATTATTTGCATTATTATTACTAATGCAAAGAGGTATGACTATGATTCTGAATTTCGATTTCCATTCCGATGTACCGATCTTCATGCAGATACGAAACCAGATCGTCATCGGCATCGCCGAAGGCAAGCTCAAGCCCGGCGAACAGTTACCCACCATACGTGCCCTGGCCGATGAGTCCGGCATCAATATGATGACCGTCTCCAAGGCCTACCAAATCCTGAAACAGGAAGGCTACATCACTGCCGACAGACGCAGCGGTGCCCGTGTTGCTTTGAAAGATGATAAAGCGGTCAATGAAAAGACGATGCAGCAGCTTCGTCTGGCGATCTCCGAACTTCGCCTTTCCGGCATGAAAGAAGAAGAGATCCTCTCCCTTGTTTCCGGGATTTATCTGGAAGGAGATTTAAAATGACACCCTTCTATATGTGGATTTCCATCGCCTGGATCATCCCGCTTTTAGGCTGGACCTTATTCAACGAGACGAGGTTCAAGAAAAACATCGTCTTAGGCGTCACCTTACCTAAAGAAGCGCACGAGGATCCTGCCGTCTTGGATGAACTAGCAAGCTTTAAAAAGAAACTCTTAATAGTTCTGATCGTTCTGGCCCTTCTTGGCTTTACCTTATTTATACCTGCGTTTTCTGACTACAAGATGACGGTGTGGATGACCTGGATGGAACTGATCATCTTCCTTCCCTATCTTCCGTATCTCAAATCCCGTTCCAAACTTCTGGCCCTGAAAGAGGAAAGAGGATGGAAGAAGGAAAGTCCGAAAGTCTATGTCGATCTCAAAGCCACAGATACTGGCCACTGGCCTTCACCGTTGTGGTTCTTGCCACCGGCACTTCTTAGCCTCCTTCCGCTTTTCTTTGACCGCAGCGGCTGGCCGATCTATCTGATCTCCTTTGTATCCTGCGCCTTGTTTGCCGTATCGTATCGCTTCCTTTACCGCGATAAGAGCGAGATGGTTGATGCCAATACCGAACTGACCATCGCTCTTTCCAGGATCCGCCGTTACAACTGGGCCAAGGCCTGGATCTACATGGCCTGGCTGATGGCTTGCACCTCGCTGTCTTTGTGGATCACCTTGAAGTACCCGACCTTAGGCTACATTCTCTTGTTTGCCGCCTCGGCTCTTCTGATCATCCTGTGCATCCGCCTGGAATATCGCGTGCGCACCTTACAGGAAAAACTCACGAAAGACTCCGGTGGTCCGGACTACATCGATGAAGACCGCCATTGGCTGGGTGGCTTCCTCTACTACAATCCTGACGATCAAAAGACGATCATCAATTCCCGTATCGGTATGAATTCGACGATCAATCTGGCAACACCTGTTGGCAAGATCTTCGCTCTGCTCTCTCTGGTCTTATTGCTGAGCTTACCGTATATCGGCTTCCTGCTGGATCGCGTCAATCTCTTGCCGATCAACATGGTCGATCAAGAGAAAGTCATTGAGGTTTCTATTGGCAGCAAGCATCTCTCCATCGACAAGGAATCGATTGAAGAAGTGACTCTTCTGGAAAAACTGCCCGACCAGCTTGTCCGTCGTTTCGGTACCGCTTCCGACAAGTTTTTGGAAGGATCTTTCTCCTCCAAAGACTATGGCGCACTGCAGGTCCTGCTGGATCCAACGACAGCCCCTTACATTCTCATTAAGAATAAAGAGGGAACCTGGCTCATCAACAGCCGGGAACCTGATCAGACCCTATCGTTCTATCAAAAGATCCATCAATGATACAAAGCCGGTTTATTTTAACCGGCTTTTCATCTCCAGTCCTTTGTTTGATGATATGATGGATTCATAACAACGAAAGAGGGGGCGTCCTATGAATCTGATCAGAAAACATCCGGAAGGTGCACGCATCTTCAACGCCATTATGTGTTTATTGGGAGAGTTGGGTGTCTTATTCTCCATGTACCTTCGTTTTAAGAAAAACGATCTCGGCAACCTGATCGGTGATGCCATCTTAGCCTTTGCGCTCTTCTTTGCCTTCATCTATCTCTACAAAGGATCAGGCAAACGAGCCGCCAACTACTACAAGGCAGCCCTCTACCTGTTTCTGCTCAGTTCTCTGATCACCATCGTCATCACCTGGATGAACCGTTCCCAGAACTCCACCTTCTACGTCGTCGCCAGCACAGTGATCTCACTGTTCAGCTTTATTTTAGTTGCCGTGGTTGCCTTTGTCCCGAACCTGGGCAAACAAAAATCATTACTCTTCTGCGGTGCCAACTACTGCATGCGTGAATTCATCTTTGTCACCGTCCTGCTGCTGATGTTCTTTGTACCGGACGGCAAATACGACCGCAGCCTCAGCATGATCGTCAAGCCTCTCGCCGAAGCGATCTTATCCGCTGTCATCTACGTCAACACCCTTTACAAGTACATCGACAAAGAAAACCGCCACACTGTTTAAAATATTATTAAGATGCTCAAACGCTGTCAGAACTTCCGGACAGCGTTTTTTTATCTGATAAAGTCTCTCATACAAAAAGAAAACCTCCGTCTTATGACAGAGGCTTTGTTTCACATTGATATATGTTTTTTAGAATCCTTCGCCGTTGTAATCCGGATTCGTGGCATAGCCTAAACCTTCGTAGGTAACTGCTGTGACCTTGAATGGCTTGAAGGCTTCCGTCAGATCGCCGTCTTCAGTGATCTGCGGTTCACCATCCACCTTGACCAGATAGCTGAAGTAACCGTAATTCATACCGAAGACTTTGTCTTCGCCGTTGTAGTAGTCAGCAGTCCAGCCTTTGTTGACCAGTTCTTCGCAGCTCATACCGACCAGCTTGTCCATTTCTTCCTGGCTAGGAACAGCTTCACTGATGTTGATGATCTTGTCGATCGGCAGAACAGCAACCATTTCGTTGTACTTCTTGTCGTATTCCGGATCATCGAAATCCAATGCCATCAAAGCATCAAATGTCTCTTTGGAAATGTTGGATTCTGCGCGATAGACGGTGTTGTTGAGTTCAAAGGCACAGACATATTTGCCTTCGACCATGCTGTAACCGTGCTGCGGCAAACCTAAGACATCGCCGATGACCTTGGCATCTTCGATCTTGTCAACCGTCGGTCCGTCATAGCCTGAGCTCATGGCAAATACAGCAACGTATTCACTCTTTTCTTCGACCGTGTCCGTCAGTGCCTGATCATTGGAATAATCAGCACCGTTCTTCGTCCATTTGACAAAGACATAGTCCTCATCTGGTTCGCAATACATGGAAACCGTTGCGCCTTTATCGACCATCAAGCCGGCAGACGTTGCCGGATACTCCTTGTCGATTGCCGGAACTTCACTTCCTTCTGCTAAAGCGATGTGTCCCGGGCCGTAGGTATTGACTGTAACCAGAACCTGATCATTGTTTTCAGCTGGTGCTTCTTCTTTTTTTGCACAGCCGCTCATCATCAGCAACATGACGGCAACTGCAATCAGTAATTTTTTCATTCTTATTACCTCCCTTACTTATCTTATCAAAGATAAGTACAATACATTATATCTACAATTCATCTCTCTTGCCTATATCGTTATCTGTCTATGAGAAGACTGCCTTTCTTTGCCGTGCTAAAATGAAGATGTAGTTCTGCAGGAGGAAGTCCCATGAAAACAATGTTTACTAACGGCATGATCGTCGATGGCAGCGGAGACAAGCCATACAAGGGCTGCCTTGTGATCGAAGGCGACAAGATTCTTTTTGTCGGCGAAAAGACAGACATCAAAGCTGACCGAGTCATCGACGTGAACGGTGCCATGATCTGTCCGGGTCTCATCGACGCCCACTCCCACAACGACTTCTTTTATGACCGGGAAGACGCCGAAAAATACTATAAACCTTTTATTATGCAAGGCATCACCACCCAGATCACCGGCAACTGTTCCTTCTCGCCTTTCGGCATGGACGAAAACACGCCTTATAAAGACAAGATCGGCGGCGGTCTTTTCGACGCCCATCACCCCGGCAGCTTCAAACAGTTTAAACAGCGGGCCAAGGGCAATCTCTATGTCAATATGGCGCCTTTAGTCGGCAACGGCTCCGTACGAGCCGGCATGAGCGGCTATGATCCTGCCCCATATAATAAGGAACAGATCGAAAAAGAAATGTCCTACGTCAAAGAGGCGATGGATGAAGGCGCCTTAGGCGGATCCTTCGGCTTCATGTATGAACCAAACCGCTACTCCAAGGAAGATGAACTGATCGCCTTTGCCAAGACGATCGCCTCATACGACGGCATCATCACCATTCACCCGCGTGCCTGCTCGATCGTTTCCGCTGACTATCCTTTAATCACCAGAAAATCCCATCTGGAAATGGGCCTGGATGAAGCAATCGACATCATGAAGAAGTCGGGCTGCCGTCTGGAATACTCCCATCTGATTTTTACCGGCGCCAGAAGCTGGAAGCTCTTAGACAAAATGCTGAAGACCTTCCACAAGACCCGCAAGGAAGGCTATGACATCGCTTATGACAATTACGCCTTCCACTACGGCGCTTCCGTCATCACCGTCGTCTTCCCGGAATGGTACGCTTCCTTATCCAAGGAAGAAAGACAAAAACCGATCAATCGCCTCAAACTTTCCTGGACCATCTTAATGTACCGCAAGGTCTTAGGCATTGACTGGGATGACCTGGTCGTCGCCTACATCGGTGAAGACTATAAACAATACGAAGGAAAGACTGTCTTGCAGCTGGCCAAAGAAGAATGCGTCACACCGATCGACATGTATCTCAAGCTCGTCGACCTCTCCAATCAGGCCGGCAGCATCTACCTTGGCAAATACTACAATGACGCCATCGTCAAACGCCTGATGGAAGATGATCTCTCCGTCTTTATGACCGACGCCTGGGTCGAAGACAAGGGCTTACAGAACATCGCTGCCTTCCAGACTTTCCCGCAGTTCTTTCTTCTGGCAAAGCGCTACGGCATGCCTTATGAAAGGATCGTCCGCAAGATGACCGGCGCTACTGCCGACCGTTATCGTCTGGAAAACAGAGGCTACCTCAAGGAAGGCTACAAAGCCGATATCACCATACTGGATGTCGACAAGCTCAAGGTCAATGAAGCGATTCCCGATTTCACACCGGAAGGCATTGAATACGTCTACATCAACGGCTCACCGATCGTTGAAGAAGGCAAATACCTTTCTGTGAAAGCCGGTGAACTGATCTTAAGAAAAGGCTATAAGGAAACAGAAGAAGAAACAAAACAAAGCCCTGCTTCAAAGCGCAAAATCTTAAGAAAAGTGGTTCGCGTATAGACTTCAACAAAACAGCCTCCCATGGCTGTTTTTGAATCCATGCTTTTTAAGCCCAGGTTTATAAACTTTGTTTTGTGTATTATCATATTGATATGTTGTAAAAACGACATCAACTCTTTGGAGGATGCGATATATGAAGAAAGTAATAACTTTATTTTTAATACTCATGATAGCCTTGTGCCTGTTTGGCTGCAGCGAAAAGGAAGAAGATGTTCCGTCGGAACCGCTTCCTGCAACCATTGAAGCGATCGACCAGGCCGGCCGCACCGTCATCATCAAAAAGGAAGTCGAACGGATCATCTCTCTGTCTTATCCGATCAGCGCCGCCCTTCTTGCCTTAGGTCAAAAAGACAAGCTCGTCGCTGTCGAAGCCAAAGCCGACACCCGTCCGCTTTATCAGCTGGCCGCAAAGGAATTGATCGCTCTGCCATCCTTTGACGCCGATAAGCAGCTTGATACAGACGCACTCCTGAAACTGGAACCCGACCTCGTCTTCCTGGACGCAAAACAGGCAGCAGCGGCTGATGCCTTATTGGAACAGGGCGTTCCCGCGATCGTCGTTGACCCCAAGGATTACGACAAGTTTATTGAAATGATCTTCTTAGCCGGCGCGGTTTGTGATGTACCGGCCAAGGCACAGGAACTCATCGTCTATTACGATAAGCTCATCGATGAAATCCTGACCATCACCGATGGCACCGCCAGACCGAAAGTCTACATCGGCGGCTCCTCATCTCTTTTAGCTTCCTGCACTGCTTCCATGCATCAGAAACAGATCCTTGAAACAGCCAGCGCCAGACCGGTCTTTGCCGCCCTGGAAGGAAATACCTGGACCGGCATCGCTGCTGAACAGCTCCTTCAATGGAATCCGGATTACATCTTTATTCCGGAAGATGCCGTCTATACAACGGAAGATCTGCTGAACGATGAAAGTCTTGCTGAACTTTCGGCCATACAGAACGAAAACATCTATATTCTTCCTTCAATGATCGAAAGCTGGTCACAACCTTCTTCCGCATCCATCCTTGGTTTGTATTGGGTGGCACAGACTCTGCATCCGGAGAAATTCGAAGATGACCGCTTCACTGGGGAAGTGAACCGCTTCTACAAGAAGTATTACAATATCGATTTAGAAAATCAGGGATCCTAAAGATCCCTTTTCTTTATATAAAACAAAAGACAGATGCCTGT
>CADAHV010000012.1:0-19768 GCA_902787775.1 uncultured Erysipelotrichaceae bacterium | reverse complement strand
ACGCCAGAAACCAGCCAAAAAGAGAGTTCTTATTTAATTCCAATACCGCAAACATCACGATCATCGTGATGACTCTTATGATCCATCCAATGATTCTCATGAGAATCATTATATAGAAAAAAGGATCGTTCGATCCTCTTCTTGCATCAAAACGTTCTCCAAAGAACTATACCATTCGGATGCAGTCTTCGTCATAGTATTCCATAAGCCGATCATGACTTAACAGAATCATTCCCTCTTCTTTAGCTTGGGCAATGAGACCCTGGTCAAAAGGATCACCGTTGACGATGCAACCTTCTTTCAATTTCAATCCATCCATATAGATTGCGTGTTTCGGCTTCATCGGCAGGGTGTAATAACCGGCATCCAGACATTTTTCATAGAATTCTTTTCCTGAGCGGATCATCTTTCTAGGGTTCTTCTGATGTTTAATGCCTATCTCCATTACTGACAATGCAGAAAAATAGATGTTGTTCTCTTCATCAGAAATAATATCCACCGCTTCTTTGCTCAGTCTCTCATTTCCTTCGATTGCCCACATTGCGATATGAGTATCCAAAATATAATCCATTAGTAATCTCCATAAAATTCTTTTTCGATCTCGTCATTCATCGAGTTAAATTCATCCAGATCCAAATGATTGAAAAACCCCTTCGCAATTCCTATCCTCTTTCCGGCCTGCTTTTCAAATCTTATGATTTTTGCGACCGGCAGTCCGTTGCGGCAGATGAGTACCTCATCTTCTTGTTTTGTTTCCAATAGTTTTACGAGTTTTGTCAGATTTGTCTTTGCTTCCAACATATTTACTTGAATCATAATCTCACCTCTGTTCGCATTTTATTTTATCTTGGCCAGCTTGGTCAAGCTTGACCAAGGCAGAAAGAAAGCGCCTTTTTCAAGACGCTTTCTCAACCTGTTTTTTTGAGATTAACCGTTGACGACTTCCTTGATATGTTCGGCTGTTAAACCGTACTTCTTCAGGACATCAGCCATCTTGCCGGATTCACCAAATGTATCGTTGACACCGATCGGTGTAACCGGAGTGGTGATCGAAGTTCTTGCCTTGATCTCGGAAACCAAGGAGAAAAGACCGCCGATGATCGTATGTTCTTCTAACGTGTAGGCTCTCTTGTGGCAAGCCAGCAGTTCTTTGATCGTATCTTCGTCTGCCGGTTTGATGACGGAAACATTGACGACTGTCGCATCGAGTTCTTCCGCTGCCTTCAAGGCTTCCTGAACCATCAGGCCCATGGCGAATAAGACGACATCGCCATTGCCTTTACGCAGGACATCATACTTGGAGAAATCAAATACGGTGTTCTCGTTATAGACATCGTCGACCTTGCCTCTGCCCATTCTGACATAACATGGTCCGTCGATCTTGGCGACGTAATCAATCATTGCCTTGGTCTCATACTGATCACATGGGACAAAGATCTGCATATTCGGAAGAGCTCTCATGATCGCCACATCTTCACAAGCCTGGTGGGAAGCACCATCTTCACCGACGGATAAGCCGGAGTGGGTTGCGCAGACCTTGACATTGAGTTTCGGGTAGCAGATCGAGTTGCGGATGATTTCCCAGGCTCTGCCTGAGGCAAACATCGCAAAGGATGAGGCAAAGACAGTCTTGCCGGAAGCGGCTAAACCGGCTGCCATACCCATCATATTGGCTTCGGCAATACCGGCATTGAAGTGTCTTTCCGGACATGCCTTCTTGGCTTCAATCGTCTTGGTGGACTTAGTCAGATCCGCATCCAGGACGACGATGTTTTTGTTTTCTTTAATTAATTTGGCTAATTCCTCGCCATAGGCAACTCTGGTCTCCTGTGCCATATTATCTGACCTCCTTTAAGTCTTCCATTGCAATCTTGTAGTCTTCTTCCTTCGGAGCTGCACCGTGCCATGCGTAGTTGTTTTCCATGTAGGAAACACCCTTGCCCTTGACAGTGTGGGCGATGATGACGGTTGGGACACCCTTGGTCTGTCTCGCGAAACCGAAGGCATTCTTCAAAGATTCAAAATCGTTGCCGTCGCATTCGATGGTGGCAGCGCCGAAAGCCTGTGCCTTTTCCAATAACGGTAAAGGTCCGATGACATCCTGAACGTTGCCGTCGATCTGTAAACCGTTCTGGTCAAAGATGATGCACAGATTGTCGAGCTTGTAGTGGCAGGCAGCCATCAAGGCTTCCCAGACGATACCTTCTTCGGATTCACCATCGCCGCATAATGCGTAGACGCGGTTTTCGGAATTGTCGAGCTTGTTGGCAATTGCCATACCGACAGCACAGGAAACGCCCTGACCTAAGGAACCGGTCGACATATCGACACCATCGATATAGTTCATATTCGGGTGACCCTGTAATTTGGAACCCAGCTGTCTGAAGCCGTGCAGATCTTCATCCAATAAGCCTGCTTCATGCAAGACAGCATAGAGAGCCGGTGAACAGTGTCCCTTGGAAAGAATGAAGCGGTCACGATTGACAGAAGCGACATTCTCCTTGTTGACATTCATCTCTTCAAAATAGAGGTAAGTGAGGATATCGGCAGCACCCAAAGATCCTCCCGGGTGACCGGATTGGGCTGAATAGACCATCTCCACGATATTGCGGCGGATGTTCAGCGCATGATTCTTTAAATTATTTACATCCATGATAGTAGTCCTCCAAAATCATTATAGTTTAAAATAGTCGATCAGAAACGACGAGACGCCGTTATGATTGTTGTCCTTGCAGACAAAGTCACATTTCTCTTTGATGTCATCCGAACTGTTGTCCATCGCAACAGAGATCCCCGCCATTTCAAGCATCGATAAGTCATTGCCGTTATCGCCGAAGGCCATCAGCTTCGAAGGATCCATCTTCAGAAGATCACAGATCTTTCGCAAGGCATTGCCTTTGGTAGCTGACATCGAATTGGCGCAATAGACATTGGTCTCTGCCTTCACGAAGGTCATCTTCGGACACTTCTGTTTTAATTCCGCGATGAAGCTTTCGATTCGGTCGCTATGATCCGCAAAATCACAGGTGATCTTGTAGACGCGCATTTGACTCAAATCGATCGAAGGATCATAATCCTTTAAACCGAAGTTTTTTAATAAAGGCATACGTGACCTGAAGAAGTCCGTATCCTTAAACCCATAGTAGACTTCATCGGCAAAGAAACGAAAGGCGATATCATAGTCCGTCAGCATCTTAACGATGACATTGTTATATTCCCCGGGCAAATAATCGCTCTCAATCAATTGGTGATTCTGATAGATATTGCCGCCGTTATTGGTCACGTAGGGTTCTGACACTTCAAATTCATCGATGAGCTGACTTAACAGTTCCTCGTTGCGGCCGGAGACAAAGGTGAACTTTATCCCCTTCTCACGTAACTTTCTGATCGTCTCCAACAGTTTTGTATCGGGCCGTTTCCGATCATCCAGAACCGTGCCGTCAAGGTCGCAGGCGATGAGTTTAATCATCAAAGACCTTGTCGAGCTTGCCCCGTAAGAAGTCACAGGAAGCTTTGAGGTTTTCTTCCCAGGCTTCCGGATGATCGTTCCAGAATTCGCCGTTGAACATGCGAACACCCAGTTCTTTTAATACCGGCAGATTCTCTTCGTATCTCGTCAAACCGGTTCCCCATGGAACAGAGCGGTCGGTCTTTGGCTTGGTCTCTTTGAGATGGCAAGCCAGGATGTGGCCCTTGCCGGTCCGAAGGTCATCGTTGACGCTCTTTTCATAACCGAAGTCATGCTTGGCACCTGCCAGGTTGCCGATATCCGGATAGACACCCAGGTATGGACTTTGGCAGATATTGACGAATTCCATGCCCTTTTCGACGGTATCGATGAAGTTGCGGTCCATCATGGTCTCAAAACCCATTAAGACACCTTTTCTCGCCGCCATATTGCAGGAGATCTTCAGATTCTTGATGAACTCGTTTCTGGTATCTTCATTGGCTTCTTCGTAGTAGCAGTCATAGCCTGCCAGCTGAATGATGCGGATACCGATCTCTGCGGCAAAGTCGATGGCATTGGCCATATTCTCCATGGCCTTGCGGTGTTTTTCTTCACCTAAAGAACCTAAGGAATATTTGCGTTGTGAAGAGAAGCACATCGTATAGATCGGCACGCCGGTCTTTCTGATCGCTTCCTTGATCTCATCGATCACCTTGCGGTCAGTCAGACGGGCGATCTTTTCATCGGTCTCATCGATGGAGATCTCCACCCAGTCAAATCCCGCCTTCTTGCAGGCAGTGAGCTTTTCTTCCCAGCTCAGGGTCATCGGCATGGACTTTTCGTACATGCCCAAGAGGTATTGTCTAGCCCTGGCCATAGTAAGCACCCGGACCGTGTTTTCTCAAGAAGTGTTTGTCTAAGAGTTCGTCCTGCATCGGCTTGGTCTCGCTGTTGACGACAAAGGTCTTTAAAGCCATATCGGCCAGTGTCTCCAATACGACACAGTTGTGGACAGCATCGAACGGATCCTTACCCCAGGTGAACGGACCATGGGAATGGACTAAGACCGCCGGCATCTGATCCGGATCGATCTTTCTTTCCTTGAAGGTCTCAACGATGACCTTGCCGGTATTGAGCTCATATTCACCCTTGATCTCTTCCGGCGTCATGTATCTCGTGCAAGGGATCGGGCCGTAGAAGTAATCCGCATGGGTCGTGCCTAAAGCCGGAATGTCCTTGCCCGCCTGTGCCCAGGCGACCGCATTGATCGAATGGGTGTGGACGACACCGCCGATGTTCGGGAAGTTCTTGTAGAACTCCAAGTGTGTCATTAAATCGGAAGATGGTTTGAGCTTGCCGTCAACGACCTTGCCGTCAAGATCGGTAACGACCATGTCTTCTGCCGTCATCTTGTCATAATCCACGCCGGAAGGCTTGATGACAACCAGACCCTTTTCCCGATCGATTCCCGAGACATTGCCCCAGGTAAAGATGACGAGTCCGTGTTTTGGCAGTTCAAGGTTTGCTTCAAATACTTTCTGTTTCAGTTCTTCTAACATCGCTACTCTCCTAATACTTCATAGATCGCTGCTTCATTCTTTGTGTGGTTGGCCGCAAAGATGAATTCTCTGCCATGATGATGAACGACATCCAGGTTGGCCGGACCGATACCGGTCTCGACGGTATGGACTTTGTATTCACCGTTTTCATAGGTCAAGACGAAAGCTTCGCAGTTGACACGGCGGATGCCGGCGACAAAACAAGGCTTGCCGCAAAGTGTCGTACCGACTAAGGCATGAGCGAAATCGATCTCATTCGGATAGGTGTAATCAACTTCGTACTTGCCATCCTTTAACTTATAGACATTGATCGTATTGCCATGGAACGGTTCAATGGTCATGATCTCTTCTTTGCCGTCACCGTCGATATCGGCGATCGCTACTTCGGAGATGTTGCCTTCCAGAATTCGTTCAACCTTCCAGTCCTGGCCATCATGCGGCGGGGTCACTCTGACGATTCCGTAATCGGAACCGAAGTAACCGCAGACTCTTCCCTCATATTCACCGCGGGAATAACCGTGGTTACGGAAGTAACCATCACCGATCTGCCTTAAGACGACATTTTCATTTTCCAGATCGGCAGGGACTTCACCGACATAGATCTGGCCCGGTCTTGACCAGTCATCCTTGAAGGCCTTGTCTCTGGCGATCGTGGCGCAGATGACATAATCCTTGCCATCGACGTTGTATATATCGAAACGATGTAAATAAGGTAAGTTAAATACATCTTTTACTTTCCATCCTTCATCACACTTCTTGCCCCAGACAAGCTTGGAAGCGGAAGGTGAGATCTTCAAATAGAATTCATTGACGGCTAAAAATTCGCCCTTTCTTTCCTTGAACGGAATGATGGACATGCAGCCGCCGCGGTCATCCTTCCAGACAACTTCCTTGTTTTCAAAGTGTTTGCCTGTGTAGGAATAACATTCGCTGTTCGGATTTTCCGAAGCGAAGAATGCGTAGAGCTGATCATCGATTTCGATGTGGCTCGTGCAGTAGCATCTTACGATGTCATCAAGATGGGTCTTTTCAAATCTCATATTTTTCTCCCTAAAAAACGTTAAGAAAAGGGGCTGACAAACAGCCCCTATTCAGTTTTCAATTACTCAACAAGACCGCTTTCTTTTAATGCATTAACATATTCCGGCTGTGAGAGCGGATTCTTTACTGCAGCGATCTTAACCTGATTCTTGATGGAATCAAATGTTGAGACAAAAGCCGGAGAAGTAATAACAATATCAAAGTTCCTTGCACTGGATTTCGCTTCTGAGATCGGAGCGTGTTCGACCTTTGCGTCAACGCCAAGAGCCTTACAAGCCTTTTCTGCAGTCAGTTTCATCATCATGCTTGTGCCTGAGCCGCTCGCACAACATACTAATACTTTAATCATTATTTTTTTACCTCTTTTCTTTTATAAGCTTATTTTACTATTTTTTCGCGTTTAATTCTTCAACGTGTTTCTTGTATGCTTCATAGTCAGAAACGCAGAGGAAGTAACCTTCCGGATCTCTTCTGTACTGGATCTGAGGAATCGCAACAAGAATTGCAATGATGATAACGACACCGATGTACTTCAGGTAGTGCATGATGACACCGAAGATCGGCCAGATAACGGCCCAGTCAAACATTGCCATCCAGCCCTTGGCATTGACAGTCTGTGTTAAGACAGTGACACCGTCGAGTGCGAAGAACTGTGCAGCCCATACAGAGCAGAAGACCTGTAAGAGACCGTTGACGAAGGATGCTAACATAGCAGCCTTAGCGCCGGACTTAGCGTTGACATAGACAGAAATCGTAGCGTTATCGAAGAAGACAGGGACGAATCCTGCTAAAGCGATGACCGGAGACTTCGTTAAGATCAGGATACCGATAGCCAGGAACTGACCGATGGCACCGAAGATGAAACCGAAGGTGACAGCGTTCGGAGAACCGAAACCGTAAGATGCGGCACAGTCCAAGCCCGGAACAGCACCCGGTAAGAGCTTGTTGGAAATACCCTGGAAGGAGTTGGTTAATTCGCCAACGAAGATACGGACACCCAACTGTAAGACTGCCATGTAGACAGCGAATGCCAGTGAGTTGTCTAAGATACAGAATAAGAAGCTTCCGTTCGGCATAGAGACACCTGCATCCATTAAGGACTGCTTGCCGGTAACTAACATGATGATACCGATGAACAGTAACATCAGGATAGAAGTGGAAACCGTGTTCTCGTTGAACATGGACAGCCAGCCCGGTAATTCATATTCTTCGAAGGACTTGCCATGGCCGGTCTTGCCGCCGAAGAGCTTGCCGCCGATCCATTCATAGATGGCGATACCGAACATCTGCTGGTGAGCTACGGAGAAGCCTGCGCCGTCCGTCAGTCTCTGTGCAGTTTCAACAGTCAGGTTGGAACCGACAGCCCAGTATAAACCGAGAAGGATAGCCATTAAGATCAACATCGGTGTATCACCTAACTGCGGGAAGCAAGTTAAGAAGATCCAGAATGCGAATGTTGCCTGCTGGGTCTGAACGTGACCGGTTGTGAAGACAGCTCTGAGCTTTGTGTATTTCTGGAATCTGACTAAGAGGATGTTGAAGATGAAGGCGATCAGCAACAGGATCATGACCTGACCGAAGGATCTGCCGACAGTTTCAATTGCACCCTGCGCAGCGACCTGACCTACATAAGTATCCAGGATCATTGCGTCAATACCGAACTTGTTGGACAAAGCAGTGATGATCGGCTTGAAAGTGGAAGATAAGCCACCGGAACCGACTAAGAGTACTTTGTAACCGACAGTTGCTTTGATAAAGCCTGAGAATACTTCATACCACTGTTTCTTTAAAAGGATGTAACCGATGACAGTGATCAAACCGATGAAGTAAGCTGGAGTCTTAAGGAAGTTGTTCGCAAAATACTCCCAGATTGTCATTAAAATATTCATTCTTTTCCCCCTTTTTGTGATTAATCTGAATATTTTTTGTCTATATCAAGAAGATCTTCCTTTGTTTCAGCGGCTAAGAGATCTTCTACGATACCTTCTTTTACCAGCATCTCGGATAACTGAACCATGTTCTGCAGATGCTGTTCATTGTCGACAGCAGCCAACGTGAAGAAGAGTCTGGCATTCTTGGTCTCGTCGTTTGGATCAAAGACGACAGGTTCTTTGACCTTACAGAAACCGATCGCTGTCTTGTAGACACCGGTTCCGCCCAAGGTGGAATGCGGCATTGCGACGTCCGGCATAATAATGAAGTACGGACCGTACGTATTGACGTTCTCAATGATCTTGTCAAGATACTGATTATCTAAAGTGCCATCGGCCACCATTGGCTGAGCTGCACCATAGATGGAATCCTGCCAGGAATCAAATGAATCAACAAAAGAATAATGATTGGCTTCAACGATGTCTTTCAATAGCATATTAGTTTTTCTCCATTTCCTAACTTCTTTTTTAAAACGATATCCTAATTATATAATTCTTGTAAGCGCTTAACAATAAACCTATATGAGCGTTTTATGGATTTTATGCAGAATTCAGCAGTTCTGGCCGTAAACCTCCCAGCCGGCCGCCTCATCGGCGATCTGTTCATCGCTCAATTCCGGCACAGAACCCATGATTCGGGCCATGACGTAGGTCTTGGCCGCCTCTTCCAGATAGACCGCGGCATATAAGGCCTCTTCCAGATCCTTGCCGAAGCTGATGACGCCGTGATGCTTCATGATGACCGTATTGGCATCGCCGGCATATTCGACCGCCAGCTTGCCCATGCCGATGTCCTGGGACTTGGTCCAAGGCGCCACATGGATCCTGGCGTGATTGGCATCGATTAAAGTCACCATACAGGCCGGTAAAGAATCATTGTTCATGCCGATGGCCGTCGCATAAGGCTGATGGGTATGAATTGTCGCTTTTACCTCAGGCATATGATCATAAATATAGATCAGGGCCGCAGCATCGCTCGTCGGCTTGCGGAAGCCTTCTTTGAGCCTGCCGTTATGATCAACTACACACAGATCATCGATCGTCATGTCTTCATACAACATGCCGGAAGGCGTCATGATGTAAGTATCATCGTCAATCTTCAAAGAAATGTTTCCTCCGGTCAACGAAATCAGCCGATACTCCTTCATGCGCATGCATGCCTTCATGATCATGGATTTTTCTTTTTCGTACATAGTTTTCCTCTATTACTGTTATATCCAAAAGCTCCTGTAAAAGAAATATATATGCGCAGAATCCTTCATATAATCCATTAATCGATCATATAAATGTCTTCCGTATGGTACCGTTTACATATAAAATGAAATTAGACAAATATCTGGATGATCATTTATCAGCAACGAAGGAGGATAATATGCCAAACGTAAATGACATTACGCGTGAGAAATGGATTCTCAATACTTTCCCTGAGTGGGGTACCTACCTCAACGAAGAGATCGAAGACACAAAGTGTGAGCCGGGCAAATTCAAAATGTGGTGGCTTGGCAACACAGGTATCTGGGTCAAATCCGAAGGCAACACCAACGTCATGGTCGACTTATGGTGCTCAACCGGTAAAAAGACCCACTACAACGACGACGGATCCGTCAAGATGATCGACCCTGACCATCAGATGGCCAGAATGTCCGGCGCCAGAACGATGCAGCCAAACCTCAGAGCCATCCCATGTGTTCTTGACCCGTTCAAGATCAAACACCTGGATGCTTTGTTAGCTTCCCATACCCACTCTGACCACATCGACATCAACGTCGCAGCTGCGATTTTACAGAACGTCGAAAAACCGATCCCATTCATCGGTCCGAAGTACGCAACCGATCTTTGGAGAAAATGGGGCGTTCCGGAAGAGAGACTGCGCACTGTTAAACCGGGCGATGTCGTCGAAGTCGGTGACATCAAGATCCACGCCGTCGAATCCCTCGACCGCACGATCCTCATCACCAACCCGCCGGCAGGCGATCTGACCCACATCGAAAACTTCGGCAGAGACATGGATGAAAGAGCTGTCTCTTACATCATCGAAACTCCGGCCGGCACGATCTATCATTCCGGCGACAGCCACTTCGGCAACCTGTACGCAAAACACGGCAATGAATACAAGATCGACGTCGCATTCGGTTCCTATGGCGAGAATCCAAGAGGCATCACCGACAAGATGACTTCTTCCGATATCTTAAGAATGGCTGAAAACCTCAACTGCAAGGTCGTCATCCCTTATCACCATGATCTGTGGACCAACTTCCAGGCAGACACCAAGGAAATCCTCGTTCTCTGGTACATGAGAAAGAACAGACTCCAGTACAAGTTCAAACCGTTCATTTGGGAAGTCGGCGGACACTTCACTTATCCGGATGACAAAGACAAGATCGAATACCACCACACCCGTGGCTTCGAAGATGTCTTCACTGAGGATATCAACCTGCCGTTCCGCGCATTCCTGTAAAAACTAAATAGGTAGATGGCTCACTTGAAAAAGTGAGCCATTCATTATCTATGCATAACTTATTAGGAATCTACGAAAAAGCCCTTCCCGGTCTTTCCTGGGAAGAGAGATACACCTTAGCAGAAAACGCAGGCTATGATTTCATCGAACTGTCCATCGACAAAAAGCGCCTGAACAAACTGGATTATACCGACCATCAGATTCAAGAAGTCATCGATGCCGCAGCCAGACACCACATGGCGATCGAAACGATGACCCTCTCCGCCAACCGCTACTATCCCATCGGCGACATAGAATTAAGAAATGAAGGCATCTCAATCATCAAGAAAGCCATCGTCTTAGCCAAGAAACTGGGCGTCAAGCTCATCCAGCTGACTGCCTATGATGTCTATCAAAAGCCTTCCACGTCTGAAACAAGAAAACTCTATGAAGAAGGCATTCAAGAAGTCTTGGAATTTAATAAGGACTACGGCATTATCCTGGCCATTGAAGTCCTGGAAGATGTCGATCACTTCAACACCTCAGCCAAACTGGTCCCTTTCTTAAAAGAAATCGATTCCCCCTGTTTAAAAGAATATGCCGATACCGGCAATCTGGTCTTCAACGGCTTTGACCCTCTGCAGGACTTAAAAGACGGTATGGAATACATCGAAGCCATCCACATCAAGGATGCCGTCTTGCATAACGAGCACAATATCGGCTATGGCCGGGGTACAGTTGATTTCAAAGGCATATTTGACTATCTGAAACAAGTGAATTATGAAGGCTATCTAGTCTCTGAGTGCTGGTACGAAGAAGACTATAGACCTGACATCAAAACCATCAATCAATTTATAAGGAGATATATGTTATGAGACCAAAGATCCAATTAGCTTTAGACTGTGACAACACCGAACAGGCCATCAAAGCCTGCCAGGGCGGCGTGGTCGATGAAGTCGACATCATCGAAACCGGCTACTGTCTGATCGCTTCGGAAGGTGCGAGAGTCGTCAAGCTCTTCCGTGAAATGTATCCAAACAAGCCATTAGTCGCCGACTTCAAGATCGTCGATGCCGGCAAGAAGATCTCCGGCATGTTGCTGGAAGGAAAGCCGGATTACACGACCATATTATGTGCCTGCGAAAAAGGTACGATCACCGGTGTCAGAGACGAAGTCAAAGCCAGAGGCTTAAACACCAAGCTGCAGATGGAACTCTATGGCCATTGGTCCTTCGACGACATTCCGATGTGGATCGAAAACGGCATCAGCCAGCTGACCTTGCAGCATTCCGGTGACCTACCGGGAACCTGGACGCCGGAAGAGATCGCCGTCTTGAAGAAACTGACCGAATATGACGTCGATGTCTGTGCCGCCGGTGCGATCGGCTATGATGAACTCGACCTCTTCAAAGGCATTCCGGTCTCCTGCTTCATTTTCGGCAGAGCGATTCGCGGTGCTGCCGATCCGGCTGCCGAAGCCAGACGTATCAAAGAAAAGATCATCTCCATCTGGGGAGAATAGAAGAAAAGCTCACAATCGTGAGCTTTTCTTTATTCCCAGCTGATCTTCAGCCTTCGTTTTTCATTCATACATTCCACAAGATACAGATTGATCAATGTCTGATAAGGAATCCCGCATTTAGCGGATTCCTTTTTAAAATAGTCGATCACATCAACAACCAGATTGATCGTAACTTGTTTTCTTAGCTTCTTTGCGTATGGATTTTTGATTCCGTCGGTAAAATCATATTCCTTTTTCATTGCCCATTCCTCTTCCTTTGAAAATACTGTTTTTTCTCTGCCTTTGTCGCCTTTTTAAACGAAACAAAATGTTTCTTTTGATTCGTACGATCTTTATTATGATCCCATTCAAACCGTAGCTTATCTTTTATAATCATATTATATGTATATTATAATTATTTTTTAATTATATCCTCCTTCATATCATTATTTGTGTATTTGGCACAAGAGGCCTGAAAGAAATACATCTATAGATGCAATTTCTTCTCTGCTTTAAGGTCTTCTTGTTTGCTGTATAAAAAAGATGCCGTTTCAGGCATCTTCTCTTGAATAAATTGTTTCTAGCGATTAAATACTGTTAGCGGCATCGTAGGCTTCCCAGATGGCCTTCATGATCGTGGCAGCACCTGTCGCATCGCCAACCTCATACATCGGTACATTAAGCTCTGCCCATTCGTCCTTGAGGTTTGGAGCCGGTCTGAAACCTAAAGCGGAAACAACGGTATCGGCTTCGATTTCGACTTTATTGCCGTCCTTTGTTTCAACGACAGCACCTTTATCGGTGACTTCCACCAGTTTTGTGGAGGTGCAGACCTTAACACCTTTTGCCTCAAAGAGGTCACAGATCATCTGCTTGTTCGGATACGGAGCACTGTTGCCGCCGGCTGCCATGATGTCATCAAGAGCTTCAATGATGATGACTTCCTTGCCATGATTTGCCTCATCCAAGGCAATCTCACAGCCGACCAGACCGCCGCCGACGATGACGACTTTCTGACCGAGCTTTTCCGGATGATTGATGGCTTCCAAAGAAGAAACCGCCTTATCCAGACCCGGAATATTCGGATGGACTTCGTTGGTGCCGGTCGCCAGAATAATGGCATCCGGTTCCTGCTTTTTAATGCAGTTGATACAAGGCTCATGGTCGAGCTTGATATCGACACCCAGATCTTTCAATTCTCTTTGATACCACGCATTGAGCTTGGCGATCTCGGACTTGAAGCTGTGTGCACCCGCTTCCACAATATGACCGCCTAAGTGATCGGACTTTTCAAACAGTGTGACGCGATATCCTCTTAAGGCAGACGTTCTTGCCGCTTCCATACCGGCGACACCGCCGCCGACAACGACGACTTTCTTATCGCCATTGCCAGGTTTCAAGCCGACGACCAGTTCTCTGGCTGCCTGCGGATTGACCGCACAGGAAGCCGGTTCCGAAGTCTCGACGCATCTTCTGAAGCAGCCCATGTTGCAGCCGATACAAGGACGGATCTTTTCTGTCTGACCGGACATGACTTTGTTTGGATATTCCGGATCAGCCAGGGAAGGTCTTCCCAGACCTACCGCATCAATCTCGCCTTTTTCGATGGCTTCTTTTGCCAGATCGTAATCCTGCATTCTGCCGCCGGCAATGATCGGGATATTGGTCACAGCTTTGGCTTTGGCAGCCAATGGGATCATGAAGCCCTGCGGATTGTACATCGGCGGGCAGGCATAATAGAAGGCATCATAAGTACCGGTATCGACATCCAGGAAGTTGTAACCGTAGCTTTCTAACAGTTTAGCGATCTCAACACCTTCTTCTATCGTCCTGCCGACTTCCTCTTCGCCGCTCAGTGTTGCCTTATCGTAGTCCTTGATATACGTCTTCAAGCCTAAGCGCATGCCGACCGGGAAGTCCTCACCGCATTTTGCGTGGATGCCTTCAACGATCTCTCTGGCTGCGCGCAGTCTGTTTTCCAGGCTTCCGCCGTATTCATCGGTCCTTCTGTTGAAGAAAGACATACCGAACTGATCGAGCAGATAGCCCCAGTGCATCGCATGGATCTCGACACCGTCATAGCCGCATTCCTTGGCAACCACGGCGCCTTCAATCATATCGGCGATCTTCTGCCGGATCTGTTCAACGGTCAATGCCGGTGATTTCACATCAGGATTGCGCCAGACCGGATTCTCGGAAGGTCCCGGCAGGCCCGGATAGTTTCTGCCCAGACCCATGGTGATCTGACAGAAAATCTTTGTGCCGGCCTTGTGGATGGTATCCGTAAGTACCTTTGCCCTTTCCTGCCAGTGTTTGTTGGTATTGACGTTAGGTCCCAAAGCAGAATACGGATCCACATGGTAATCGGTCGCTGCCGCTCCCGGAATGATCAGACCGAAACCGCCCTTTGCCCTGAGTTCAAAATACCTGATCAGATTGTCGGAAAAACCGCCTTCCTCGTCGTAAGATAAAGCACCCATCGTCATCGGAATGACCGTGAAACGATTCGGGATCTCTACATTACAGATCTTGTAAGGCTTAGAGAATACATCGTATTTGCTCATATTATATTTACTCTCCTATACCTTAATTATAATATGGTAACTATTTTCCAAATACGGGAAATATTCAAGGTTTTTCCATAAACCAGATTCCCTTGCGCAAGCTGTGACAGGAATTGTCGGTCGCAATGACGTAAGGCACCAGTTTGTCCTCCAGTGACTTAACCACATAGGACTTTGTCCCATCCTTCTCATCATAGATCTGCTGTCCGATACGAAGTTCACTTAATCTTTCTGCCCTTTTCATAATTTCCTCCTTCAAGCTCATCTTACTCCCTTTGTAAAAAGAGCCTGGTCAAAAAAACGGACAGAAAAAAAGGATATGGATGACTCCATACCCTCTTCGAGTTTTTGATTAAGCGAGATCTTCGCCGTTGGAAGCGATGACTTTCTTGTACCAGTAGAAGGAATCCTTCTTGGATCTGGCTTGCGTGCCCGTACCGTCATCGTGCTTATCGACATAGATGAAACCGTAACGTTTTCTCATCTCGCCGGTCGAAGCTGAAACCAGATCAATCGGACCCCAGGTCGTATAGGCTCTAAGGTCAACGCCGTTTTCGACTGCCTTCTTCATCGAAGCGATGTGCTTGCGGAAGTAGTCGATACGATACGGGTCATGGATGCTGCCGTCGGCTTCGACGGTATCATAAGCGCCGATGCCGTTTTCAACGACCATCAGAGGTCTCTCATAACGATCGTAGATCATCTCCAGATAATACTGTAAGCCGTCCGGGTCGTACGCCCAGCCCCAGTCGGAGTATTCCAGATACTCATTCTTGGTGCCTCTGACCATATTGCCGGATGCACCCTCACCACCCTTATGCGTCGTGACGGACATCGACATGTAGTAAGAGAAGGTATACATATCGACCGTGCCTTCCATCAAAGAATTGATATCATCTTCCGTGATGTCGAGCTTGACGTTGTGTTCCTTCCAAAGCTTCTGGGCATAAGTCGGATAACGGCCGAAACACTGCACATCGCCGCAATAGAAGATACCCTTTTCCCATTTGTAGCGGTTGAAGAGGATATCCTTTGGATCTTCGGTGTGCGGATAGTAGGTGATGCCGCAGATCATGCAGCCGATCATGTTGTTCGGATCGATCTCATGACCGATCTTGACCGCCTTGGCAGAAGCGACAAACTGGTTGTGCAGGTGCTGGTAGGCATCCTGGAAATAGGAATCCGGCATATCCTCCGGCAGGAAGTTGATCGTGTTGTTGATCTCATTGAACGTTAACCAGTACTTGACTAAACCCTTGAATTCAGTGAAGCAGGTCCTGGCAAACTTGACAAACAGAGGAATCAGTTCACGGTTCTTCCAGTCACCTAAGGTCTCTTCCAGATACAGCGGCGTATCAAAATGCCAGATAGTGACCAGTGGTTCGATATTGTATTTCTTCAGTTCATTGAAGACATTGCGGTAGAATTCAATGCCCTTCTGGTTTGGTTCTTCTTCCATGCCGGTCGGATAGAGTCTTGACCAGGAAATGGACATACGGAAGACCTTGAAGCCCATTTCGGCAAACAGAGCGATGTCTTCCTTGTAACGATGATAGAAATCGATGCCGTCGTGATTCGGATAGAGGCAATCATCCAGTACGGCATAATGCGCACCCTCCGGCAGCTTTTGCAGTCTGGTAATATATCCCGGTTTGCCGTCCTTATCAATATAGGTGATCTTACGCGGATCAGTGGCAGTACCGCCGGTCGTGACATCGGTCAAAGCAGGACCTCTGCCGTCTACATTCCAGGCACCCTCGATCTGATTGGCAGCGGTCGCACCGCCCCATAAAAAGTCTTTACGAAATGGCATATTGTCTCCTTTATTTCTTCTGCTTTTATTGTACCCGATTCCCATCTTTTTCGGCCTCCAATCTTCACAAAAACCGAAATAAGAAAACAAACATGGTAAAATCTTGATAGAAAGAAAAAGGGACCGCTAATGAACGTTCAGGACTGCAAAGATTTCATGGAAAAAGAAGACTGCAAATGTGTCGTTGCCGATGAAGAAAAAATCATCTTCACCAGCAATAAAAAAGGCATAATACCGATGCTGGACATGTTGAAGCTCTATGAAGAAGGAAGATTCAGACCTGTCTATCAGGCCGACCTCATTTTAGGCAATGCCGCCATCTTGATTGCCGCCCATTGCGGCATGAAAGAGATTTACTCCGATGTGGTCTCCCAAAGCGCCATGGACATCGGCCAAAGAAAGAAGATCGCCGTCTCCTATAAGACACTGGTCCCGCAGATCTTAAATCCCTTAAAACAGAAGGAAGGACCTTTCGAAGCCGCCTTGAGAGACATCGATGAAGACAACTTTGATCAAGTCCTGGACATCATCCGAAAGACCCTTGAAAAGATCAGAGCGCAGAAGGTATAATACCTTTTCAAACAGAATAAGGAAAGGAAGAGGAATATGTTTACTTACAACTACCATTGCCACACCAAACGATGCGGACACGCTTCCGGAACAGACGAAGAATACGTAGAAGCCGCCATCAAAGCCGGCTATAAAGTTTTAGGCTTTTCCGACCACGGGCCCTATTCCCTTTACCCGCATCCGGGTTCCCACATGGACTGGAGCCAGTTGGATGACTACATCAATTCCATCAATTCCTTAAAAGAGAAATACAAAGGGATCATCGACATCAAACTGGGCATTGAAAGCGAGTACTATCCCTTCTGCCTGGAAGAAAGAAAACAGATGCGCAAGAGATTGGACTACATGATCTTCGGTCAGCACTACGACCAGGCTCTGGGACTTGGCGTCAACTATTTCAAAGCCAACACCGATGAAGAGATTCGCGTCTATGCCGACTCCGTCGTCGAAGGCTTACATACCGGCTTATTCAACTACCTGGCCCATCCGGATGTCTTCATGAACCACCAGCCGGACTTCAGTGAAGAATGCGCAAGAAGCGCCCACAAGATCGCCCAGGCCTGCGTGGAGACTGACACTCCGGTCGAGATGAACGTCCGCGGCGTCATGAAAGGCAAAAAGCACTTCCCAAATGGCGACCAGTACTGGTATCCGCACAAGGATTTCTGGCGCATCCTGGCCCAATATCCGATCAAAGCGGTTGTCGGCATCGATGCCCATTCGCCGGAAGATCTTCTGATGACTGAATTTGTCGATGAGGGTTTAGCTGAACTGGCTGACCTCAACCTCAATTTCATCTGATGACTGAATTTGTCGATGAGGGTTTAGCTGAACTGGCTGACCTCAACCTCAATTTCATTACCGAACCTTTTATCTAAAAAACAATTCCCGGACAGGTCCGGGAATCTTTTTTATTTTTGAAGTGGCTCTTCACGAATGATCGTGATATCGTTGTGTTTCTTGATATAGGACAAGATGTCATTATCGGCATCGACATCAGAGATCAGATAATCGATCCCGTCAAAGGTCGCATAGCGGAAAGCGAAGTTGAGCCCCACCTTGGTGTGATCACATAAGACAAAGCGCTTGCCTTTGGTGCGCTGCAGCATCGTCTTGTTGACCATCGTCTCCTTGACGTTGGCGGTGGAAATGCCCTCGGTCGTTAAACCGCTGCAGCCGATGAAACACTTATTGGCAGTGATCGAGTTGATTGTCTGCAAAGCCAGATCGCCGGTCATCGACCGCTTCGGGAAACGCAGTTCGCCGCCTGTAAATAAGATCGTCACATTCTCATCCGGATTGTAGTTGATCGCCTTGGCGTTGTTGGTGATGATCGTGACGTGTTTATACTTGATGTATTCGATCAGCATCGTCGCCGTCATCGAGGAATTGATGAAGATGATATCTCCATCCTCTACAAACATCGCCGCCCGCTTGGCAATCGCCTTCATATAGCGTCTTCTCTGATAGGTCTCCTCATCTTCTTCAATGAAGGCCTGCAGAAGTGCGGCACCACCGTAGTTGCGTTCAATCGCTCCCAGGCTTTCCCAATACTGCAGGTCCCGGCGCAGAGTTGCCGGCGAGACATCAAAGTGCTTTAAGAGCTCTTCCACGGACATGAAGTTGTTTTCCTGGATCAGCTTCATGACCTCCTGCCGCCGCTTGTCGACCAGGTCCTTACTTACTTTCATTGACCACCTTCATCAGTTGATCCAGACCGTCCTGGTACTGTTTCTTTTCTTCTGCCGGTGCCGTCAGAATCAGATTTTCAAAAATGAACTTCATTTCCTTCGGATTCATGTTGGTCATATTGACCTTCTTGAAATGTTCATAGGCCAAAGAGCGGTTCTTTCTGGCTCTTTCATAGATGCCGTCGAGTTCATCGTACTGGAAGATCTTGGGACGCTTCTTCATCGCTTCGATGTTTTTGACATCGTTGTAGATCTCATTGATCTTCTTATCCTTGCCCGTCAAAAGACAAGCCCGCATTTCATAGTAAAGTCTGATCAACAAAGTCTCGACATTGGCATTGAACTTGTTTTCATTTTCTTCAATGATCTTGAGTGCCTTATTGCCGTCTTTTTCTTCAATGGCCACCATGACATCAAACAAACCGCGGTCGTTCTTATACATGCCGAAAAGGTCCTTCTTCAACATGTCCTCATAGATCTCTTTTGCCTTGGCCGTATCCAGCTTAAAGTTGAGATACCAGAGGGCCTCGTTGTAGCGAAGCTTCAGATACTCGCTCAGCACGCCAAAGACCAAAGCGATGATGCCCACAACGACAAAGAGGATCGATAAGAGTTCCCCATTGGTGTGGAAAGCACCGTAGATGACCATCAGTAAAAAGATGATATAGAAAGCCAGATTGATAAACATCATTGCCTTCTGTTTAAAAGAATAATGTTTCAGCATAAAACTACCTCTATTCATGATTATATGATCAATGGCGCATAAAAAACCACAAATCTTGCATTATCATGCCCATTATATGATTTATGTTCATTTAAATGCCTTTATGATCGGTTGATCTTCCTCTATTGCCAGAAAAAATTAGGCTATATTATCATTAAATCAACAATAAAACAAAGGAGGATCATCAATGCCGTTAGATTTCTTTGCCGATACCAGCAACTGGTTAAAAGAACTGTTCCATGTCGAAAAACCGATCATTGCCATGTGTCATCTTCTCCCGTTACCGGGTGACCCGTACTACGATGAAGAAAAGGGTCTGGAAGCTGTCATCGAAAGAGCGAAAAAAGATGTCAAAGCTCTGCAGGATGGTGGCGTTGATGGCATCATGTTCTCCAACGAATATTCCCTTCCTTATCTGACCAAGATGGAACCGATCACCTTGGCAGCGATGGCCTATGTCATCGGCCGTGTGAAGGAAGAAGTAACGAT
>CADAHV010000011.1:0-27020 GCA_902787775.1 uncultured Erysipelotrichaceae bacterium | reverse complement strand
CCGGAGATTATTACTGGCAAAGATCGGATCGGGGAAAAAGAGAGATCACGAAAACAAAGAAACAGATCGCCAATCTCATCCTGCAGGGAAAGAAAGACTTCATCAGAGGCAATAGCTATGACAGGCTTCTTTCCAATGACAACTACAGTTCTGACGATGGTGACAAGGGAAAGACCTATAAGGATCCTTCTATCGTCAGGGACAGATTGTTATCAAGAAATCCGGATCGATCGATAAGGAAAGGCATCAGCGTTTTTTTGGCTAAAAGACAGAAAGAGATCGAAAAAGAAATTGACCAGTATCTTGGAAAAGACAAAGGATATGGGATGAGCTTATAACAAGATAATGAATTCTGACGACACTTTTGTAGAAAAAAGCTAAAGAGAGCAATTCTGGCGACAGTTCTGACGACATTTTACGCTGTACAAAGCAGAATACGACTGATTTTCATGTTTAACTTACTTCACACTGTTTCTTTTGTTTATGATGATATAAAGTTTCAGAAAACACGATAAATAAAGGCTTTTTGGCACATATGAAACAAAAAAAGTGCTTTCGCACTTATTGATCTCAATGGTGATTCAGACCCTCTGATTAAGAGTCAGATGCTCTACCAACTGAGCTAGGGAACCAGTAAGTGGTGACAAGTACGGGATTCGAACCCGTGAATGCCGCCGTGAAAGGGCGGTGTGTTAAGCCGCTTCACCAACTTGCCACAACAATGGCGCCCGAAACAGGACTCGAACCTGTGACCTGCCGGTTAACAGCCGGACGCTCTACCGACTGAGCTATTCGGGCACATTGCTAGTATATATTAACATTGAATATGCCGATTTTCAAGATGAAAATGTGGAATTTCATTCGAAAAGCGGATTTTTGAATTACCTGATGTAATGTTAGAATGTTGTTGTGAATAAACTTCCGGAGAAACTGACAAAATTACGTAAGCACTACAACTACTCGCAATCCTACCTGGCGGAAGTATTGGGAGTGGATACTTTGGAATACATGAATTATGAAAACGGGTCAGGCATGATCAATTACGATCAGATGAAGAAACTGGCTTCTTTATATCATATCGATCTGGTCGATGTTTTCAGAAATTCGGCAGATGTACAGCTCTACGAAGTCAACAAGGCCAATACCGATGAGATCAATATCGAATATTTTACTGCCAAGGAAACGGTATTTGACAAGATCAAGAGCTTTTATCAGCACAACAAGATTGCTTCTTCGATCATTGCCATTCTTCTGGTGACGATCCTTGTCATGTTTATCATCCTGCAGAACACGGTAAGGCCTTTTGATCTGACAAGAGAAAACATCAACCGTCTTTCCGTTTCGGAAACGACAGTCGTCTATATCGATGACTATTCCGGTGTCAATGGTTCGGGATCCAACGCCAACGGCGAATTGTCCAACCTGACTTCCCATTCGGCCATGAAGGTGTGCGAGGGAGAAGGTTTTACGATCATCCTGAATGAGGATGGAACTTTGTCCAATGCCGGTCTGATCGCCAAATATGAATCGGATGTGAATGACTGGAAGAATATCGTCGACATTGCGGTCGGCGACAAGCACATCGTCGGCGTCGATTCCAATGGCCGTATACACTGTACCGGTGATCTGTCACAGGGCGCCTGTGACTTGAATGATGTGCGTAACATCAAAAAGGTCTTCGCGACGGCCAACGGCACGATCGTCATGGACAATGACGGTGTGATCTCTTCTGCCGGCACCTTTATCGGTTCCGGTTCCATCAAGAACTATTTCAATATCCGCGATGTCGCTTCCAGTGAGAATATCCTGGCGGTGCTTTGCGAAGATCATACGATCGACGTCTATACCAAGAATTCCTTGAATTATCTGGAAGCGGAATCCTGGAACGATATCGTCGATGTGGCCTGCGGCGACAGTTTTGTGGCGGGGCTGGATCGTTACGGCAAGGTCCATATCGAGATCGACAATGACGAGATCACTTCCCAGGTTGAAAAATGGTCCAACATCATCGCTATCGATGCGGCCAGCGATTATCTGATCGGTTTCGACGGAAAGAAGATCTACGGCATCGGCAACAACTATTATCATCAGTTTGTCAAAGAGGAACTGGTCAAGCAGAGACTGGACATGGTTTCCGATGTGGAGTATTCCATCGATGACCGGTATGTCTCCGTGCAGTTTAACGGTGTTTCCAATGCCAGTGGCTATATTGTTTCTCTGGATGTGGGCATCGGTATTTCCCGCCGCGTGGAAAGCGCCCAGGTGGTCAAATTCGAGACGGAGAATATGACGGACGGCAAGAACTATACGCTGTCCATCGTTTCCGTGGGTGAAGGCGATTATACCGATTCCGATCCTTACAAGCTCAATTTCACCTATGTCAAACCGGAGGAGAAGATCGACTTCCCTGAGGCTTCCAATATGAAGGAAGAAGACTTCCTTAATTATTTAAGGGAGCTTGGTGTTTCGGAAGACAGGATCACTGCCGTACAAGGCGCGGAAGATGATATCTGTGCGGGAAGCGAAGTGACGGTATCTTCCTCTTCTCTGGACGGCAAATCGCTGACCAAGAGCGAACTATTGAACAGCGATATAGAGTATACTTATTGCAGGGTGCAGGAAGATGAAAAAGAATAAGATCTGGCGTATCAAGGGGTTCGAAGGGACCTTCAGTGATGAGGAACTGATCGAATTGATCTGGAGCGGCGAACTTAAACCGGATTATCAGATCACGACCAGAGAGATGAAAAAATGGGTCAAATTGAAAGACAGTATATATCAGTATTATATGGAGGGCAGAGAAGATGAAGCTGTATAACAGTTATACACTTAAGACAGAAGAATTCAAACCGATCGAAGAGGGGAAAGTATCGATGTATGTCTGCGGACCGACGGTCTACAATCATGCGCATATCGGCAATGCCCGTCCGATCGTCGTTTTTGATACGCTCAGGCGGACTTTTGAAGCACTGGGCTATAAAGTAAAATTCGTTTCCAATTTCACCGATGTCGATGACAAGATCATCAACAAGGCTTTGGAAGAGGGCGTCAGCGAGAAAGAGATCGCTGAACGCTACATCAAGGCGTACAACGATGTCCGCAATTCTTTGAACATCATTCCGCTCGATGTGACGCCGCGGGTTACCGAAACGATGGATGAGATCATCGAGTTCATTGATCGGCTGGTCAAGAAGGGCAATGCCTATGTCGTGGACGGGGATGTCTACTTCTCAGTGGAATCCGATCCGAAATACGGCGAGCTGTCTCACCAGCGTCTGGAAGATCTCAATGCCGGTGCCAGAGTCGAAGCCAACGATCTCAAGAAGAATCCGCAGGACTTTGCCTTGTGGAAGAAGACCGACAAGGGCATCAAGTGGGATTCCCCATGGGGTCCGGGACGTCCGGGCTGGCACACCGAGTGTGTCGTCATGATCGGCAAGGAATTCAATTCCGGCATGATCGATATCCACGGCGGCGGCAGAGACCTCAAGTTCCCGCACCATGAAAACGAAGTTGCCCAGTCGGAGTGCTGCAATGGCCACCACCTGGCAAACTACTGGATCCACAATGGCATGCTGGAGACAAAGGGCGGCAAGATGTCCAAGTCTTTGGGCAATACCCAATGGGCCAAGGACGTCATTGCGGAGCACGGCGCCAACCTGGTCAGATGGTTCCTCTTAAGTGCCAAATACCGCGATTCTCTGATCTATGATGATGAGACCTTCACGGCGGCAAAGACGGAATTAAACAAGATTGAAACCGCTCTGAAGCAGGCAGAAGTCAAATCCCAGATCGCCAACGCCGAAAACAAGGGCAATTACGACGGGAAACTGTTTGAAGAATTCCTGAATCAGATGGCGGATGACCTCAACACGCCAAATGCCTACATGGTCATCTATGAGGCAACCAAGCAGCTCAATCAGGCATTGCGTGCCAGAGAAGTCGACTACGATGCTGTCTTTGAAAAATACAACACGATACAGAAAATGCTGGAGATCCTGGGCATCTTTGTTCCGAAGCTCGTCTTAAGCGATGAAGACAAGGAAGTCTATGCCAAATGGAATGAGGCAAAGGCCGCCAAAGATTTTGAAACAGCCGACAAGTACAGAGCTGTCTTGATGGAAAAAGGAATCCTGTAATGGATATAAAGGAATACAGCGGCAATTCATTGAGCTTTATCGGCGATGCGGTATTCACTTTGGCAGTCAGGGAGTATTTTGTAAGTCATCATTACCAGTCTTCGGCGAGTCTGCAGAAACTGTGCAACGGCTATAATTCGGCCAAGGGTCAGACCAAGGTCTTCTACCGTTTAAAAGAAGAAGGCTTCTTTAGGGAAGAAGAGCTTGAGGCCTATAAGCGGGGCAGGAATCACATTTCCCACATCCCCAAGAACGGTGATCTGAGTACTTATGAATGCGCATCCGGTTTGGAGGCAATCTGCGGTTACCTGTATCTGACGGATAAGGAAAGGCTGAAGCTGTTTTTTGAAAAGGTCTTTGAGGGAGGCGTTCACAATGAGTAATTATATATATGGAAAGAATTCCTTTTTCGAAGCTTTAAAAAGCGGGCGCATCCTGATGGCTTATGTTCAGGATGACAGGCTCATCAAGGACAAGGGGATCCCCTATAAGGTCGTCGACCGAAAAAAACTCGACGGACTTTGCCGGGGCGGCAACCACCAGGGCTATGTGGCGGAAGTGAAGGATTTTAAACTCTCTGCCGTTGATGAGATGGTCAAAGAAAGAAACGGTCTGATCGTGATGCTGGATGGCTTGGAGGATGTCCACAACCTCGGTGCGATCATCCGGACGGCGGAATGCGCCGGAGCGGATGGCGTGATCTATAAGTCACACAACGCGGTCAAGGTCAATGAGACGGTGGCCAAAGTCGCTTCGGGTGCTCTGGAATACATGAAGGTTGCCGAAGTGACCAATCTGGTCAATACGATCAAACAGCTGAAAAAGAAGGGCTATTGGATCGTCGGTTCTTCCGGTGAAGGAAAACAGATGTACAATGACCTGGACTACGACATGAATGTCGTGCTGATCATCGGTTCGGAAGGCAAGGGCATGTCGAGACTGGTGAGTGAGGAATGCGACTTCATCGTCAAGCTGCCGATGTATGGCAAGGTGACCAGTCTCAATGCGTCGGTTGCGGCCGGCATATTGATCTACAACGTCCTGGACAAGCGCAGAAAATAGTCCACATTTGTGGAAAATCAGAAGTAAAAAGATGAGAGAAAAGTGAGAATCGGCCTCTCATTTTTTTATTGATAATAGGGGTATGAAACAGACCCGGCAGATTATTCAGAAGGTCAGAAGCGGCGATAAGGAGGCCTTCGGGGAACTTATGCAGATGTATCGCCGCATGATTTATAAGATCATCTATTCCAATAACCTCAACATCGGGGATTTCCGTCTGGATGAAGATGATCTGTTCCAGGAGGGCTGTCTGGCACTCTACGATTCGATCTTTTCTTTCAAGGAAGACAAAGGAGTGGAATTTTCTACCTATGCCTATGTCGTCATACGCTCCCGCATCTCCTCGGCACTTCGAAACCGCATGAGGAGTTCAGGCAGGGAGATCTATTCTCTCGACAATTTCTCCGACCACGACCTCGCCTTGTGCGTCAAGGAGGATCCGTTGCTTTATCATCGGCAGCAGGATCTGAAGCGGCAGCTCGACAGCTTCACGAAGTCTCTGAACGATGAGGACAGACAGATCCTTTTGCTGAAGGAGGAAGAGTGTTCCTACAAGGAGATCGCCAGAAGGCTCAACATCAATATCAAGAAGGTCGATAACCGTCTTTGCGACCTGCGCAAAAGACTGAAGAAACACCTTTCCTGAAAGTGCAGAATGAGGCGGTTTTCGCGGGTTTTCGTTGACATGGAATCATAATTTGATTATCATAAATATGGTTATCAAAGAGATAACTTTTTATATACCTAAATTGAAGGAGGAATTATGAAAGATAAACGAAGTATAATTCTTACCTGCAGTGTCTGTCTGTCGCGCAATTACACGACAAACAAAAAGAATAACAGCATCAAGCGTATCGAGCTGATGAAGTATTGTCCCAAGTGCAATAAACATACCCTGCACAAGGAGACAAAATAGGAGGGAAATATGAAGTGGTTCAGTTTCAGTGCCGTCTGGAAAGAGATTTCTAAGATCCGTTGGCCGAAGAAGGGTGATCTTCTGGTGAATTCCGCACAGGTCATCATCTTCACCGGTTTCTTCGTTGCGTTCTTCGCTGTCTGTCTGGCAGTGATCTCTGCTCTGTTAAGAGCGATCGGGGTGATTTAATGACAGAGACGGCTAACAAGAAAGAGTGGTACGTCGTCAATACCTACGCCGGTCATGAAAACCGCGTCAAGGACAACCTGGAAAAAAGACTTGAGACCATGGGTATCTCGGAAAACCTTTTCCGTATCGTCGTCGCTGAAGAGACGCAGATCGAAGTAAAGAACGAGAAATCCAAGGAAGTCGTCAAGAATATCTTCCCGGGTTACCTTTTCGTTGAAATGATCATGACGGACGAGGCATGGTACGTCGTCAGAAATACCCCGGGCGTTACCGGATTTATCGGTTCATCGGGCGGCGGTGCCAAACCGTTCCCGGTCAAGCAGGATGAGATTGAAAAGATCTTAAGAAGGATCGGCCAGTCCGACAAGTCGATCGAAGTCGATTTCGCTGTCGGCGATTCCGTCAAGATCCTTTCCGGTCCGTTCTCCGGCATGGAGGGCAAGGTCGAGTCAATGAACGACCAGACACAGGTCGCTACCGTCCTGATTATCCTTTTCGGCCGTGAAACACCGACTGATATCAACTATGTCGATCTGGCGAAAGCAGAATTCTAAGAGGTGAATTATGAAAGTATTATTACTTATCGTTGCAGTATTGCTGATACTGATCTCGCTCTTGCAGGGCGGTAAATCCGATGCCTTATCCGCATTTACCGGAAACGGCGATCTCGGTCTTTTCCAGAACGTGAAGGAACGCGGTCCGGAAAAAGTCATTTCGATCATCACGATGGTCTTAGGCATCATCTTCTTTGCCTTGGTCATCATCATTCGAATCAGCGAATAATTGTTAAAAAATAGCGGAATTTCAGATTTCGCTATTTTCTTCTTTATGTATTTATGAAAGACATTGCAGTAAACAGAAAAGCCTATCATGACTTCTTTATCGAGGAGACCTACGAGGCAGGCATGGCTTTGCTTGGATCGGAGATCAAATCGCTCAGGAAGGGAAAAGTGTCACTTAAGGAAGCTTATGTGTCTTTTTCCGGTGGGGAAGCCTTCGTCAAGGGCATGCATATCGCATCGTACAAGGAAGCGACCTACAACGATCATGATGAGACAAGAGACCGCAAGCTGCTGCTTCATAAAAGCGAGATATCCCGCCTTGATTCCAAGTGCCGGATCAAGGGCTTTACCTGCATCCCTTTAAGGGTCTATCTAAAGGACGGCCGGGCAAAGCTGGAGATCGCTCTGGCCAAGGGCAAGACCCTCTATGACAAGAGAGAATCGGACAAGAAGAGGGATATGGACCGCATGGCAAAACAGGCCGTAAGAATCTAGAAAAACGTACTATAATAGAAGCGTAGAAAGATGAGGAATCCAATGGAAAAATTTATCGTTGAAATCAGTGCGCGTCACATCCACGTTACAAAAGAACAGGTCGCCATCCTTTTCGGTGAAGGCCACACTTTAACACCTAAGAAGGCTCTTTCCCAGCCGGGTCAGTTCGCCTGCGAAGAAAAGCTGACGATCGTCGGTCCAAGAGGCGAGCTCAAGGCTTCGATCTTAGGTCCGGAAAGAAAAGAAGCACAGGTCGAATTATCATTGACCGATGCCAGAACCCTTGGTGTTGAAGCCAAGATCAGAGAATCCGGTGATATCGAAGGCACTGCCGGTATCAAGCTGGTTGGCCCTTGCGGTGAAATCGAACTGGAAAAAGGCGTCATCGCTGCCAAGAGACACATCCATATGACTCCGGCTGATGCAGCAAACTACGGTGTCAGCAACGGTGAGATCGTCAATGTCAAGGTTGAGACCGAAGACAGAAGCCTGGTATTCGGCGACACTGTCGTAAGAGTCAGAGATGATTTCGCTTTGGCTATGCATATCGATACCGATGAAGGCAATGCTGCCGGTATCAAAGGTTCCGCCATGGGAGAAATAGTGAAGTAATTCACTATTTTTTTGTATGATCTACACGCTGGAAAACGACATTGCCGTCTTGAAGGTCGACACCAAGGCCTGCGAGATCGCCAGCTTCAGACGAAAAGACAAGGATATCGAATACATGTGGGACGGGGATCCTGCCTATTGGGCAAACCGCAATCCTTTGCTGTTCCCGCATGTCAGTGCGCCGTCAAATAAGATTTTGAATTTCAAGGGAAAAGACTATAAGGTCAACAACCACGGTTTCTGCCGCAAGAGCGAATTCCAATTCGTTGAACAAAGTGAAGACTGTCTTCATTTCCGTCTTTGCGACAATGAAGAGACCCTGAAGGAATATCCGTATCATTTTGAACTGAATGTCTTCTATACCCTGAAGGACAACGAGGTGAAGATCGACTACGAAGTCATCAATAAGGAAGCGGGTCCTTTGTATTTCGGCTTCGGCCAGCATCCGGCTTTCAGGTGCCCTTTGGCTGCCTCGAAACAATTTGATGATTATTCCATCGAATTTGAAAAGGAAGATGTCCCGGGGAAGAAACTTGCCTTAAGCTATGAGCTTTTTGAAAAGTATCCGACCTATATCGTCATGGATCCTGCCAGCCGGGTCTTTACACTGAGCGACGGGGAAAACAAGGTGGTCATGAAGGTCGATGAGAAATACAGGATCTTCGCCGTATGGACCCCGCATGCACCGTTTGTCTGCCTGGAACCCTGGGTCAACACGCTGGACAAGGAAGATCATGACACGCCGTTAAAACAAAGTGGCTCATGGATAATTGAAACAGGAGGAATTGCAGATGAAAATTATCAATACAGAAGAATTCAACGAACTGATTAAAGAAGGTACAACGCTCATCGATTTCTTTGCGGATTGGTGCGGTCCTTGCAAGATGCTGGGTCCGGTCATCGAAGAGCTGTCCAATGAATACACCGATATCAAATTTGCCAAGGTCAATGTCGACGACAATATGGATCTGGCGGAGAAGTTCTCCATCATGTCCATTCCGCAGGTCTACATGTTCAAAGACGGCGAAGTGATCGGCAAATTCGGCGGTTACCGCGACAAAGGCGGCGTCAAGGCTTTCATTGATCAGACGATCGCTTAATCAGCGTTTCAGGGAGCTTCGGCTCCCTTTTTTTGTTCCCTTGAAACAAATTGAAAAAATATTTTACAAATATCATGAAAACCGTAAAAAATAACGTATAATGTTTTTATTTGGAGGGCTTTGACTATGGAAAAGTTAATTGAGTTTAGAAACATTGTTAAGAGTTTCGATGGTCAAACGGTATTAAAGGGGATCAACCTTGATATTTATGAAAATGAATTCGTGACCCTTTTAGGACCGTCAGGTTGCGGCAAGACGACCCTGCTCAGGATCCTCGGCGGATTCCTTGATCAGGATGAGGGTTCCGTCGTCTTTAATGGTGAAGAGATCTCGAATGTCCCGGCCTATAAACGCCCGATCAATACGGTATTCCAGAAGTACGCACTCTTCCCGCATCTCAACGTTTATGAAAACGTCGCCTTCGGTCTTCGCATCAAGAAGATGTCCAACGACCTGATCAAGCCGAAAGTCGACAGGATGCTGGAACTGGTCGGTCTTGACGGATACCAGAAAAGAGATGTCACCATGTTGTCCGGTGGTCAGCAGCAGCGTGTGGCGATCGCCAGAGCGCTGGTCAATGAACCGGATGTACTGTTACTGGATGAACCGTTAAGTGCCTTGGATGCCAAGCTGCGCAAGGAAATGCAGCAGGAACTCAAGCGCATTCAGCAGGAAGTCGGCATCACCTTCATCTTTGTCACACATGACCAGGAAGAAGCACTGACAATGTCCGACAAGATCGTCGTCTTAAAGGACGGCGTCATCGAACAGATCGGTACGCCGACCGAGATCTACAACGAGCCGGCCAACCGCTATGTCGCCAACTTCATCGGTCAGTCCAATATCATGGACGGCATCATGAAGAAAGATTATCTGGTCAACTTCGACGATCACGATTTCGAATGTGTCGATTACGACTTCAAGCCGAATCAGCCGGTCGATGTCGTCATCCGTCCGGAAGACATTCAGATCAAGAAAAAATCCAGAGGCAAGATGAACGGTCAGGTCATCTCCGTGCTGTTCAAGGGCGTCCACTATGAGGTCATCGTGGAAACCAAGCGCGGTGCCGCCAAGACGATCAAGCTTCATGTCATGGGCAACGAAGATGTCTATAATGCCGAGGCCAACGAAAAGATGTCGGCTTCCGACTTCATGATGGACATCGCCGATGTACCGCTCATTACCAATGAAGATCTGATCATGTATGCCAACGCCCAGGCCTGGAAGGATGATGAGGATGAGACGGAAGTTTCCATCACTACCGTCACTCACGACATCAAGAACGAGCCGGGCCGTTACGAGATCGTCTTCAAGACGGCAGCCGGTACCAGTATCAGCGTTGACGTCGATGTCGTTTTGCCGGCAGTCAACGAAGATAAGGAAGAAAAGATCGGCATTCAGGCCTTCGATGTCTATAAATCCATCGATGAGATCAAAGAATCAATGGCCATCTCCGTCGACCTTAAAAACTGGGCGGGTGCATATGCCTGGGATCTGGAAACCGAAAACGAGGTTCAGATCGATGACGTACGTTTCGACTTCGATCCGATGACTATCACTGAAGGCGTCTATGATGTGACCTTTGTTACGGAAGGACGCACCTACAAGATCCATACGACCGAATACCAGAAGGAAGGCGATATCGTTTCCCTTGACTTCGATCCGGATGACATCCACGTCATGGAGAAGAGCATAGGATAATGAAGAGCTTTAGAAGACTGGTATATCCATACCTGATCTGGGCGGGCTTGCTCATCGTATTGCCGATGCTGATCATCGTGTTCTATGCGTTCTCAGCACAGGGCAACGTAGTGATCCCGGTCAAGATCACATTCGCTAACTTTGTCAGATTTTTCTCTGACACTATCTTCATTGAGGTCTTAGGCCGTTCTTTGAAGCTTGCGTTCATTACGACGATCATCTGCATCCTGATCGGCTATCCGGCTGCTTACTTCATCGCCAAGATGAAACCGGATTCCCAATCGGTCATGGTGCTGATGGTGACGCTGCCGCAGCTGATCAACATGCTGGTAAGGACCTACGCCTGGAGAGGCATTCTGTTAAATACGAATATCTCGCCGGAAATCAAAGTCTATATCGGCATGGTCTATAACTTTCTGCCGTACATGATCCTTCAGATCTACACGTCGCTGTCCAAGATGGATCCATCTCTGGTGCCGGCGGCAAACGATCTGGGCTGCGACAACAGGATGGCTTTCCTGAAGGTCACGCTGCCGTTAAGTGTTCCGGGAATCATTTCCGGCATCACCCTGGTTTTCCTGCCGGCGGTATCAAGCTTCTTTATTCCAAAGCTGCTGGGCGGCGGTTCCTATGTCCTGGTCGGTAACCTGATCGAAAACTACTTCGTCACCACCGGCGACTGGAACTTCGGTTCGGCGATTTCACTGATCATGGCTCTGGTCATCCTGATCTCCATGTACTTCACAAGGAAGTTCGATTACGATAAGGAGGCCGTCTGATGAAAAAGAAGAGCAGCAAGAAGATCTTCTCCAAGGTCTACCTGGCGGCGGTCATGGCATTCTTCTATCTGCCGATCGTCTATGTCGTATTCTTTTCGTTCAATGAATCCCGTTCATTGACCAACTTTACCGGTTTCTCTTTGCAATGGTATCAGAAGATGTTTGAGACCAGGGCAATGATGGAATCGATCTACTATTCTGTTTTGATCGCTGTCATTGCGACAGTGGTCTCGACGATTGCCGGCACGATCGTTGCGATCGGTTTGAGCAAGTCGAGTCCTTTGATCAAGCAGATCGTCACGCAGGTCAACAACCTGCCGATGCTCAACCCCGATATCGTCACGGCGATCGGACTGATGCTGCTGTTCTCAACGCTCAATATCCGGACAGGTTTCTGGACATTGTTACTGGCACACATCATCTTCTGTATCCCGTATGTGATGCTGTCGGTCATGCCAAAGCTGCGTCAGCTGGATGAAAACCTGGCAGAAGCGGCTCTGGATCTGGGCTGTACGCCTTTTGAAGCTTTATACAAGGTCATCATCCCGCAGATCAAGGAAGGTATCGTATCCGGTGCGTTAGTCGCCTTTACGATGTCGTTTGATGATTTCGTGATCTCGTACTTTACGACGGGTCCGGGCATCAACAATATTTCTACTTATGTCTACGCAACGACCAAGAGGATCAACCCGAGTGTCAATGCACTTTCGACGATCATCGTCTTAGCGATCACGATCGTCCTGATTTTCAGTAATGTAATGCCTATGCTTAAGGCGAGGAGGAAAAATGATGAAAAAACTGCTTAGTGTACTGGCTGTCCTGCTGCTTCTGGTCGGATGCTCCAACGGAAACGGTGGTGGCTCTTCCGGCAAAGAGGGCGGAGAGCTCTATATCTTTTTACCGGGTGAATACATCTCCAACGATGTAATCAACGCTTTCGAAGATGAGACCGGCATCAAGGTCTATATCACAACTTTTGATTCCAATGAAATGATGTATACGCAGCTGCTTGGCGGCACCGTATACGACATCATCATTCCGTCGGATTATATGATCGAACGTCTGATCAGCGAAGAAATGATCCAGCCTCTGGACAAATCGAAACTTCAGAACATGGACAAGATCTACGGACAGGTTCTGAATATGGACTTCGATCCGAACAACGATTACTCTGTTCCTTATTTCTGGGGAAATGTCGGCATCTGCTATGATGAGACACTGGTCGACAAGGCTGATGTTGAATCACAGGGCTGGAATGTTCTCAGAAACACCAAATACAAAGGCATGATCTACATGTACGACTCCATCCGTGATGCATTCATGATGGCAGAAAAGGCTTTAGGCTATTCCATGAACACGGACAAGGAAGAAGAACTCAATGCCGCTTACGAATGGCTCGTTGACATCGCTGTCAACATGGATCCGGCTTATGTCACCGATGAGGCGATCGACGGTCTGGCGAACGGCGAAAAGGCAATGGGTATGATGTATTCCGGCGATGCAGCTCTGATCGCTCTGGACAACGAAAACATCAAGTTCTGGGCACCGACTGAAGGCACCAACTACTTTGTCGATGCCATGGTCATCCACAAGGATGCCAAGAATGTCGATGCAGCCTACAAGTTCATTGACTACATCACCGATTACGATGCAGCGTATGAAAACTCTGTCTTTGTCGGTTACTCTTCTGTCAATGCGGAAGCTTTAAAAGCGATCTCGCAGGAAGACTATGCCGGCATCGACGCATATATCCCGCGTGACAAGACGGCTAAGGACGAAGTCTTCCACAACAATGAAGAAGTCCTCAAGACCATCTCCGAGCTTTGGGTAAAGGTCAAGAACACGAAATAAATGAGACTGATCGTACAGAGAGTATCTGAAGCATCCTGCAAAGTCGATGGCAAGATCACCGGTCAGATCGATCAGGGCTTTATGGTCCTGGTCGGACTGGGCCTGAATGATGATGAGGCCGTAGTGAAAAAGATGGCTGAGAAGTTTTCCAAGCTCAGGATCTTTGAAGATGAAAACGGCAAGATCAATCGTTCGATCTATGACGTTGAAGGAAGGGTGCTTTCGATCTCGCAGTTTACGCTTTATGCCGACTGTGCCAAGGGCAACCGTCCAAGTTTTACGGATGCCTTAGGGGGAGAGAAGGCGAAGCGACTGTACGATCTTTTTAATACCTGCCTGAGAGATCTTGGTTTACAAGTGGAAGAGGGGATCTTCGGTGCAGATATGAAGATCGCATTAGTGAATGATGGTCCGGTCACGATCATCTTAGACAGCGAGGTTTTATGGTAGAGAATTACGGTTTATACGATATCGTGCAGATGAAGAAGGATCATCCCTGCCGCAAATCCCATTACTGGAAGATCATCCGCATGGGTGTCGATATCAAGATCAAGTGTGAAGGCTGCGGCGCCATCGTCATGATGGAAAGACCGGAGTTTGAGCGCAAGTGCAAGAAGATCATCGAGAAGGCGGAAGCGGTCAATGATTAAGGCGGTCATCTTCGATTTTGACGGAACGCTGTCCAACCGCATGAAGAACGCCTACGAGGTCTTCCGGGATTATTTCCGTCCCTTCTTCAAGGATATGAACGAGATGGAATACGAAGCAGTGTTGCAGGACATGATGTATTTTGACTGCAACGGCATCATCGATGTCGATGTCAGGCTCATTCCTTTCTTTCGCAAGTACGGTTCCTATCTGCCAAGTGATTTTGAAGAGAAGTTTGTCCCGTTTTATTACGAGAACATGTATACCTATACGATGCTTCGTGAAGAGACGATCGAGGTGCTGGAAAATCTGAAGAAGAAGTACAAGCTGGCGATCTTATCCAACGGCGATTCTTCTTCCCAGCACAACAAGATCAAAAAGGTCAACATCGAAGGCTATTTCGATGAAGTGATCGTATCAGGTGATCTGGGCATCCATAAGCCGGATGCGAGGATCTTCGACATCATGGCGAAAAGACTGGGTGTGAAAAACGAGGAATGTCTGATGATCGGCGATGTCTTCGCCACCGACATCCTCGGCGCCTGTCGGGCAAATATGACGCCGGTCTGGGTAGTATCCGATCCCTTACGTCCGGCTGAGTCCTATAAAGGATACAGGATCGAAGACCTCAGAGGGATCTATCCGATCTTAGAAGAACTGAACAAGGCAGCTTAGTCTGCCTTTTCTTGTACCGAAAGTACAATATGGTTAGGTACCTTGACATATGGAATGTTTTTATTTAAAGTGTAGCTGTAAGATATTTAGGTACCTAATAGAAAGGAGTTCATGATGAGACATTTTATAGATGAAACAAACGGATCGGGATGCGAAGAAAGAAGACATCATCCTTTGAGACGGCATTGTCACAGACACGGGATGCATCATCCGTTCATGCGGGACCGCAATGATCTCGAGGGCATGTATATGGCGGTAGCCAGAATGATGGGCCACGAGGTCAGAAGACGCTTCGGCATGAGTCAGGACCGCATCATTGCCATATTAAAGGAAAACGGCGGCACGATGTCGCAGAGGACTTTACAAAGGCTTTTGGACATCAAGCCGGGTTCGATCTCCGAGATCCTGAGCAAGATGGAAGAGAAAGGACTGATTGAAAGAAGCAAAGACGATGAAGACAAGAGGGCTTCTTTGATCACTTTGATCAGTGAGGAAGAAGCGATGGAAGAAAGACCTTCTTTCTTTGAGATGCTGAGTGAAGAAGAAAAAGAGTCTTTGAAGGCGATCCTGAACAAGATTCTCGACAGTCGCAAAGAGAAGTTTGAAAATCAGGAAAATGAATAAGATGACGGGCGAAAGCCCGTTTTCTTATGTTAAAATTGCGCTATGAATATACTTATAACAAACGATGACGGCATCGATTTCAAGGGTCTGCGACAGCTGGTCAAGACTTTCAGTGAACTGGGCGATGTCTATGTGGTGGCGCCTAATGACGAAAGAAGCTCCAATTCCCATCATCTGACGGTCAAAGGGAAAGTCCGATATGAGGAAAGGGATGTTCCCTACGCCAAGAAAGCGTATGCCTTATGGGGAACACCGGCAGACTGCGTGCACATGGCTTTGTTTTTTCTGATCGGGGAGAAGATCGATCTGGTGGTTTCCGGCATCAACAAGGGAGCCAATGTCTCGACGGATATCATCTATTCCGGTACGATCGCGGCAGCCAGGGAGGCTTTTATTTATGGAACTCCCTCAATGGCTTTATCCCTTGATAGTTTTGTTTCCGATCGTTTTGAGCCGGCAGCCGAATATGGAAAGAAGATCGCCCAAAAATATCTGGACAATGAAAGGAAAGGCGAATTCTTCCTCAACGTCAATGTACCGGATCTTGATATGAACGAGATCAAAGGGATCCGACTCTGTGACCGTTCCGGGACGATGGTTTATCACGACCTTTACAGAGGTGTGGTCGAAGATGGTGTAAACTATATCGCGATCGGCCATTCCCACATCACCTTTGAAGGGGATGAAAAGGACTTGCGCATCGATGAGTCGGCGTTGATGAACGGCTATGTCGCCATATCCGCTATGGACAATAAACAGATTTCCGACGGGTATAACGATGCGTTAAGCCAGATGATTGAATGATAGTAAAAAAACGGCAACGCCGTTTTTTTATCTGCTTAAATAGTCGAAGTCAGGGCCTATCTTTGATAACGCCTGTTTTAATAATTCGTATGTCTTTTCTATATCGGCTAAAGAGACCGTTTCGATGCAGGAATGGGAATAGCGGAACGGTACACCGATGTCGATACCGGCACAGCCTTTGCCTTCCGTCTGCATGTACGCAAGCTCGGTCAAACCACCAATGCCTGCTACACGCTGTAACGGGATGCCCGCTTCTTGTGAGATCTTTTCCATCAGCCTTACAAGACTTGGGTGAGGCATTGCGCCATTCAAGGTGCCTCGTCCATGGAAATTGTACATGGACATGACCGGTCCGTTTTCCATCGTTACTTCACCAGCTCCTGTCAGATCCGGCGTATCCGTGGCCATTTCCGCATCAAGGCAGAAGATGATGTCCGGAGCTATCATTCGTGATGCCACAACGGCACCTCGTATCGTATATTCTTCTTGCACGGTTGAAACCAGATACAGATCATGTTCAGGCGGGTTTTTGGAAAACCATTCCGCCAGAAGCACCAGAAGGCTGCAGCCGATCCGGTTGTCCAGGGAAGTGGCAGAAACGACGCTGTTAGCCATATGGACATAAGAAGGCTGGTAGGTGATGGCGTTTCCAATCTTTACGCCCAGATCAAGGACCTGTTTTCTGTTGTGACAGCCGATATCAATATAGAGATCCTGATAGCGGTCAACTTTATACTTTTCTTCTGCGGAGGTCAGATGGTGCGATTTGACGCCGATGACCCCCGGAATGTAGCCACCTTTTGACTCGACAGCAACGCGAAGGGCAACGAGCGTCTTCTCTGGGATCCCTCCGACTCTTTCAAAATGGATAAAGCCGTCCTCATCGATTGTCTTGACCATAAGGCCGGGTGAATCCATGTGTGCACTGACCATGACCCTGCGGGTGTGATCTCCCCCTTTGATACAGGTGATCGTGTTGCCAAGCACATCCGTTTCAACTTTTAATCCATAAGATTGAAAACATTCACGCATGCGATTGGAAACAAGCTGCTCATGCCCGGAAAGACTTGGCAAAAGGCAGAGTTCCTGCAAAATCGAATCGATTTTCTGTAACATGTTTATCCTTTCAATATTGCAATATCCGCAAATTCATAGACTTCCTCATCAGCCAGGGAAGTATCCTGCAGCAGTTTTGAACCTTTGAATCCCACGACATACAATCCGGCTGCTTTACCGGCTTTGATGCCGTTTGGCGCATCTTCAATGACAATCAGATCTTCTTTCTTCTCCTTCATCTTTTCGCAGGCGATCAGATAGACCTGCGGGTCCGGTTTGGACTTAGTGACGTCATTGGCGGAAACGATGAAATCAAAGCAGTCTTCAATGCCAAAGAGCGCAATCTTATGCCGAACATAGTATTCGGGAGAAGAGGAGGCGATAGCCAGCTTTTTTCCTTGTGCGTGCTGTTTCCTGGTGAATTCAACGATTCCTTTCATCGGTTGCAATTCATCAGACATCAGAAGAGCGTCGCAATACTCGTAATACTCTTTTATAAAAGCTTCCGGTTCGTCACTCAATTCAGGATATTGTGAAAGAAGGATCTTGCAGAACTGCCTGCCGGTAATGCCGTTGCAGTCGGGAAGCGTAGTCATGTCGACTGGAACTCCTTTGTCTCTGGCCAGGTTTTCAACCGCAATCGTGAATAAGGGCTCGGAATCGAGCAGAACCCCGTCACAATCAAATATTATTCCTTTTATCATCAGCTTCATTTTAACGTAATGAGGTCCTTTTCGATATTTATGATCTTTTCAGAAGAAAAAATCTGTGTAAAAAGAAGAACTATCATTGTACATAAATCCGCTTTTTTATGAAAAACTGTGTTAAATATCTGTTTTAAAAAGATACACAAATGATATGAATGGCTGAAAAGAAATAAAAAAATCAATAAATAAAAGGGCTTTTTTTAACACAATAAAAAAGTGTGTTATGAAAGCGCTTCACTTTTACGGTTTTTTTGCTGATGTTATAAATATCTTGAAGGAGAGTAAAAAACAATGGCTGTTCGAATCATGATTGCCTGTGGTTCAGGCATTGCAACGAGTGCTTATGCTGCTGAAGAGATCACAAAGATCGCCAAACAAATCGGCGTCGATGTGGATGTTCACAAGGAACGTATTCAGAATGTTCCGGCAAATGCATCTAATTTTGATGTTTGTTTCGTTACTTCCAATTTCAGACAGGATATTGGAACAAAGCTTGTAAGAGTTGATGGCTTAATCAGTGGTATCAATGAAGAAGCTGTGATTGAGGATGTCAAAGCTGCTTTGTTGGAGGCCGCTGCTAAGTATAAAGCAGATTAAAGTAAGTTAGGAAAGGGGACTATATGCAAATTCTATCTAGTATTGTCAACTTCGTGCTTAACTTGGGCGGAGGCATCTTTCTTCCGTTCGTAATCACGATCTTGGGCTTGTTCTTCAAGATGAATCTGTTTGATTCCTTCAAGAACGGTTTGAAGATTGGTGCCGGTTTTACTGGTATCAACCTTGTTATCGGTGTATTGTGTGATGCATTATCACCTGCAGTACAGCATTATGCCAATTTAGGGGCAGGTTTCACAGTTACTGATATTGGCTGGGAAGGCATCGGTGCGATCGCCTGGTCTACACCATTCGCAATTGCCATCGTACCTCTCGGTATGATTCTTAACTACATCCTGATCCGTACGAAATTCACAAAGACGATGGATGTCGACGTTTGGAACTACTGGCACTTCATCCTCGGTGCTGCGATCTCCTATTATGTCTGCATGATGCTTGGTATGTCTCAGGTTGTTTCTGCTATCATCGGTATCCTTATCGGTTTGGGAACTTTCGTTATCGTTCTGAAATTAGGTGATAAGATTGCTCCTTACTGGCAGGAATACTATGGACTTCCTGGTACAACCTGCTGTAACTCAGATGCTTACTATATGTGGGGCATTGACTGGGTTGTATGCAAGATCATTGATGCAATTCCTGGTCTCAACAAAATCAATATCAACGCAAAATGGGTCAGTGACAAGCTTGGTTCCTTCGGTGAAACTTCCGTTCTGGCTTTCTTCGCAGGTGTATTGATCTCCGTTATCACAAGACTGGATCTGGCTACTGCGATCACCATGTCTGTCACGATTGCCGCTTGTATCATCCTGGTTCCGAAGATGGTCGGCCTGCTTATGGAAGGTCTTGTACCGGTTTCTAATGCTGCCCGTAAATTCTTCAAGTCACACTTAGGTGATGACTACGACATCTACATCGGTATGGATGAAGCTCTGTACTTAGGTGATGAAGTCGGTATTCAGTGCTCTGTCATTATGATCCCGATTGCACTTGCTCTGGCTTTCTTGCCGGGTGTCACGGTATTCCCGATCGCCTCTATCGGTTCACTTTGCTACACAACATGTGCATGTTCACTGTTTGCGAAAGGTGATGTCTTCAAGACTATCGTTGCCTCCTCGGTCTGCTTGGTCTATTGCTTCGAGATGTACAGCTTCATGGCTCCGTTAGCTACGAAGTTGGCTCTTGAGACAGGTTATATCACTGCTTCTATGGGCCAGGTCACTGGTTCTGGTATAGAAGAATTGCAGTGTGTCTTGCTGGGTGTTGTAGCCAAGTTATTAGGCGCCTGGTAATTGTAATGAGAGATTGTCCGGAAACATTTTCCGGACAATCCTTTTATTTTGTTTTAGAGATGAAAGTATATAAATGTGAAAAGAAGTTCAGGATAAGATATATGCTTTTCGGTATTCTTGTACTGATTGCCATGGCGTATATCCTTATCAGCAGAAGATTCTTTTATTCTAAAGCTGTCTATAATATCGCGTTCTGGATCGTCGGGATCCTTTTGGGCGTGTTTTATTGTTTGCGCGGATTTCTGCTCAGATTGGAGTTAAGAGACGACGAGATCTATTTTTGGGACGGCTTGGTTGATTTCAGGCACATCAAATATGATGACCTGCTTAAGATCGAATACAACCCTGAGATCAGGATCAGGTTTTATATAAGAGATGAAAGGCAGACAAAGTTCTCAATTCCGAATGTATTCGGAGAAGAAAAAACAATGGAGATACTTGATGCGATAAAAAAGAAAAGAAAAAGGATTGAAGTCATTCATATCGACAGAGAAAAAGCGATTGACACTTCGAAGAAGATTGTTCGAAGCAAGCCGATTCGCAAGAAGGGAGATAAAAAATGAGCGAGGTTTATGTAATTGAAGGCAAAGCCGAAAACTGGGAAGAAGCCTTGAAAATGACGGGGCAGGAGCTGTTCCGCAACGGCTGTGTCGTTGAAGAATTCTGGGAGAAATGCGTTGAAAGGGAAAAGGAGTATCCGACAGGACTCACTGAGTTCTGTCCAGTCGCGATCCCACACGCTTCAAAGGATTACGTTCTGAAACAGGCCATCTGTGCATTGAAATTGGAAAGCCCGATCAAATTCCGCTCCATGGCGGATTGGGATCAGGATATCGATGTGCGCTATGTACTGAATCTGGCCTTGCTGGATGACAGCGAACATATAAAGATCGTCACGAGAGTGATTCGTTCTCTGAAAGATGCTTCCTTCCTGGAGAAAATGGATAACTGCGATATAGAAGAACTTAAAACACTGCTGAATGACCATTTTATGGTACCGCAACCCGATGAAGAGTAAAGATCCGCAAAAGCGGATCTTTATTTGTTTTTCGTGAGTGGAAGAAACAGTTTTGCGATTGCCGCAACTTCTGCCGGCGGTATACGGACCGAATATGCGTGATTGACCGGTTCCAAGGACTGTGTGATGGTTTGCATCAGCTGATTGTTTGTGGAAATAAAGCGGTAGAGCTTCTTATTCTGCAACGGCTCTGACCGTATGACTCTTTCTAACATCGGAATTGCCTGAAGGTAGTAATCCGTAGCGATCACATCAGAATAATCCGCTCCCAGTTTGCCAAAGATGTTTTTGAGGCAATGCTGCAGGATTGTGATGGCTTTGTATGGATCAATGAATTGACAGATCGGAATGATCTTTTTTTCTACCAGCTCGGTAATGAATTCCTCTTCACCTTGAAAATCGGCGATCGAGTTTTTCAATCCGGAAAATGACAGGTCATTGAGTGTGTTAATGGAATAAGTGCTTTTTTCACTCAGATCGATCAAACGATGCATTGTGATCGGCGCAAGCGTCTTGCACGGGATGCCGGTAAGCTTGCTGATATAGGAACCCAATTCGGTCAATGGTTCATAGTCTGCCAGGATCAGCACGCCTGCTTTTTCATCGATGCGCCGTATCGTTTCGGTTGCTTTATCCAGGAAGGTTTCAAAAGACATATCATAAGGGTAATCGAGTGCTTCGATATTTACTTTGCTGTCTGAAGTCTTTTTGACATAATCAACCATTTGCGAAGCGATCGATTCTCCATGGACTGCCACAACGATGGAAACTTTGCCGCGTGTGAGCGATTTACGGATCCGCTTCAGATATGCGCTGATAAAGGCTTTGTCGTTTTCGGATAATTCAATATCATGCCGGTCTTTCATCTGATTGGCGATGGAAGCGGCGACCTTGTATTCCGGACTTGAAGGATCCTGATCTTCAATCTGGAAAGAGGAAAGATCGATGGCGTGCCCGGAGAGAATGGATGCGATATGCATGTATAATCCGTAAAGATATTCCTGATTTTCCTGCAAGAAGAAAAAGGCGCTGTTGTGGAACAGAATGGAATTGACCATTGTCCGTATTTCAGGTTCAACGCTCAGTTCAAGCTGCGAAAGCTGCTGCGAATTGCTGTTTTTGATAATGCCGATACTCTGATCAACGACCTGGTTGATGTCTTTCAGAGCTGTCGGATCGAAATAATCATTCATGAACTGATCTTTGAAACTGGTAGCCGTATTATGTGGAAAATGTTCAAAGAAATCGAACTCTTCCGAATGGCCATTGGAATCAAAATAGATATGATCATTGTATATGATGTCCAGCATCATAGGAGCAAGTCTTTCGGCATCCTTGTTCGTCAGCGCAGGCCGGTCATAATCCGTTACTTCTTTTGGAAGGTCGGAAAGTGTTATGTCGATAAAACGCGTGTCTTTGCTGATATTGTCGGAGTAAGCTTGTGAGCAGGCGTCGCGGATCTCATTTTCAAGTTTTGTAATGTTTTCCGTGTAGATCTTTACTGCATAGGAGAATATGACTTCCTTTGATACGCGGATCGCTTTTTTAATATTACGCGCTTCCCTGGCAAAGCAGTCCATGATCATGACGAGTTTTTCATAGACGCCGCGGTCATCCATATCGGGAAGAGCAATATTGGTTGTGATGTAGTGAGTAAAAGGCAATAGCTTCGGATCGCTCAGCTTCCTGGAAGAAATCAGGATCATCATAAAGCGAACAGGGATCTGAGTGGAGGAATTCATCCTTGTGAAGTATCCTTTGTTCAACAATGAGGAGATCAGATCGACGGTGGGTTGCGGAAGATAATCGATGTTCTGCAAGAGAAGAAAACCGTTTGTACACATTTCGAGAATTCCTTTATGGGAATTCTCTTTGTTGTATTCATCCTGGATACCGAAGAGTTTTTCCTCAAACTGCGTGATGTTGGCATTCGCCCTTCGACAGTCGATATCGAAATACGGGCAGCGTTTATTCTTGAATCCGCTTTTGATCGCGTATTCGACCATTGAATCCGCAAGCGTTGATTTTTCGGTTCCGGAATTGCCGGTGATCAGTGTATGCAATCCGTAAGGCGGGTAGGCGATAGCGGCTTTTGCTTTGCGTATGACTTCGACGAGGGAACCGTCGGAACCGATCATGTTGGAAAGGTCAAGATGATTGTCATAGGGTGACTGATACGTGTTAGCGGAATTGATGTAATCGCTGAGGTGTTCTTCCTTTGGGATAAAGGTTGGAATATAGCTTTCCGGAAAAGTGTTGGAAATAACTTTTGAATCCAGATAAAAGACCGGTCTTCCGGCGATCTTTATGAGTTCGCCGTTCTTCCAGAGAGAATTGAGTTCGCGGGAAACGTTTGCTCGGTCGATCTTCAAATCATACGAAATGTCTTCGGCTTCGATACCGTTGTCGTTGATTTTTTCGTCTTTGATCAGCTGAATTGTTTTGTTCCGTATGTATTCACGGATCTTCTCTCTTCGATTAATCATTTTTTTCCTCCAATTTAGTGTAGCTTTTTGTTTAATATCATCACCTTATAAATAGAAGAGTGTTACATGATCTGCATTTTGTGTTATTTTTCATATTTTATTATTACACACATTAACATTTATTTTGAGAATTTACTTCATAGAGGCTGATTTTATCGGCTATTGGCATTTCGCACAAATTCATTTGTGTAAAAAATTCGCCGATTTCACTTCAAAAAATAGTGAGTGTTATAAAAGAATCGTAAGTATGTATAAGGGTATTGTTTTTGATTTTGACGGCGTCATTGTAGACAGTGAAGTGAGGTATGTCGAATCGGTCATTGCCTATCTTAAGACGTTGGGCATCGATTCTCATTTTGATGAACTGACTTACCTGATCGGTCAGAACATGTCAGACATTTATATGTGTCTCAAAAGACAGTTTGATCTTGATGTTTCAAAGGAAACTTTCATTTCCGATTCCATGAAGGTCTATGAACAGTTGTCAGATATCAAGACCTTTGAACCGATGGATGGTCTTAAAGAATTCTTAGAGTATTGTCATGATAAAGATCTCGTCATGTCCGTGGCCTCTTCTTCAAGCTATGACTATCTCTATACGATCATGGACACTTTAGACATCACAAGATTCTTTACACATGTGATCTCAGGAGATTCGCTCAAGCATTCCAAACCTGACCCGGAAATCTATAATCTGGTCACGAAAAAAATGGGTCTTGATAAAAAGGAACTGATGATTATCGAAGATTCGGTCAACGGCATCAGGGCAGGAAAGGCTTCCGGTATCTTTACCGTCGGCTTTAAGGGATCAAGAATCATTCAGGATACTTCTATGGCAGATAGAGAAGTCTATTCATTCAGGGAAATCAAAGACATATTAGAACAATAAATAATAAACCAATAAGGAGGAAAAACACTATGTGGATGAAGGAAGTATTTGGTACAGACAAGCCAGTCATCGGTATGTTGCATCTGATGGCTTTGCCGACTGACCCGAAGTACGATGAAAAAGGCGGTATCCAGGCAGTCATTGACCGGGCGAGGGAAGATGTCCATGCCTTGCAGGATGGAGGAATCGACGGCATCTTATTCTGCAATGAGTTCTCCATTCCCTATACCGACAATGTAAGAGTCGTCACCATCGCCTGTATGGCCAGGATCATCGGTGAACTGTTAAGCGAGATCAAGGTTCCGTTTGGCGTTGATGTGGCAATGGATCCTTACAAGGTATTTGATCTGGCGGCTGCCACAGGAGCCAGCTTTGTAAGAGAGACCTTGTTCGGCGCCTATGCAGGAGACTATGGCATTACTTCCGTCCAGCAGGGTGAGATCGAGCGCCACAGAGTCGATGTCGGCTGCAAGAACATCTATACTCTTGCCACACTTGTTCCGGAAGGAGCAAAGCAGATTGCGGAACGTCCGATTGAAGACGTTGCCAAATCCGTAACCTTCTCGATCGCTCCGGGCGCATTGCTGGTTTATGGCAACAACGCCGGTGCGCAGATCGATACCAGCAATATCACCAGAGCCAAGAGCGCTACTTCCACTCCGGTCTTCGCTTCTAACGGCGTAAAGGCAGAGACGGTTGAAAACATCCTTTCCATCTCGGATGGCTGTGTAGTAGGAACCTGGTTAAAATATGACGGCTATTTCTACAACAAGGTTGATAAAGACAGAGTCAAACAGCTGATGGATAAAGCCAAGGCATACAGAGGAAATAACTGATATGTGGATGAAAGAAATGTTTGGGACAGACAAGCCGGTCATCGGTATGATGCATCTGATGGCTATGCCGACCGATCCCAAATACGATGAACAGGCAGGCCTTGCTAAGGTCATCGACCGGGCAAGACATGACCTTCACGCTTTGCAAGAGGGTGGTATTGATGGTGTTCTTTTTACCAACGAATTCTCCATTCCTTATACAGACAATGTCAGACCGGTCACCATTGCCTGCATGGCCAGGATCATTGGCGAGCTTAAAAAAGAGATCAAGGTACCATTTGGCGTGAACGTTGCCGTGGATCCTTATAAGGCACTGGATTTGGCTTGTGCCGTTGAAGCGGACTTTATCCGTGGCACTTTCTTTGGCGCTTTTGTTTCAGATGACGGCATCTCTTCGATCCAGATGGGTGAAATGATGCGCCATAAGGCAGAACTGCATTTGGATAATCTGAAAATGCTGGCAACGATCGTTCCGGAAGGAGCGAAGCAGATTTCCGAAAGACCGATTGAAGATGTGGTGAAGTCCGTAGGATTCTCCATGGCTCCGGATGCGATGCTGGTATTTGGACTGACAGCCGGAAGACCAATCGATGATTCGCTGATCAGCCGTGCAAAACAGGTAACTTCAACGCCGGTCTTTGCCTCCAACGGTGTCAAAGCTTCCACGGTGGAAAAGACACTGAGCATAGCAGATGGCTGTGTAGTCGGCACTTCACTTAAATATGATGGACAGTTCTATGAAGCTGTTGATCAAAACAGAGTAAAAGAGCTGATGGATATCGCCAGGAAATTCAGGGGAGACTTATGATGAAAGTATCACCATCGATCGCTTCTGCCGATGTGCTTAACGTTGCCTCTGAGGTCGCTTTCATCGATAAATATTTTGATAACATTCATATCGATATCGAAGATGGAGTAGCAGTAGGCGGCATCTCGTTTGGCATGAAGATGGCAAAAGGCATCTGTTCAATCTCAACGAGTTCTGAGAAAACGATGCATCTGGAAGTCTTGAATCCGCTTGATTATCTCGAAGATGTCAAAGAATGCGGATGCGACGTCACCTTTATACAGGTGTCCCATCTGGCAAAACCGTTGGAAGTGATCGAAAAGTTCAAGAAGGCCGGTATTCACTCGGGAGTCAATCTGTGTGATGAGGACCTGATGAGATCTGATCTTCAGGATCTTCTCAACGCATCCAGCGACATACTGGTCAATACAACCGCGCACTGGGATATCGAACAGAATTATCTGAAGGATATGGAAGATTTTGCCATAAAGTTGGCAAAGGAAGGAAAATACAGAATCTGGATCGATGGATGCGTCACTTACGAGACTTTCCAGAGACTAAAGGATTCCGGTATCTATTGCGCCGTTATCGGCAGAGGCATTTTCCAGGATAAGGAATTTGCTGTAGCGCATTATTGCAAATAAAAGGAGTATTTATGCTTGATAGAGGATTTACGGTAAAAACGATAGACGAGCTTGTGGAAGCCTGCAAGAATGATCCGGATTTTGACGTGGATCATTGGACATACAACGAAAAAGCCAAGGCGCTTTGGATCTATAACGCGAAAGACCAGCAGACAGTCATCATGCTGAAAGTGGATGACAACGGATTCATAGTCAAGAGCGTTTGGTAAAAAGGAGGATCATCAATGCCATTAGATTTCTTTGCCGATACCAGCAACTGGTTAAAAGAACTGTTCCATGTCGAAAAACCGATCATTGCCATGTGTCATCTTCTCCC